>JBDTRM010000054.1:0-5110 GCA_039931675.1 Bacteroidia bacterium | reverse complement strand
TGAGGTAAACCACTCCCCAGACCTGAAACAACCATTACAACCTAAAAACTTATATCTGGATATCACTTTCGTGATTTTTACACTTCTCGTAGGCGAACTGTGCTAATTATGGGGTAAAGATATGTACAGGAACGATAAATGCAAAATAAATTTTACTTTCAGCTCTTCTTTTTTCGTATAGTATTGATTTTTAGTGAAATAATTTTTGCATTTCGCCTATATTTTTTAATCATTGGCAATATTTTTTATGATTTGTACTGCCAAACACATTTTTTTAGAGGCAAATAACCACCTGATTGCTGCCTAAAGATTTTGTTGCATTAACTCACCCATTGGTTTAATATAGAATAATGGTTATAAAATTCAGGTTTGATCTATTTTAAATCGTTTGCAAAAAGTATTTGAACATAAAATTCAAACAGTTTCATAAAGTGATATGGATATTAATGTATCAAGAAAACCCTCATCCCGCAGCATTGAAAATAAAAAAGGTGACGTCACATTGAAGTAACATCACCTTTAAACGACAGGAATAAATTTCTATTTTATTATGTTAACCTTTTGAGTATAGGTAGTATTATCATCAGCTATTCTAAGAAGGTAAATGCCAGATGGAAAAGTTGATGTATCAATAGTGCGGCTCTTTAAGCCTGCATTTGAATTATTCTCTCTATACATATATATCTCTCTTCCAAGCTCATCAACCAATGCAATCGTAAAATCATTGCTTTTTACCTTGTTCCATTTAATATTGATTACGTCATTAGCAGGATTCGGATAAACACTTACAGACAATGCACTTTCATTTTCTGTTATTCCCGAAGGCACTTCATCCCATAAAACAAAATCATCTACAAGTGCCTCAACCCATCCACCGGGGGGAGTATCTTCGGCAACAAAGCGAACCTTAACCTGGTTAGATGGAGTAATATAATCGCTTACCCGGAATGCATTTCTCCTCCAACTGTGATCGGCAGTCTGCGTGTTTTCAACAGGAACCCAGGTTGATCCGTTATCATTTGAAATTGCAACCCGCCAATAATCTAAAATTGCAGCCGCAAACTGGTCGTTTGTGTACCAGCGGTAATAGCTGAAAGCAGGGTTTATATGGCCTGTTAAATCAAACGAAGGAGAAATTAAAGTGGTTTTACCATTATCAACATCATAATTTCCCGGTGCTGAACCTGCAAGATGATTAGTTACCGCACACAATGAACCACCAGGGGTAACCTGTGCATCTGGCTGAACTACCGTTGATGGATCACTTGGATTAATAAATGTCCCTTCAGGTGTTGCTATTTCCCATAATCCGATGGTAGCATTATCTCCCGGAGCGCCTGTTGTCCATGTTCCTCCATTGGCATCAAAGTCATTTATCGAATATTGGCTGTAACCAACTAAAATATTGTAAGGGATATTAGGGTTGGTATTAGAAGCCTGAGGTGGCATTGCAACTACAGGCATGCCACACTGATCAATTACGTCAAAATAGTAAAGCACAATATTTCCATTTGCAACTGATGGCAATACAGCCTCGTAATTAATGCCACCCACATTAGTCATTGGCGTAGAAATCCATGTTCCTGTACTTTGGTTTAATTGATAATGAGCAATAAAATTTCCTCCGGGTAAACTATTAGCTGTAGCAGAAAGTGTTACCGGTGATGCTGATGTAATGAAAAGCGGAGTAGTATTATTTAAACCAAGCACAGCTGCGTTTAAGGTTATGCCATGCAATGCAAAAGCGCTTGTAATTGCACAATAATTTGGTGTTCCATTATTTAGGTTGCCATCATTATCATCATTCGTTATTGCTTCAATCAAAACATCCTGGTACAACTGACCTTCAGAACCATTTGCTGCTGTTAAGGTTGCAGCAAATGTTTCAAAAAATAATGCTTCGCGACTTTGAAAGTTGCCAAAATTCAATCCTACATCCCACCATGCACCTGCTATAATTTCTCCATCAGCATGCACTTCCCCAACCAGATCCTGGGGATAAATCTTTTTATTAATATCATACCTGCGTATATATCCGTTAGGATCACCGCTATAAAAACCAATGCCGAGAACAGGATCTTCAGTTAAGCCATTGGCCCATGTATCAGCATACCCTTCATTTAATGCCCCATTGCCAAAGTTGCCGCCAAAGTGATTGTAAACATGTCCGTTAATACCATGCCCGTATTCGTGATAAAGCACATCACCAACTTCTGATGATGGATTGCAGCCGCCACCTAAATCGAAAAAATTAATGCTGCTGCCGTTATAAAAAGCATTGCATGATCCGCTTACATCAATATTAGTAGTCAGTGCAAAATCCATAATGCTATTTAAAGATAGTACAGTTCCGATAGTTTTATAGTAGTCATGAATTTCCTGAACTGACTGATAAGCCGACATTTCTTTAATGTTTGCGTGAGTATCAAATGACATGTTGTTTGTGCCCGCAGCTAATGTTGCTGAGAATGATGGTGTAACTCCGGCTGTTTGAACCTTAGCCCATTTACCTTCTAAATATAAAGTTGCTGCATTTGAAAGTGCACCAGTTAAATCTGCATAACCTGTGCTATCAGTATAATAATTGCTTCCGCTGCATAATACTTTTAGATTTCTGAACGGTTCGGCTGCCGTTGGATTGTAAGGCTGTGTAGGATAAACTGTTCCGGTTACATTTACAGCTATATGATTAACATTATTCTGGCGATATAAAATGTCTCCGGTATTTGCATCCACTAAAGTGTAATATTCAGCAGGCACATTTTCATTGTTCTTGTTGCTTACAACTATTTCATAAACCAAATGATAAATATTTTTATGAAAAGAAGGCACTGGTAAAACCTTTAATACCGGGGTTGAAACTTTTGTAATTCCTGCTACTCCATTTGAAGCAGCATTTGAAGCAGCAATTGAATTTAAAGCAGGTGTGGTACTAATATTTATATCATCATATACATCCAACCCAAATTGCATCACGCGATTATCCAATGTCATTTTTATTAATGCCGATGCCCATAGTACTTCCAATCCATTGTATTGCTGATTGAAATGAACATAATGATATTTTTGATTTGTTGCCGTATTACGATAGACCAAATCTTTAACAGGAATTCGAAATTCCGAAAGTTGATTTGCTATAAATTCATTTGCAACTGAGAAAGGAGTTGCATTAACATTCATAAGAACAGGGGTTCCTACTGCATAATGAGGCTTTTGGTTTTCCTCATTGAAAGAAACCATCCATTGCCCGTTTTTGCTTACAAAATTTTTCCAGTAACCCTGATTGTTTAATTGCTGCTGATAGGCTGCATCAGGCAATCTTTTAATGTTGGTAATAAATGTTTTTAAAAGAGGATCGTAGCTGTGATCAACATTATTTTCGGCATATAATAATGAATTGAATGCCAATAAGCATAGGAATAGTAGTGGTTTTTTAAATTTCATGTTCGAATAAATTTTTGTGTGAGTTTAATTTTTCAAAAGGTAACAAATATAGTTTTTAATTCAAGTTGATGATCAAAGCATTAATCAAATTATGGTTAAAAAAATATGATGAAGTTTCTGCTCAACTTACAATATATACATCAATCAACCCATCATCTTCATTGTAATTATCCGTTGTGCCTTGATGTAAAGAATGATTTGGAAAAACAAGCTCCCAGTTATCTCCCCAAACTAAAAGTCCTTCTTCAATTTTAAATTTTTTAAAAGAATTGATGTTAGAGAATTTTTTGAAGTGTGAGTTTTTAATAAAGAAGGATTTGAAATCAATTATTTGAGTTGAACTATCTGAGAAAAATATTTGCAAGCGTAGTTTGTCAAGATAGGACGTGGAAACAAGATCAATGTTTTTCACTTTATGATTTGCTAAATGTTAATTGGTTAAATTCTTTTTCCAATCTGTCTAATTCAAAATCTGCAATATGAAGCAAATGACCAAGTGAAATAATTCTACTTTCTATTGAGCCATAATCATGAGAAACAATCGGACTTAATCTTGTAGTCTTATAGAGGTCATGTGAAAGTTTTCGCCAACTGGATGATAACGAAGAATGAATTTGAACTTCTACAATTAAACCGCTATTAAAATAGATTAAACTATGGTAAGCAAAATATCCCGATGCCATTTTTAATTCTGGTTCTGATTCAATTCGATCAATTTTTTGATTGAACAATTCTTTTATTTTTCCTTCTCTTGAATTAAATGCAACTGAATTCAATTTGTCGGAGAGAAACTTACAAGCATCTAATGATTTGCAAATTATTTCTGTCCTGACTAAATCTGTCATTTGTGTTTCGATTTTTGAAAAACTAAATTGTGGATTATCCTGGTTGTTTTTTCTCCACATTTTTTCTACGATTGAAGTCGTTCCTTTAAAAAGTTTCTCCCTGTAACCTGAATCCTTATTGTCCTTCAAAAGGTTTGCAAGTGGTGTTTGAAAAGAAGTATCAATATTATTTTCCCTTCTATATTCCTTCTCAAGATTTGTAAACAATGCCTTAAGCAATGCATTTAAAACTACTAAATCACTTTTAGCTTTATAGAAAAGTTTATCTCTTAATTGGTCTATTTGATAAAGCAAGTTTTTATCTTGAGGAAAAGTTTTCTCATGCCACTTAGCATAAGTCTTGGAATCAAAGCTGATTGGAAAGTTACTTTGACTCATGATTATTCAAGATGAAGAAAACGCTTTCCAACTGTAAAAGAAGTTATCCGAAAATTCCTTTCATTGGTTTTTCCAATTTCACTTTTTAATTCTTTCCTATATGAAGCATCTCTTCTCATCTCATCGTAAAGATCATCGGCTAAAAGAGAGCCGCTTATTTCTATGATGACTTTTGGATTGCAGTTTTTGCATTTATACTGAAAAGCATCAACTGATGGATCCTCATTTATTGGATTCATACTATGATCACATATTGCACATTTTTGTGAGTTAAGAGGTTCAGGTAATTTGTCTTCCCAATAATTGTATAGTCCCATTTGTTTATTTTTTTTATCAATTATATTGCAAGGTAATGAATAATATAATTGTACAAATATAAGTTCTTTCTACGTGTGTATGACAAATTGCACTAAGCGGATTTTTTAATCAAGTTTACTACTTCG
>JBDTRM010000053.1:0-20558 GCA_039931675.1 Bacteroidia bacterium | reverse complement strand
ATATGTGCCCTCACTTAATTGCCCAAGTTGGGATAATTAAAAAGCAAACCTTCACCCACTGTTGTTTTTTTTATTGCCCACCAACCACTAACAAACCGCGTAAAAAATTTTAGCAATGTCATTATAGGTGGAGATAAATACGGGAGAAATTCCGGAAACGAATGCGCAGCATATTACCCATTCCGGGTAATTTAAAAAAAGTAAAAAGATAAGACGATTCAATCTAAGAAGAAGGAAAAAGTTACTTACTATGAAGCATTTTATTGCACTGTCAAAATTTGGTTATCCCCTTAAGTTTTTTCATCTTTCTTTTCTTCTTGATTTCATAAATGAAAAGACAAACAGCAAATACTCCTATCGGATACAACCAGTCAATAAGAGGCAAACTTGATGTGTGAAAATAATAGTTTAGTGTTGGCACATAAACAATAAGCAAAATGCAGGAAATGGAAAAGGCAAATGCGAGCAAAAGATTCCTATATACTCCTGTCAGGTCTTTTATCAGATAGCTGATGGTGGGATACATTGCTTTTATCTTTTTTTAAAACGAAAAAAACGTAAAGTGTTAACGATGCAATAATAGTACATCGCTTCAAAACCCATAAGCCGATGTTATTTTATTGAAGATGTAAAAAGGCTGCAATAAAAAAAACATGCAGCCTTTCATTTAAAAAAGTTATAATGGTAAGAAATTATTTAAGAGGAATGTAGCCGACTTCCTCCACTGTTTTTTGACCTTGCGGGGATAAGATATAATCTACAAAAGGTTTGACCTTGTTTTCAGATGCAGCAGCATAAATGTAAAACAAAGGACGGGCAATAGGATAGGTTTTGTTTTTTGCAGATGCAATACTTGGTGTAACAAATGTTTTCCCGTCAAACGATGCAGCTATAGCTTTAATGCTTTTATTAAGATAAGCCAGGCCCACATAACCAATTGCCCCTTTTGTCTGGCTAACGGATTCAACAATAGCCCCGGTGGCTGGTGCACTTAATATTTCAGCGCCATAATTCTTTTTACTCATCACGTGCTCTTTCATAAATTCATAAGTGCCTGAACTGCTTTCGCGCGAAAAGGCGATAATTTTTTCATCTGCGCCACCTACATCTTTCCAGTTAACTATTTTACCCGTAAATATTCCTTCAAGCTGTTCACGTGTTAGCTGATTTACTTTGTTTGCCGGATTAACAATAATGGCCAAAGCATCAACACCAATTGTAATTTGTTTAATATGTTTTGGTTGAAGTTTTAATTTTTCATCCATTTTCAGATCGCGCGATGCCATTGCGATATCAGTTGTTCCATCAATCAATGAAGCAATTCCAACTCCTGAACCACCACCAACTATAGCAATTGTGACATTTGGATTTGATTTCATAAAGTTCTCTGCTTCCTTTTGGGAGAGCGGTAATATAGTATCGCTGCCCTTAACTGTAATATCAGACTTGGGGAGCGTAAATGCCAATGCAACTATACATGCAAGAGTTAAAGCTGTTATCTTTTTCATTTCTGTTTTGTTTGCTTACAAAAATGAGATTCCAACATTAATTATAAGTTAAGAAATAATTAATTAATGGTAACCGGCATTTAATTAATTTACCTCTTCAGCATTTCTCCGCTGCCGCCCAGCCTTCGGCCGGTGGTTAACAACAAGCCTATGTTTTTGAGACATACTTATCTTAATATATACCTAAGCTGATTGCCATTAAACAATTTTTTTTTTAATCTTGTGATGGAGTGATACTCAAAGAAAAGAAATTTATGGTTTAGCAAAATGGATTAATCTGATTAACTCAGACTTGCGATAACCACCAGCGAAGACGCTAGGGTAGCAGGGGGGCATCAGCTAATCATCACGTTTTGTTTTTCATAGGATTTTTTGCCACAAGCGTGGACAACTTGAGGCTGCGGGGGTAGAATAATGTGAAGGGAAAAATAAAAGGTGCTTGCAAATCCGTTGGTGTTAGCTCGTTAATTTTGAATAGTTGACATTGTTCTTATCAAGCCTGCAGCCCATGAAAAAACATTGTGTCCGACAATTACCTGTCGCATTTTTTTCATCCGCTGCTGTTGTTCTTCTGTGGTCATTTCCAATGCGAACTTTATTGCGTCTGCTGATTTTTCGATGTCATAAGGATTAATGATTATTGCTCCATGTAATTCCTGTGAAGCCCCCGCAAATTGGCTTAATATAAGTGTTCCATCATTATTATTTCGTGTAGCCACAAATTCTTTTGCGACCAGGTTCATTCCGTCATGCAAGGATGTAACCATGCAAAAATCAGCAGAAGCATAGTAAGGTTGAATTTCTTCGTGGCTGTGATGGCGTTTTAATAAGAGTATTGCTTTCCAGTTTTTTGATTTGAAACGCCAGTTAATGCGTTCGGCTTCTTTTTCAACAGCACTTGAGGCATCAGAATAACTTTTAATTAATGTGCGACTTGGTGCTCCAATCTGCACAAAAGTAAATTTGCCCTGATGGTCTGGGTTTTTTTCTAAGAAGCGTTCAATAGCGAGAAATTTTTCAATGATGCCCTTTGTATAATCAATACGGTCAACACCTATGCCCATGAGTTGCGCACTGATGCCATGTTCGGCAAGAAGATGAGCAGACGATTTTACCGGGAATGATGTGCTATCATAATCCTTCAATGTAAATGCAATGCTTATTGGAAATGGCTTTACTAATGTTGTGTGTCCCGAAATTTTTACAGAAAAGTTTTCCCATAATACTCTTGACTCGAGTGCCTTGTTTACAGTTTCAAGAAAATGATTGCAATGATATTGGGTGTGAAACCCGATAAGGTCTGCTCCTAACATGCCTTGCAGTATTTCTCTTTGCCATGGACAAATGCCGAATGATTCGGGGTTTGGCCAGGGGATATGCCAGAATATGGCAACCCTTGCTTTTGGTTTTTCCTTTTTAATTAATTCGGGCAGCAGTGCAAAATGATAATCCTGAATTAAAATAAATGGCTGTTCGTCATTAGCTGTTTCTTCAAGTACTGCATTTGCAAAATCTTCGTTTACTTTTTTATAATAGTTCCAATCTTCTTTTCTAAATATTGGCCGGGTGTGGGCGATATGACATAGAGGCCAAAGACCTTCGTTAGAGAAGCCGTAATAGAAATGGTCTTCTTCTTCTTTTGTCTGCCACAATCTTTTAAGGGTGTATTTGGGTTCATCTGGTGGCACTTGCAGTTTGTTGTTTTTATCAACGGTTTCTCTGTCTGCATCGCCTGTTCCTGATGCAATCCACAAGCCGCCACATGCTTTCAATATCGGTTCCATTGCAGTTATCATTCCGCTTGCAGGCACGATACATTTTATATTTTTTCCCTCGTGAATGTGCATGTAGGGTTCGCGGTTTGAAACCACCACCATTTTTTTATTCTGCAAAATGTTTCCTACTTCTACTTTCAGGCGTTCCGGTGTCCAGATTGCTTCTGCATTTGTTCTCAGTTTTGCTTCCTCTTCGGCAATGGCTTTTGCTTCGTGCATTGCCTTGGCAATATGCACCACTTCTTTGTGTAACGGGGCAAGAAAGCCGGAAGGAGGTTTTTGATTCAACTGGTCTAAATCTCCTATGCGTGCTGCTTTTATCCATGCAACAATTCTGTTGATGGGACTAAAGATTCCCCAGCGTATTATCATAATGGTAATAAACGAAACCAACAATGCCTGAAGAAACCACCTGATGAAATTGCGAAACCAAATATCGGTGATGATGTTGTCAATGTATTTGGCATCAGCATATAGCACTATTGCATTGTTTGAAATATTTTGCTGCGGGAAAGGTTTGATGCATTGAAAAATTCTTTTTCCTTTTGTAGAAATATAATTTATCTCTGTTGCATCAGCCGCAATTGATTGAGCAATGAAGTCAAGGGAGAACGGAATGAAAGGTGTTACAGCGCTATTAGCAATAATACTGTCATTGTTAAAATAGGCAGCAATGCCAAGCAATTGATATTTATTGCTGATGCTGTCAAAAACATGTTCAATCCCTTCCCGATTACCCTGATTAATGAGTAAAAAATTATTTTGAATTAATTCATCAGCAATTTCAGCTATTCTTGTTTCAAGTTCATTGTTGAGTTTGGCTCTTTCAGTTGAAATCTGGGAGTAAGTAAAGCCAAATGCAACTAATCCAACCGCAAGAACTATGGAAATAATAAGTGCAAGATTTAATTTCATCCTGATAATTGTTTTAAAAATAAGATTACTTGCTGCACGGATTTTAATCTGTCTTTTGCAAATGTATCTCCCTGCCCCACTTTTATCGTTATTGCATTTTTGTTTTTCAAAAGATACTCAAACATATCTTCATCCGTTCTGTCATCTCCAACACATAAAATACAATCGTAATTGTTTTGTTCAATAATGTATTGTATAGCTTTTCCTTTGTTGGCCTCAGAAGTCATTATTTCTACTACTTTATTTCCATCAATGATTTTCAAATTCAGATGGCCGATATTTTTTTTCAATTCAATGATTAATTCTCTTGACGCGGTCCATCCGGTTTTTTCTGTACAGTTTCTGTAATGCCATGCAAGTGCCGTTTCTTTTTCTTCTATAAATGTGTTCTCAAATTTCTTTGTGAAATCGTTGAGAGCAGGAAAAATATTTTCTTTCCATTTATCATTTTCCGATACAAGCAAATTCCAGTGATTATTATGCTTGAATTTTGCACCGTGTTCTGCAATGATTTCAAGTGATGAATTATTAAACAACTGGTCAAGGCTTTTGCTACTTCTGCCTGAAACTATAATTAATCTTGTGTTTGGTTTATTGTTCAGCTTTTCAAGCAACTTTAATAATTGTTCAGAAGGAATTGCTTTATCGGGATGCAGTTCATAGTCTGTAAGCGTACCATCATAGTCGAGCAGTATCAACCTGTT
Organism: Bacteroidia bacterium; assembly: GCA_039931675.1. GTDB lineage: Bacteria > Bacteroidota > Bacteroidia > AKYH767-A > OLB10 > JAEUTH01. Next base: position 15,656 of record JBDTRM010000053.1, on the reverse strand, counting down.
ATTTGCATCTCTGAACCGCTCAGTCAAATTGATATTCATGATGATGGAGCAAATTTCTTCAGCAACCTGATAAAGACTGCATTTGTCCATCCAAAACCCGATTGCGTTGGATACCTTTCTGATTTCCCTATATCGTAATTTACTACATCGTATTTCTCCCAAAGCTTCCCGGTTTTCATGAATACCTTTTTATTAAGGTCAAGATATTTTTTTGTTATTCGGATGGCATCTTCCTTAAATCCATAATTTATCAATCCTTTAATTACTATCCATTGTTGATGGGGCCAGCCGTTGGGATAATCATGCTGCTTATATTCTTCGGATAAACCACTCGCCTGTGTGTTTGCGATGCCTCCTTTAAATTCAAATTTATTGAGGTTCTCTGCTATTTTCTTGGCCTGCGTATAGGTGGCAAGTTTTGCCCATAAAGGATAGAAACCGGCTACACTATAAAATGCACTTTGCTTTTTATGCTTATAATCGTAATCAAAATAAAATCCCTTCTTAAAATTCCACATCAGGTCGTTCATTTTTTTGCGCCTCTTTTCAGACTGCAGTATATAATGATTGGATTTTTTACCGTTGCGCGAAAGTTTATAAAACTCTGCTAAATCTGTTTCATATTTATAAAGGGCACAATTCAAATCAACAGGTAAATAATCAAGGCAATGATTATGAAAACGGGAAGTCATATCCCAGCCCGACTCATGTTCGGCAGCAAGGTGTGTTATGTAATGGTCGCAGTAGCGGGAAAGCCCCTCGAATACTATGTGAATTTCAGTGAGCGATTTATTCATCCAGTAATTGCTCAGTTCATGCTCAGCCGCTTTCATTACATGCCTGAACCAGTTCTTGTCATCCGTTTCATAATAAACTTCTTTTGCCATGGATGTTAAAAACGGAGTTTGAGAACTGCCGATATTATAGAACCTGTTTCGCATGGGAATAATGTTGAAACGCTTTTGCATGAAAAGGAAATTGTCCACCATTCCTTTAGCCAGTTCAGTTCGTCCGCAAACTACAAGTCCAAGAATAATGAAGTAACTGTCCCAATAAAACTGGTCGTTTTTATAAATGCCATCGTTTGGAGAAACAAATTTTTTTGGAAGACCAAGATGCTTAAACTGGTCATGCGGATGATGATAGGTTATTTGCTTCCAGTATTTTTCAATATACTTAATACACTCTGTATAGTCCTTACTGTGAATTGAATTATCTGCCTGACCTTTCATGTTCATTTTATTTCAAACCCAAAGGTAGATTTTTAAGCAATAATTTGTTTCTGAAAAATAGTCTTTGCACAGTTCGGCAAAATAAAATGTGAGGCAACTGAAGGATTGGTTTATGCAGTGGGGTTGCCCCTTTTTTTTTGCTGAAGCGATAGCTAAACGGCCTGACAGAAAAGTTACAAGTGATAAGTTTCGATCAAGCACCACCGTTCTATCGGAGTTTAAGGGCCTCAGATAACGCCACTCTCCTGCATAGCCGGGCAGGCAGTAAAAAACCTCATTATAACTTATACCATATATGTAATTAATCATCGGTCGCTGTATTTATATTTGCCAGCCTCAATTAACAAAGTCAAGTACACAACAGGAACAAGATAAACCAAAGGTGGTTTACTGCCGCACACACAGGCGTGAACACCCCCGGCAGCACTTGACCAAAGCAGGGCATTAGAAAATATAATTCAGAAGATGTTAAAAAGTTAGAAACTAAATCAAAACAGGTGGTCTTAAGACCTAATAAGATAATTTATTTAACGAACTGATATAATATTCACCGAGGGAAGCGAAATTAATACTCCCGGTATCGAATGCAACTTCCCTCTTTATTTGGGGATTAATGCTTAAAACAGGCAGTTTGCAACGATTTACAATTTGCTGTGTAAATGTGCCGGTAAAAAATTCCTTAAATTGCTTCTCAGGGTTTGAAGTTATTACAACAAGGTCAGCATTAAAACCTGTTGCACATTGCATAACTGTTTCTGCAAAGTTTTGTGAAATGTAATTTTCGCTTTCATATTTAAAACCATCTTTGTGCAATTCATCTTTTAATTTATACACCAGGTCACCAACTGCTATAAGCTCCTTTTTCGAATCCTTATGCAGAAGACCTAAAATCAATAACTGTGAGTGACTCTTTTCAAGAAATGGCTTTATAAAGTAATATTTTTCCAGTATTTTCAAATGTACCCTTACAGGAAAAGCGACCTTATTAAAATCAGTGATTGAACAATTGGCGGGAATTGAAAGCACCGGGCATAAAGCTTCCTTTATTATACTGAATGCATTACTGCCGATGAAAAATTCTTTTGCACCTGAAATGCCATGAGTTCCAATTACTATTAAATCGAAATTATAATCAAGGGCTTTCCTGCAAACTTCAATTGATACATTTCCTGAGGCTACACTATAGGTTATTTCAACTCCGGAATCAGCACCTTTGCTTTTTGCGAATTTACCCATGCTCTCTTCAATCCCTTTTTTTATTTCATGGGTCATATTCTTACAAAGCATAAATTCACCCGGGTAGGCACAAAGAAAATGTCTTACTTCAATAACATGAAATAACTCGATACTGGCTCCTTGCCTTTTGGCAATCGCAATTGCTGTATTCAAAGCGTTATTGGCAACTTCAGAAAAATCGGTAGCCACTAATATTTTTTTTATTTCAAAGTCCTTAATCATCGCACCTCAGATTAAATTTCCCGTAATTGATTTTTTTTAGAGGACTTAGCCGGAGTGATAACTGAATATTTTTTATAAACATCTGCCATTATTTTTAGATTTTATAATAACAAAAAACCCGGGGATCTCCAATCCCCGGATTGCCATTAAACAAAATAAACCCGATTTTGTGTCAATGGAGGGGAAATAATTATCTCAATTTTACCTGGCAACTTCCAACCTGCTGCCCCTTATTTTGAATCTGTATTGAATATAGACCTGGTGCAAGTTTCGCTTTGGGTGCATAAGTCATTTCAACTCTTTTCGATATGCATATTTCATTTTGTGAACCAACGCTGGCTGACAAGGGTGCCTCTTTGCTAACTATATATGAAATACCTTCATTGAGGCCAGAAACTTTATTTCCATCGGGCTTTGTAATAATAAAATTCAAATCCGTTTCCATGCTTTGAGCAACCTCAAAACTCAATTCAATCTTGCGGGTTTGCTTTGCCTTTACTGTAAGTCTTTCCTTATTCATCAGGTTTTTCTTTACAGTTTCCATTCGGTAATTATTGGTGGCTGAAAGCGCCATTGCCTTTAAATCATCATTGAGTTGCTTATTTTTATCCTGCAGCGATACAGTTAAAACTTCAAGAGAATCATTATCATGTTTAAGATTTTGTAATTCTCCAACATATCTTTTTTCCATCTCTGCTTTTAGTTGATTTATTCCGGAATTTTGTTTGCGTAACATTTGAATGGTGGCGCCTTGCTTATTGAGATTTTTTATTTCGGCTTCTTTTGCACTCAATTTTACATTCGTTTTAATATTTAATACATCAAGGTTTTCATTTTTCGCTGATAATTGTTTAAGGTCATTCTGAAAACCTGCAATGTCTTTTTCAAGAAGAAGTTTTTCTGAAAGAAGCCTTTCTGTCTGTAGTTTTTCTTTGTCTAAATTTTCACTTAATGATTGACTTTCGATAAAATAAAAGCCTGTTCCGATTACGGATACTAAAAAAAGAAGGATACCGAAGGCTGCAAGCACTTGTCCCTTTTTTAAATTTGTTTCCATAGTATTTACGAATTTTAATTTTCACAAATTTCCAATCCTGTAATTAAAGAGGGATTAAAGCGAGATTAAAATGTGATTAAAAATGAAAAACAAAATAATCCTAATCAGTTTCTAACTCACCGAAAAAGAAATAATATTAAATAAATTAGTTGAATGGTGATGCAGTTCAGGTATCTTGGTTGAAAAGGATTACGGAGACAATGGTGCCTTTGTCAAATTCTGATTTTATTTTCAGAGTTCCTTTATGCAAAGAAATTATTTTGTCGGTGAGCGAAAGACCTAAACCGTGTCCATAAAAATTTTTTGCATTGGAAGCCCGGTAAAATGGTTCTAAAATGCTTTTCAATTCTTTTTCATCTATTCCAATCCCAACATCCTTAAATTCAATTGCGATATAATCGGTCATTATTTGTATTAATACCTGGCAATGAGAGTCGGACGAATATTTACATGCATTATCAATAATATTTAACAATGCAGTTTTTAAGAGACTCTCATTGGCATAAACCATTAACTTATTTTCATCATCTACCTGCTCATCAAAAGAAATAGAAATTCTGCATCCTGGTTTTCTTTTGAGCATCGTTGACTGGATTTCTAAAAGCAATTCATCAATTCTTATTGATGTGAATTTTACTTCCGAAATATCTGAGCTTACTTTTGCAAGATCGAGCAAGCCATTGGTGAGCGCATTTAAATTTTTAATATCATCTAAAACAGACCATAGTACAGTCTCATATTCTTCAACCGTTCGTTTATTAAGTAAAGTAACTTCCAGTTGCCCTGTTATAGAAGTTAAAGGTGTTCTTAATTCATGAGATGAATTGGAAACAAAACTTCGCTGCATTTCAAAAGCTGATTCGAGTCGCTGCAGCATTTTATTAAATGTAATAGCCAATTGTGCTATTTCATCAGTTCCATTTCCTTCACTTACCCGATGATGCAGGTTAGAAACTGTTATCTTATCAACCTGCTTTACCACATCCGACATTGGTTTCAGCGCGCGCGTGGCATATACCCTGCCCGCAATTATAGTTATGGTAGTGCTTACAATAAAGCCCGCAATTAAAATCCATCTTAAATAAGAAAGTTCGCTTTTCCCATATTTGTCATAAGCACTTGCTATCACTACAAACCTGTCATAACGGTCAGTGTATAATAAACCAACAACTTCATACTCACCTTCCACGTAATAAATTTCTTTTTCAAGGCGTATGCGGTCAAGCAGCTCTTTTGATATTTCAATCGAATCAATATCAAGGCTGTTATAAATTTGTTTATTGAGGTAATTATAAATGGCCACCTTTTCGTTAAACAATGCATTTATCGTGTTTCTGTCTATAATTTTAAGCAGATTTTTATCTACTGCCTTTATCTGGATTAAAAGTCTGGCATTGGTCAGCGCCTTATTTTTAACTCTCCTGTAAAACGCCAACTGCCGGTATGATGATGAAAAATAATAAATTGAAACTGAAAAAAGTACAAGTATGGAAATTACAATAAGTGTAAACTGAAAAGATAAACGTGTACGGATATTGTTATTAATCATCTAATCATTTTTTATAATATATCCCATTCCGATATGAGTATGAATTAGCTTTTTTGCAAACCCTTTATCAATCTTATTTCGCAAAAAATTTACGTAAACATCAATTACATTGGTACCGGTATCAAAATTCAAATCCCACACTTTTTCTGCTATGTCAACCCTGGATACTACCTTTCCTTTGTTTCTGACAAGAAACTCAAGCAGCATAAATTCTTTTGCAGTGAGCATAATTTTACTTGCTCCCCTTTTAACTTCTTTGCTGTCAATATCTATTTCAAGGTCGGCCACTTTCAGTATATGGTTTTCTACAGGTCGTTGCTGGGTGCGCTTTAAAAGTGCTTTTATTCTTGCCAATAGTTCAGCAAACTCAAAGGGCTTTAAAAGATAATCATCAGCGCCCGAATCAAAACCTGCAATTTTATCTTCTGTAGTTCCCATGGCGGTAAGCATCAATATGGGAACATTCGCATTTACCGAACGTATTGCCTTGCATAGTTCAATGCCATTTAATTGTGGAAGGTTAATATCAAGTATTACCAAATTAAAGTTGCCTGAATTAAAAATCTGTTTTCCAATATATCCGTCAAAAGCTACTTCAGTTTCAAAGTCATTTTCCGTTAAACCCCGCTTTATAAATGCGGCAACTTTTGGCTCGTCTTCAACAATCAGAATTTTCATTAGGGAAATTTATTTCGGTAAAACTACAAAAGTTGATTATGCATTGAAGATTTTTAAGTTCAGTAAATTAATACCCGGAAAAAATCGTTTAAATTTAATGTGATAACTTTTACCGGCTAATCCTGATTTAGACGCTTTGCTAATTTACCAACGGTAAGACCCTGCACGAGAATGGAGAATGCAACAACAAAATAGGTAAGCGTAACCCAAAGTTCCTTTTGCATTTCAGGTTTCAACGAGAGCGCCAGTGCAATTGAAATTCCTCCTCTTAATCCGCCCCAGGTCATGATAATAATAGTGCGATGAGTTATTTCTTCTTTAAGTTTAATTATTTGCGCAGGCAGTAAAACTGAAATATACCTGGTTAGCAATGCTATTATTATTGTTAGGAGTCCTATTAAAATATAGGTAGGAATAAAATTAATGATTAATAACTCCAGTCCGATTAAGACAAATAAAATGGCATTAAGAGTTTCGTCAATAAGTTCCCAAAATTTATCAATGTATTCTATGGTGGTGTCGCTCATTGCAAATTCTTTTCCGTGATTACCAATAATAATTCCCGCAGCTACCATTGCCAACGGTCCTGAAATGTGAAGGAGATTAGCTAATGAATATCCTCCCATTACAACTGCTAATGTGATAAGCACTTCCACTTTGTAATTGTCTATGCTCCGCATTAAAACAAAGCCGATGTAACCAATTGCAATGCCTAATATCATTCCTCCCACAGCTTCACGCAGAAATAAAAATGCCACATCAGAAAACTGAACGTTGCCAGGTGCTTCAGCAACCTGCAGAATGGTAAGGAAAACAACAACAGCCACTCCGTCATTGAATAATGATTCGCCTGCAATTTTCATTTCTAGAGATTTTGAAATTTTTGCCTCTTTCAAAATTCCAATCACTGCAATGGGGTCAGTTGGTGAAATAAGTGAACCAAAAAGAAGACAATAAATAAAATTTGCCTGAACATTAAAGTAACCCAGCAGGTAATATATTGTTATACCTATAATGAAAGTGGAAATAACAACGCTGAAGGTAGAAAAGACAATTACAGAAAGCCTTTCCTGTTTTAATAAATTAATATTAATATGAATTGCACCTGCAAAAAGCATAAAACTTAACATGCTTCCCATAAGCAATTCTGAAAAATCAATAGATGAAAGTATTAGCTTTAAGTGCATAACTGTAGCAGGAAAAATTACACCAACTCCCATTAAAGCGAACGAAGAGATTAATGCCAATACCATTAAGCCTATTGCCGAAGGAAGTTTTATTAACCTGTGGTTTATGTAAGCAAAAAAAGCTGCAATAACAATAAGAACTGAAAGAATGGTATATGGTGTCATTTATCAAAAGTAATTTTCAACTTCTTGTTTCATTTGTTTTTATCTTACTGCCGAATCCAATTGTTATGGGGTGTAAATAAACCTTTTTTAAATTTGCGGGTAGCAATTCAAAACTATTTTTAAGGGAGCTGTTTGGAATTCCAAAAAAAATATCCGCTCCACTTGAAAATTCAATTCTTTGACAAGACATTCTTTATAATTTTATATTTGCCTATTCACTGACGGTTAAACTAACAATTATGACAACATTTAAAATTAATAAAATACTGGTGCCGGTTGATTTTTCTCCGGCTTCGCTTCATGCACTTGATTATGCTCACTCGCTTGCAAAACTTACAAACGCTGAAATCACTCTTCTGCATATAGTAGAAAACATACACTCTACTACAGACCCTTTTTTTGTTATAAATCCCGGAGTGGAAACTCTTGAAGGCGAGTTGCGAAAAGCAAGTAACGAAAGCCTTGCCAGGGTTGCTGAGCAAATTAAAGAGAAGGGAGACATAAAATTAAATTTCTTTTCTTCAACCGGACGCACCCACAAGGAAATTTTACGGGTTAGAGAAAAGATAAATGCAGACATTATTGTTATGGGAACGCATGGAGTTTCAGGTTTTCGTGAGTTTATATCGGGCAGTAATGCTTTCAGGGTGATTAGTGATTCTTTATGTCCAGTGCTTAGCATACCGGAACAAAGTGATGCAATAGTGTTCAAAAACATCTTTGTTCCATTCAGTGACAGACCACACTCCAGGGAGAAGGTAATGTATGCTATTAGTATGGCTCAAATTTATGGTGCCGTTTTAAGTGTGCTTGGTATTGATGAGGAGAATACAAAAGAGCATGCCGACAGAATTAATAAGGAGGCAGAACAGATAAAAAAAATCGCTGAAAAATATAGGGTAAAATGTAGTGCAACTTTGGTGGCCGCTGATTATAATGCCAAAACTGTACTAACAGGAGCTAAAAATGCCGGCTCTGACCTTATCACCGTAATGGGTGACATAATGAAAAAGGACATAGCGGATTTTTTTACAGGTTCATTCTCGGAGCAAATCGTTAATCATTCTCCAATACCTGTGCTCAGTGTTCATTCCATCTATAATCCTGAGACCGTAAGTTTATGGCAGGGGATGTAAGCATTAAGGAAGAATTATTTTGTTAGACCCCTCTTTCTCCTTTGATTACAATTGGTACTGACAATAATTTGTAATTATTTTCATCAAGTCCCGGGTTCATTTTTCCTCTGTAAAGAAATAAGTTTTTCCTGTGGTTCACTTTTATGCAAATCATTTATGTAATCGTTTTTCAGGTAATCATAAAATGAATGTTTGCTCACAACAGTTGCAATCAGGTTAGAAAGCAATGCAGTGAGCATAATATAAAAAATCACACTATGACTGTCGGTCATTTCAGAAACGAGAATGGATGAAGTGAAAGGGCTTCTTGTGATACTTGTTAAGCATCCTGTCATACCACACAAAATTATTAAATTGGTTTCAGTACCTGCAAGGTGCAACTGGCTTGCCAAAACCGAACCAATACATGCTCCTGCACTTAGTGCAGGAGCAAAAATACCGCCTGCTGCACCAGTTGAAAAGGAAATAACGGGTCCTATAATCCTTAAAAGCGGAATGTACCATTCCAATTGCTTATGATTGGTAAACAACATGGAAACCATAATATCTTTTCCCGAACCGAAAACCCTGCTGTCAATAAAAATAGCAAGCAACGCCACAATAAATCCGCAAATAGCGCAGTATATAATTTTCTGATAGTTCCTTTTTAAACCGGCTTTCTTTTTAAAAATAAACAGTATAGACTTTCCCATTCCGCTGCCCGCAACTCCTGTTAAGATTGAAAGTATAATTACCGGGAAAATAATCAAAGCAGAAATCCCATTTAACTTAGGATATCCCAAATATAAATAAGGACCCAAAAAATTTAATGCCGTAAGACCTGCAATGATTACGCCCGTTAATAATGCAGATTTAAAAAAACTGAAATGCGTTTTTGTAAGCTCTTCAATGGCGAAAACAATACCACCTAATGGCGTGTTAAATGCCGAAGCCAGGCCGGCAGCGGCACCGGTCACAATCATATTTCGTTTTGAAATTTTTGGATACCATGCCGGCAATCGGTCATTTATGGATTTAAAAACTGAAGCTGCAATTTGTATGGTTGGTCCCTCCCTGCCAATTACCCCTCCTCCGAAAACCATGACAAGGCTTGAAATAATCTTGACAAAAATGACCCTGATACTTAACAATGAGTTTACTTTATAATGATGCAACGGATTTGACAATTCAATTGCAGCAGTTACCTGGGGTATTCCGCTTCCCCTTGCAAACGGGGAATATTTAGATACCACCCACCACGCTAAAACAAAGCATGATGGAGTAATAATTAAAAAAGCCAGGTTGGTCCGGGCATAAATAAAATGAGTCCCTGTTTCAGCAAGTGCAAATAATTTAGCATACAATACGGCTATGCATCCCGAAATAAAAGCACCTGTCCAAAATGGCAAAGCATTAAGCAGATTTTTTTTTAACTTTTCATTATTTATTAAATCGAAAATTGACTTTAAAACCCCTCTTATATCATGTATAAAATTCATTAATAGATTCACAGACTTTTTGATTAGCTGTCGCAAGCAACCTTCATTTTTTAATTGTGTAAAGGTTGCAAATTAAATCGGTGATAATTGCTCACCCCATAATTAATGAGTTGGTAATGGTCTTTAATGCCGGCAGTAAAATATACAGCATTAAATAAAATACACATCCGGTAACTGAGAAAATTTTAATTTGCACCATTGAGTAAGGCAATAAATATTATTTCGACCCAGTAAACATAACTTCGCAGAATGATTATTGATGAAAAAATACATAATTCCCTTAACCGGTTTCACTTTTATTCAGGAATCCGTTTTGACACGCTGCCTGAAAATGAGCAATCCATAATCTTTGAAAATTCAAAACTCGTTTCTTTAGAGAAGAAAAAAGTGTTATTCCGGCAGGGAAGTTTTCCTAACGGAATTTATATGCTAAAGAAGGGAATGGTTAAGGTTTACCAATTGAATTACGATGGGTCGGTTCAGATTCTTTTTATCTATTCTCCATGTGAAGTGTTTGGTTATCGTCCCATCCTCAGCAATGAATATCATCCTGTAACAGTTGCTGCACTTGATAGCTGTGAGTTGCTTTTTATTGACCGTAACCGGTTTCTTGAGGTGCTGCAAAAATCTGTTGCACTTTCCAACCAATTGCTTTTCAGTTTAAGTCATGAATTTACGGTGATGACAAACCGTATCAATGTTTTTGCACAACGCGGAATTAAGGAGCGCCTTGCACTTGCCCTATTGATTTTAAATGAGAAGTTTAAAAATGAAAATAACGGAACTGAAATAGCGGAAATAAAATTACCTCGAACCGACCTCGCAAATTTTGTAGGCACATCCCTTGAAAATCTTGTGCGCACTTTAAGTTTCTTTAAAGAAAAGAGACTTATCCGCGTGAAGGGAAAAAGTATTTTTATTGAGCATTTTGAAAACCTATATATTCTTTCAGCTATTGATTAACTGAAATTCCAAGAGTTTGACTTATGTCAATCTTTTTGTTTATGCATGAGGTTACTTTTGTCCTGTCATCTTTAATGACATATCCGATTAGTAAGACAATAAATTGATAAATAATGAAAAGGATTCTTTTTGGTGCTTTAATGCTGTTGCTTTTCGCCATGCAAAATACTTGTAGAGGACAATCACTTGATGAGGGAATAAAACTTTTAAAAAATCACAGTTATGAAAAAGCTGAAGTTGCTTTAAAGAAAATTAATAGTGAGGGGAAAAGTCCGGTGGCTGCCTATTATCTTGGCAACCTGGAGCTGGAAAGAGATAATGATGCTGGAGCAAAAGAATATTTCCTGTCAGTAATACAGCTTGATAAGGATAATCCATTAGGTTATGTAGGTTTGGGAAAATACTTTATAGATTTCAGTAAATCAGACAGTGCAGATTTCTATTTCGACAAGGCCATAAAAATCTCAAAAAATAAAAATTCAGAAGTGCTGTGCGACATTGCAGAATATTGCATTGCAGCTAAAGTAAAAAGTGCCAATGCGAAAATCTATGTTGAGCAGGCTATAAAACTGCAACCAAATAATGCACGTGGATATTTATTGAATGGTGATTGGTACCTGCAGTTTAATAATGATGGCAGCAAGGCAATACAACAATATGAAATTGCTGTTGAAAAGGAACCAAAATCACCTGATGCATATAATCGGATAGGTTACATATACAGAGGGGTGCAAAACCTGGAGGCCTCGCGGGAATATTATAAGAAGGCTATTCTTGCAGATTCCCTGTTTGCCCCTTCTTATAGAAATATGGCTGATTTGCTTTATAACTTCGGAAAATATAAGGAAGCAAAATTATTTTATGATAAATATTTAAACCTGAGTGAAGCTACACCAATTACCATAATGAAGTATGCGTTCACTTTATTCAGTTCGAAGGACTATGCAGATGCACTGGAAGCATTAAACAATATTGAGCAGCCTGACACAGGCAACCTGCAGTATCTAAGGCTTTCAGGATATATTTATTTTGAAACCGCTGACTATGATTCCAGTGTAAAAACACTGCGAAAACTGATTAAAAATTCTCCCGCGTTAAAAGTAAGGTCATCAGACTATGAGTACCTGGGAAAATCACTTCAAAAATTGGATGAAGATTCCCTGGCTTTAAAAAATTTTAACAAGGCGCTTTTGGTTGACCCGCAAAAAATTTATTTGCATAAAAGTATTGGGGACATTTATTATCAGAAAAAAGATTACCCGGAAGCTATTGAAGAATATAAAAAGCTGGTTGATAGTGTTGAAAAAAAATCGGCCGCAGACATATACCTGTTAGGCAAGGCTTATTACTACAATAAAGAACTAAATGTTGCCGATAGCATTTTTACTTTAGTAAGCAACCTTTCACCTTCTTATGCTTTTGTCTATATGTACAGGGCGCGCTGTAACAATGAAAATGCAGATTCAAATCACGTGAATGCAAAAGCATTTTATGAAAAATTTATTTCGCTGCTTGATACATCTGATGAAAATATGCACGCATACTACAAAGAGGCTTGCTTTAATCTTGCTTACTATGCTGTACTCGAAGGTGATGACGAAACTGCAAGACAGTATTACAACAATGTGCTTGCATTGGAACCTGGTAATGCAAATGCCAAAAAATATTTAAGAGAATTGAAAAAAGAATTTTCAAAAAATTAAATCCCTGCTCTTTTTATTTATAAAGTTGACTTACGTCAAGTTTATCTTTTAGCCCTCCGCCTATATTTGTTCTATATTCAATAATGAATATTTTTTTATTTTAAAAAACTAAGTCCCATGAAGAATTCAAACAACGAAGGCATTTTAAAGAGAATCAAGGTGAGGAACATTATCCCGGCTGACTATCTTAATATAGTAGCACTGCAGGCAAAATGTTTTTCGGGCATGAAACCATGTAATGAAGAACAATTTGAAAATATATTAAAGCGCTTGCTTGGAGGTCAAATCTGTGTAGAGTATAATGGTAAGGTTATCACATCAAGTTGCTCGCTGATGGTTGACAGCGGTAAATATTCTGAAACTTCCAGTTGGAAGGAATTAACTGACAATGGGTACATCAATAATTATCTGTCTAATGGAGATACTTTATATGGAATGGAGATTATGGTTGACCCTGAATACCGTAATATGAAGCTTGCAAGAATTAAGCGCAACCGGGAGTATGGAACAGTTCAGCCATGGAATGATTTGCGAAATGATTTATACGAAGTGATTCAAAAACATAATGAATCAACCGAATCATACCCGGTTAAAAAAAGAAATGGTAAACAGGAAAAACAACAGGTAAGTATTATTAATCAATAAAAACCACAGGCATGAAAGATTATAAAATAGAAACCATTCTTGTTCCAACAGATTTTTCTGAAACTGCAGGCAAGGCATTGGAGGCTGCAATTGAATTGACAAAGAAAATTAAAGCAAAACTCGTACTCATTCACGTGGCCGAAATGACCGGGCTTATTGCACCGGTTGAAATTGTAACAATAGGGATAATAAACGAGCAGATGTATGAAGGCGCAAATGAGAAATTAAAATCACTGGCGACCAAAATAAAAGCAACACATGGTATTAAAATAGATTACAGAACCTATAACGGAAATGTGTATGATAACATAATCCGTGCAGCACATTTATACAATGCTGAACTTATAATAATGGGCTCTTATGGAACATCCGGTATTAAGGAATGGCTGTTCGGTAGCAATGCCTACCGCGTGGTTAACAATTCAACTGTACCGGTGTTAACTATTAACCGTAATTCGGGTATGGATTCATTTAAAAAGATAGTGTTCCCTTTTAATGGTAATTCATTATCGCTTAAAAAAGCGGGGGAAATAATTTTTCTTGCAAAAATATTTAATTCAACTATCCGGTTATTTGGCTTTTCAAAAAAACTAAATGCAACGAAATTGGGAATGATAATGCTTGAATTAAACGGGATTAAGTTAACAGGACAATTTGAAAGAGAAAATATAAAATGTTCTGTCATTATCAGAGAAGGTGATGATTATGCAGCGGAAATATTAAAATATGCTGATGAAATCAGCGCTGATATTATCAGTGTAATTACCTACAAAGGACAAAGTGACGATACTATATTGTTATCGAAGCCTGATAAAAAACTTGTCAATCATTCAAGGTTTCCGGTTCTTAGCGTTCCGGTAGAATAATTCCAATTTTGAATCTCTTGTGCCATCGCGTTTGATTTGGGCATTTTTTGCCAACCCAGCTTTAAGTGCAGCAATTGCATTCCCTGCCTCACGTTCCTCAAAGAAGCCGACTAAAGCATTTGCGAGTAATAAAACGAGGATGATAAAAAAGTCAGGCCAATGCTTCGCAACAGCAGAAAGAATCACAGCCACTTCAATCATCCATGGGATAGGGCCCCCAGAAGTAACTGAGAAATTTGAGGAAGAGATTTGTTTTCTTTTCTTCTATCTCGTTTGGTCCGTATTGAATGAGTCTTTTCTGTGCTTCGGCCTGACTAAGTCCATCCGGAGAAGACTCTAATTTTTTCTCCAATTCTGGCATGGGCAGGGATTTGAAGGCTCCATTTTTCTGCTTTTTCTCAGTGTTATTTTCCATAGTCAGTTTCCCTCATTTTTATTATATAATTCCCGCTATTAAAAATAAAACTACAGCAATCCCCGCTGAAATAAAATTATAAGGGTTTGCATATTTCAAATATTTCGTGTGGTCTGCATGAGCAATATTGGATGACATATTCGTCATGCCTGCAACCGGTGAAGTAACATCTCCGAAAGTTCCTCCTGTAATTATTGCCGCAACGCAAAGGGGAATGCCCGCACCGGAAACTACAGCAAGAGAAATAGCGATAGGCATAAGTAATGAAGCGGCTCCCCAACCCGAACCAATAAAGTAAGTTACGGCAGAAGACAGTATGAAAAGTGAAACTGCAACACTCCATGCGGGCATAGAACTGCCTAAGTTTTGGTGTATGAATTCATTCAAACCCAATGCTTGTGAAACAGATGCTAAGGGCCATGCTAAAGCAAGAATTACCAGCGTAGTCATTATTTTGTTTCCACCGGATATGACATCGGAAGTCATTTCTTTAAGATTGTATTTTTGAAAAAAGTATAAGACAGCAGATATAGCTATAGTGATAAACAATGCGACAAGCATGGCTCTGTTTGGGTCAGTGTTTGTCATGGCTGATATAAAAGTGCTGTTGCCCGGTTTATCTTTCCCAAAGAACCAAAAGAAAAAAATACTCAAAGAGATAACACTTAACAGCGGAACGATAAGATTAATCACTCTTGGCTTTATAGATGGCTCATTTTCTTCCATATCCATTTTCATTCCTTTCATCCCTTTTTCAGCAGGCATTTTTGCCGGAGTGCTTACCGGTTTTTTGAATTGGAAGAAGATGGTGAGAAAAGTAATAATGAGTAATGCAATGCTGAAAAATTCTAATGGGATAGCTTTTAGCCAGACAGCATAAGCTGAATTTTTTTCTGCAATTCCTGCTGCCTTTAAACCGATGCCGATATTCGCAATATTAAATCCGACAAAAGTTGTCGCAATGGGAATAAGTTCTACTACAGGACTGGCAGTATTGTTAAGCATAAAAGCAAACCGCTCTTTTGCTATCTTATTCTTTTCTGCAAGGGAACCTGTAATGGAACCTGCACCAACAACCCTGAAACCACAATCAATAAAAGTAACAGGAATCAAAGCCCATAGCA
>JBDTRM010000052.1:0-8190 GCA_039931675.1 Bacteroidia bacterium | reverse complement strand
TACAGTATCACCCTTGCCAATAATGTCATTAAAATTAAGCAATGCAGCCAATGCAATCTGCGAATAATTCTGCGATTCATTTTTAAATCCTTTAGCTTCATTAACCCACATCTTCCTGATGAGGTCCATGTTTCCTTCCGTTGGATTGATCACATTAAGAACAGCATCCACATTACCGGGCCCTGCATGATAAGTATGCATAACTAATAGGCGAAACCATAATGCAGTTTCATCATAAGTTAAACCACGCTTATCCAATAACTCTTTCACTTTCGGAATAAACATTCTTCCAAGCAACTGCGATGCACCATAAGCTGAGCGTTCCAAACTCTGACGTTCATCAACTGTTTTAGTAACCTTCAAACCAAAACGTCTTGCAACTGCCGGCATTAATTGAAATGGTCCACTTGCACCTGCCCATGAATGTTGCGTTGACTTACCAGGGCTTTCAATCAGTAAAATTGTTTGCGCATACCATGGATCAACATCATTTTGCTTGAAAACTTTAATGGCCTTATCAATGCTTGCCAAAGTTTTGCGATGCTCAAAAAAATCTCTGCGACCAATACTTACAAATAAACATGTTCCTGAATCGAGATTATTCATCTGGCAAATCCATGCCTTACTCAAATCTTTTTGAGCTTCGGTTTGTGCAGCCCAGTTTTTTGCATCAATGGTTTCAACCGGTGTTCGCGAATTTGCAACATTTACGATAGATGAATCAGGTGAAAGCTGGATAATTTTTTTCCAGAAAACAGGTTGCGGCAATGTATCCCAACCTTCATCATACAAAGCTGAGTTATTTACGAAATGCATCAACTCAGTTGATTGATATCCTACAACAATCCTGCTTAGAATTTCAACCTTGGCTGCCGGTATTGTATCCACCGGCCTTGAGTTTTCCTCACCACGCGAATTATTAATGCAACCGGTGCAAAATAAAAGTGTGTTTAAAAGAAGTATACCAAAAAAAGAAAACAAAAATTTTTTCATGTTAAGATTTTGGGGGTAGTAAATCAACGCTTCATAACTACTTTAATTGCTGCACAAATGATTTACAATAGAAATTTGAACAAGTAAGGTACAAAAATAATCACAGAAAACCACAACCGCAATGAAAGAAAGGTGATTTATCAACGAAGGAGTATTGATAGTTTAAATGGTTAAATAAAGTTATAATTGGTAACTATAGCCCTAAACCGATAAATTAAATTACATTTGCGCCCGATAAAAAAAATATAGCCGAAGTGCCACTGCAATTGTTCTGATTGATTAGCGCTAAGGTTTAACTTAACGCAAATTATGAACAATTTTGAAAAGCTCGGCTTGAACGAGCAAATTATTCAGGCTATTACTGAATTGGGATTTGAAAATCCCACGCCTGTGCAGGAACAGGCAATCCCACAACTTATTTCGCAGATGAAAGATTTTATCGGCCTGGCACAAACAGGAACCGGTAAAACTGCAGCATTCGGACTTCCACTGCTGCAACTGCTCGATGTAAATTCAAAAATCACACAAGCATTAGTGCTTGCGCCCACACGCGAATTGTGCGTGCAGATTGCCAACGATCTTGAAAAGTACAGCAAGTATATGGGCATGGTTAAAACCGTTGCTATTTACGGAGGTGCAAGCATCAGCGACCAGATAAGAGCAATAAGACGCGGTGCGCATATCGTAGTAGCTACTCCCGGTCGGTTATTAGATATGATAAACCGTGATGTGGTTGACCTTAGTAAAGTTCGCTTTGCTGTGCTTGATGAAGCCGATGAAATGCTGAACATGGGTTTTAAAGAAGAGATAGATGCTATTCTTGATAATACACCTGAAACCAAAAACACCTGGCTTTTCAGTGCAACCATGCCGCAGGAAGTGCGTGACATAGCACGCAATTATATGTTTGAACCTGTAGAAATTACTATGGGCAAAAAGAATTCAGGTGCAGAAAATATTGAACACATTTATTATGTAGTTCAATCTCGCGATCGTTATGCAGCCTTGAAAAGATTAGTTGATGCACATCCTGATATTTTTGCAATCATCTTTTGCCGTACCAAGTTAGAAACGCAGGAGGTTGCAGAAAAAATGAGCAAGGATGGTTACAATGCTGATTCGTTGCATGGCGATTTAAGCCAGGCGCAACGCGATAAAGTTATGGGGCGTTACCGCGATAAGTCTTTGCAGATATTAGTTGCAACCGATGTTGCTGCGCGAGGCATTGACGTAAATGATGTAACACATGTTATCAATTATAATCTCCCCGATGAATTGGAAAATTACACCCACCGCAGCGGACGCACGGCACGTGCAGGTAAATCAGGTGTTTCAATGATCATCATCAGTGCACGCGATGTTTCTAAAATTCGCCAGATTGAAAAGATGATCGGTAAGAAATTTACAAATGGTAAAATTCCGAGTGGTGTAGTGGTGGTTGAAAACCAGTTGATGGGCTTGATAAAGCGCATACATAATGTGGAAGTTAATGAACTAGGCATCACGAAATATCTGCCTGCTATTAATGAAGAGTTGAAAGATTTGAGCAAGGAAGATTTGATTAAGCGGGTTGTGTCTGTTGAGTTTAACCGCTTCCTTGAGTATTATCGCAATGCAACAGACCTGAATAGCGAAGGTTCAAGACGGGAAGCGGGCGAAGGCGGTGGATATTCAAATGCGCCTAAATTGTTTATCAACTTAGGTTCGGTGGATGGCTTTGATAAGAATGAAATGGTGAAATACTTAGTGGAAACTACCGGCATGAGTGAGGGTGATTTCGGACACATTAACATTAAGGGTGTTTACACTTTTATTGAAATGAAAGAAGAACTGATTCCTGCAGCGTTAGAAAAATTCAGAGGCGAAATATTTAAAGGACGCAAGGTGCGCACCGATATATCATCAGGAAGATCATCATCAGGTGGTGGTGGAGATCGCGGTGGTTCACGTTATGGTGGCGACCGTGGCCGCGGAGGTTATGGCGGCAGCAGTGAACGCAGCAGCCGCGGTAGTGGTGGTTATGGTGGCGGAGAACGCAGCCGCAGTTATGGCGACCGCGACCGTGGCGGAAGAAGTGAAACAGCTTCATCATCGTCATACTCGCGCGACCGCAGACCGCGCAGCGAATACAGCAAGAATAGTGGCAGTGGCAGCGGTAGTGGTAGTGGCAGCCGCGAAGCAAGCTATGATGAGTTTTTCAAAAAAGAATTCAGCGAAAGCAAAGGGTTTGATAAGGGAGAGAAGAGACCGAGGAAGAAGTATTGATTTGGGATTTACGAATTACGAATTACGATTTGATTTATATGAGCGCTCCTCTTTTTGAGGGGCGTTTTTTTATTGCTTCAAAGCTGGATCCTTGGGAATGGAATAAGTCGGATGCAGAATCTATTATGTAGAATCCAATATCCATTATTGGAGTTACAAAACCAATTATTCAATTTCTGATACGCATTATTGGATTTCCCAAACGTATTATTCTATTTCTTAGACGCTTTAGGGAAGTTCCGAAAGGCTTTATCTTGTTTCCAAAATGCTTTAGTGTAGTTCCCAAACGCATTATTACGTTTCTTAGACGCTTTAGGAGAGTTCCCAAACGCTTTAGGAGAGTTCCAAAATGCTTTAGGAGAGTTCTGAAATGCTTTAGGAGGGTTCCGAAACGCATTTGGGGCAATTTTGGCAGTAAAAAGGGCTTTTTTAATGACAAAATGCCTGTTGTGGAGAATTTTACATGGTTTTAGTTGATTGTATCTAAAAATTCATTTGATTTGATAAATTAATTAACTCTTAAAACCCAAAATAAAATGGCAGATGAAGTAACAGCAGAATATGATAGCACTATGGCTGAATTGTATTCGATATCGGAAACAATTTTTGATAACCTGGCAAATAACTTAGCTCCTTTTACAGCTTACAAAGCAAAGTACACGGACGATTTTATTGTGCAATTGAGAGCACAGCGTACAGCAGCAATGGGGTTTGCGGATGAGGAAGCGAGAAATTCGATTTTTAAGACGAAGCGACTTGAATTAATACCATTAGGTAAGACCTGTTGTAAGAACTACCAGTTACTGAAGGGGTACATTAAAGATTCATATACTGATGACCAGCAGAGCACAGCCTTTGATGCGGCCGGACAAACGGTATATGATGCTGCTTCGAGTCAAAACTGGGAAAGCGTGGTAACGCTGAATACAGAACAGACTGCATTTATTGATACTAACAAAACAAAATTGGCAAGCAACCTTGCAGGAGAAGCTAATATGCCGGCT
This sequence comes from Bacteroidia bacterium, assembly GCA_039931675.1. Taxonomy (GTDB): domain Bacteria; phylum Bacteroidota; class Bacteroidia; order AKYH767-A; family OLB10; genus JAEUTH01. Next base: position 3,928 of record JBDTRM010000052.1, on the reverse strand, counting down.
GCGTTTCAACCGAAGGTTTTGACAGACGAGACTGCTTTTAATACAAAATATGCTGAATTGAAAGTGGCAAGGCAGACAGGTGTGGATACTGCGACAAAGATAAAAGCAAATAATGGTTTGAATGATGCAATTACGGCTATTAATGAGGATTCGAAATTGGTTTTTGATGATGCAGCGCATTTGAAATTATTTACTTTCAGTGCTGTGAAAGCAATAGTATCGCCTCCGGGTAGTGCAAGTTATAAAGTGACTGTGAAAAAACATGCGGATGATACTGCATTGGAAGGTGCAACTGTAGTTATAAAAAGTGCTAAGGGTACACCTATATCATTACCGACTAATGCACAAGGTGTAGCAGAGTTTAAGGATATAGACCCGGCTGGTTATAGTGTGACGATAACTAAAGACGGATATGTGCAGGAGAAGTTTAATAAGGAAGTAAATACGGGAACTTCGGCACGGAGTGAGGTGTTTATGGAGGGTGTTGTCTGAACTGTGATTCAGGTGATTAATTTGATAGACATGATTTTTATGGAACCCGCGAGAGCGGGGTTTTTTATTATTGTTAAACTTTAACAAAGTGAAAGAACTTTGTCAAAGTTATCGCGTGGGAGTTGTCGCGGCACAGTTGTCTGAACTAAGATTCTTAGGATTTAAAGATTATAGGATTATGATTGAAAGGACATTAGGGACAAGAGGGACAGTTGAACCAGCGGGAGAGCTTTGACGCGAGAACCGCAAGTTTGGAAACATGCGGTAGCAGAGCGGGGGAGGTTGGGGGGAGCGGGGGGAGGAATATTTAATGTTTCGTGAAATAAGAATTAATCTCCTCAATATTATTTCGCGTTAAAATGTTGTTCATCGCTTCAATAATTTGTTTTCTGTCTGAATTAAGTGTTTCACTAATTTTTTGCTCCCAATTATTTTTGAAGTGTAAAAAATTTGCTTTTTGTTCAATGTTGCCGTTCTTCAAATTATCTGTTGTGAAGTCTCTTATTTTTTGAAGAATCGTTTCAATTTTTTTTATTTCATCTCTGTCCTCTTGCCCGCTTAAATTTTTCCCAGCATAAGCTGATGCAAGTAAATTTCTATCTCGGTCATAAAGCTTACCAGTATTGAAAGCTCGTTGAGTGTCCGTTACAGCATTTATAAAATCATCACAACTGTTTTCAGACGTAAAAGGAGTGCTAAATGCAGGTCTGGTTAATGAATTCTTTAAAAGTGAAAGAATGTGTTTGTCTTTGTTATATTGGTCAAACTGTTTGAGAATATTTTCATAATAAAAGTAACTCAATTCTGAGTGTTTATTTATTTCTTCTTCAAACAGTTCCCAAGTCCATAACTCAATCTTTGGAAGAGATTTATTTTTTCTTTTGTAATTAATAAGATTGATGTGTTCCTGTAATTTTACATCTCTCAAAGAAGTTGTTGCAATAATAAAACGGTCAAGTTTTGGTGTAAAGTAGTCAGCAAGTTCAATTGCATCATCAATTATTTTGTGCGTAATTGTCTTGCTATTAGATTTAAGCTTGCATTGCAGACCCGCATTTTTATAATTGTTGTCACAGCCATAAATATCAACTCCGTGTTGTGATTGGCCTTGTCTCCCGTACTTTTCAAAATCTCCATGAAGGCGTAATCTGGCCATATCTGTTGTGAGTTGTTCAAAATCTTGCCAGTTTTTTGGTGGTAGAAATGACAAAGGTAAATTTCCCATAACATATTATTTTACGAACAAACATAATTGATTTGTTTTAATGACAAATAAACTTTACCCGAAGCGAACTTTGCTGATAACGGTTATGTACCCTCGTGTAGCAGGGGGGAGCGAAGAAATCTCTTGAAATGTACAACTGTTCTAAAATAAAAGTGTATATATTGTTAGCCCCAACAAAAGAGATTGGCAACTCATTCAAAAGGTATCTTTGAATCAAATTTTAATTAGAAAAAAAATGGAAAATGTAATTATAAATTATGGTGGAATTAATTTTAGAGTAAGCGGCAACGAAACAAAAACCACAAAAACTATTTTTGTAGTTGAAGTTCAGGTTCAGGACTTGGAACTACCAAAAATTGGTATAGATAAAATGCGTAAACTTCAATTTGAAGTTGCTAATATTTATACGAAAGCATACGATGATTGTTTTAATGTTGCTTCATGTCTTAGCCCTTCATATCTGAAAAGTATTTTTCATATTTATTGCAAATGATTTTTTCTGATTGAGAAAAGTAAGTTCACAAAAAAATTTCGTTTATCGGGTTCAGGGGGTCGACCTACGAAACCGAGAAAGTACCTCCATATCTGTCATCGGGTAAAGTTTAACGAATAATTCATTCTGACTTGGGTTTTCTTTGGCCGAATCTATTAGTTTGATGATATTTGAAACATGCTTAAAATCCTGTTCTTTGGATTTTAAACTATCATAGTTGTTCTCATCTTGAAGCCATTTCATATATTCTTTTGTTATTTCAAGACTAATTTCTAATATTTCCTTCAATACCTCAACATTGCAATAATAAGAATGAAAATCTTGTTTGTCTTCTTTTCCTTTAGTATCCACAAGTGAACAAAGAATTAGTTTTTTTCTTTCAGCATTGAAAAAAGACCACATTTTTAAATCTTCTATTTCACTTCTTAATTTCTCTGCGTTTTCCAAACGTGAATAATCAATAAATCCAATTACGTTACTTATGCTTTTACTTTGAACTGTTGCTTCCATTTTGATTCTATATTTATAACAAATAATTTAATAGAGTTCGTGATTTAATATTCATCTACAATACATTCCAATTTATTCCCTTCTCTTTTATATTGATTGATTAAACTTCTATAAAATTCAATCACTTTTAACTGATTGTTAAAGTAAGCCTTAACTTCTTCATCAGTTAATTTTTCAATTTTGATTTGAATTTCAACTCTTCCGAATGATGCATTTTCTTGAAACCAAAGATAAACATCAGGGTAACCACCTATGAAAAAATGATTAAACGCAGGTGGTATATAATGTATTTCTTTAATTGATTTCGTTCCATATCCTTGTTCAATAGTTCCTTTCCAAGGGTTTTTAAGAATATCCATATTTTCTATGAATCTATTTAAATTAATTACATCTGGAACAAAGAAATTATTTACGAAAACGTTACAGGTTTCAGCAGAATCACTTTGTGATAATTCTTTGATTAACATTTCCCAATCTGATTGAAATGTATTAGAAGTTGGATGACTCATAACACTATTTTTGCTATTTGAATAATCAATCACACCTTGAGTTTTAATTTTATCAATTGATATATTAATTCCCTTATCAATGGATTCTATGCTATCAAAATTTATTCCTGCAACAGAGATACCTAAATATTCACCGCGGTATGCACTTTTAAATTTTGAATAAATCATTGGCTCAGCTCGCATATTGAGTTCAACTCCAACAGTTAAAGTTCCATTATTTCCATTGACATCTTTTATTGATTTTGAATAAGAAAAGGTTTTCCCAGTATCATTTACAAAATTCATTTCATAGAAATTTTCTAAGTAATTGGTGAAAGTTGGAAAAGATTTTCGAAAACCACCTTGAGCAAGATGTTCCTTTTCAACTTCCTTATTATGTTTTTGATTACTGAAAATAGCGAGCATCACTATCACTAAGACAACAATTATTATCCACATTTTATTTATTTTTTTTGTTTAATAATGGAACACTTAATTGAAAAGCAAGGCAATAATAATATTAATTAAAATATTGTATTAATTAATTTTTAGAGCGAACTGAAGTTCGCTGTTACAGGCTGGCGCGAGGATGTTGTTCACTTCGAGAAGCTCAGTGACCGATGGGGCAAAAGGGACGGAGGGGACACAAGGTTGACGGACGAAAATTGGTGATGACGGATAACTGCCCGGATGGTTTTTAGCCCCGATAGTAGCGGATAC
>JBDTRM010000051.1:0-95290 GCA_039931675.1 Bacteroidia bacterium | reverse complement strand
CAGTGCTGCTGATGCAATGAAGAAGTAATTGTTAATTTCTATAGGGTTAGCCCCGAAGGATGTAAATCTTTCGGGGCTTTTTTATTTGCAGAAAATTTTTTTAAATATTCCATTTTCATTCTCATTCATTTTAAAAATCTACTTTTCGCAAAAAATTAATTACTCCTCAATTATTAGAGATTGCTTCTTCCGATAGCCATTGAAATCGCAATAGCATTCAAATCGTACTTCGTAAATCGTAAATCAAAAATGGACAAAGAAAAATTCAGCGCAGCAATAAATGATGGCTATACCTTTAAAGGAGATTCAATTGTACTTGGCGGTGCAGTTTTAGATGGCGAAGCAGTTGAAGGTACATTAATTAAAGCGCCTTTGCGAACCATGAATCGTCATGGTTTGATTGCAGGTGCTACGGGAACAGGAAAGACAAAATCATTGCAACGCATTGCCGAGGCTTTGGCAGAGAAACGCGTTTCAAGTTTATTGATGGATATAAAAGGCGACCTGAGCGGATTGGCGCAACCGGGAACAACCAATCCAAAAATAGAAGAGCGTGTTGCAAAAATTGGTGTGCAATGGAAACCAACACAGTATAGTGTGGAGTTGATGACTATCTCTAACGAAAAAGGAACACGCTTGCGCGCAACGGTTTCTGAATTTGGTCCAGTTTTGTTTTCTAAAATTTTAGAGTTGAACGATACACAAACCGGGGTGGTTTCTTTAATCTTCAAATATTGTGATGATAGAGGTTTGGCATTACTCGATTTAAAAGATTTTAAAAAAGCGCTTCAGTTTCTCACCAATGAAGGCAAGGAAGAAATAAAAGGAGAGTATGGTGCAATAAGTACTTCAACGGCTTCAATTGTACTGCGAAAAATTATTGAGATTGAACAGCAGGGAGCTGAAATGTTCTTTGGAGAGAAATCTTTTGAAGTGGAAGATTTAATGCGCATGGATGATAACGGCTATGGTACGCTTAACATCATTCGTCTTACTGACTTGCAGAGCAAGCCTAAATTATTTTCCACATTTATGCTTAGCCTGATGGCAGAAGTTTATGCAACATTTCCTGAAGTGGGCGATGCAGATGCACCAAAGGTTTGCATTTTTATTGATGAGGCGCATTTGATTTTTGATGAAGCATCAAAGGCATTGCTCGACCAGATTGAAACGATGATAAAGCTCATTCGTTCAAAAGGCGTGGGCATATTTTTTATTACGCAGATACCTACTGATGTACCTGCAAATATCCTGAGCCAGTTGGGCATGAAGGTGCAACACTCGTTGCGTGCATTCACAGCGCAAGACCGCAAGGCCATAAAATCAACATCACAAAATTATCCTGAAACAGAATTTTATAAAACAGAAGACCTGTTAACTAATCTTGGTATTGGCGAGGCTTTGGTTACTGTCCTCAACGAAAAAGGAAATCCCACACCGCTTGCGCACACGATGATGTTTCCACCGCAATCGCGCATGGATGTTTTAACTCCCCAAGAGATAGATGCCAACGTTGCAAAATCTGTATTGGCAAAAAAATACAATGAAGAGATAGACCGCGAAAGCGCTTTTGAAATGCTGAGCAAAAAATTGCAGGCACATGCTGAAGAGCAACAAAAAGAAGTTGAAGTAAAACAGCAATCAAAAAAAGTAAAAGCAGAACCCACTGTTATTGAAAGCATGGTTAACAGCAGCGCAGGCAAACAGGTAATGCGCACAGCAGCAAGTATCTTAACCCGAAGTTTATTGGGCGCACTCGGTGTTGGCTCAACACGAACAACGAGGAAGAAAAGTTCGAGTTGGTTTTAAATCCCAAACAATCATGAATTACATCGAACTTGATTTTATCATCAAAGAAAACACCAATGTGTTTTCGGAAATTCTTATTGCACAGTTAGGTGAATTAGATTTTGAAATGTTTGAAGAAAATGAAAATGGTTTTAAAGCCTACATACAAGAAAACGTTTTTGATGAAAGCAGGCTAAGCGAAATAGATTTATTAAGTGACACAGAAAATATTTCGTATTCAAAAAAAATCATCAAAAATCAAAACTGGAATAAAGAATGGGAATCGAATTTTCAACCTGTAATTATAGGAACTGATGTTTATATCCGTGCAGATTTTCATCCTGTGCGCGATAATTTCAAATATCAAATCGTCATTCAACCCGAGATGAGTTTCGGCACAGGTCATCACGAAACTACTTCATCGATGATTGAACTCATGCTCAATTATGATTTCAAAAACAAAACCGTTTGCGATATGGGATGCGGCACAGGCATACTCGCTGTAATGGCAGAAAAGCTTGGCGCTGCCGATGTGCTTGCAATAGATTATGATGAAAATTGTGTGCGCAATGCAGCAACAAATTTGGAAAGAAATAACACGCAGCACATCGAAGTTATAGAAGGAGATGCAGATGCTTTGAAAGGAAAAACTTTTCAAATCATCTTAGCCAACATCAACAGGAATATTTTACTCGTAGATATTTCAAAATATGTTGAAGCATTGCAAAGCGGTGGTTTGCTTTTCGTAAGCGGTTTTTATGAAGAAGACTTTTCTATAATCAAACCTGAATTTGAAAAACACAATTTAAAGTACAAAGAAAGTATGCTGAAAAATAAATGGTGTGCTGCGGTTTTTAAAAAACTGTAACCCAGAAGCATGTACTTCATTTAAAGAAAGATGTTTCTTCCGATTCATCGGAATCAACAGGGCAGCCCTGTTTGTTTCCGAAATCTGTTTTACCAAAAAAATAAAAATATCTACACTTGCCAATATGAACAGTGTCCGCAAAATCATAGATGAGCTTCGCAAAGTTGCTCCTCAATTTTCAACAACTGATGGAAGAGAAAAGAAAAATTTTTTGCAAAAACTTTCTTCCATTAAATTATTTTCTGCTGATGATTTAGTTGCTTATCATGATTGTCTTTTGCTGTTAGCTGCATATCCGCAAAGCAAAACTTTATATGAATCTGCTTTAAAAGAATTGCAAAGAGTTGCTGCAATCTCAAAACAAATTAGTGCCGGAGAAAATGAAAAGGAAGTTGCAAAGCTTGCCATTTCAGGAATTGAAGGAACATATCTTATCGCTGCTTTTAGTTTTGATTTATGTGAATGGATTTGTAAAGCGTTTCCATCGCATGTACAGTTGTATGGTTGCTATGCTGATGTTGATTCACAGCTTAAAATAATGAAAGCATTATTGCCGGCAATTGTTCACACTGAGTTAGAAAGAGAATTCACAGGAATAGAAAAGTGGCTGTCTGCAAATAAAGGTGACGAAGTAAATTACCAGCTTGAGCTTTTCCTCAAGCTATTTCATAACATAAACAATCTTGCAACACGCGATTATTTATTTGCTTCATTAAAAGTTTTCATACAAGTTGATATTGGTAATCAACTTTGGTCGAGAACCTTTAACTGCGGAATTAGTTCAAAAATATTTTATCACACCACAGAGTTAATCAACAAAGTTGACTTACTAAAAACAGTGAATAAAGCTGTGGCCGAACCGTTAGAAATAAATGATGCGCAAAAACAACATCTGATAAAATCCGCGCGATGCCAGTTATTTACTTTGTTTCGTGAAACCGACCCGGTAACCTACTGTAACTATCGCGAAACACAATTTTATGAATTGGAACGTGGTTACAGCATTGCAATTTTTTTTATGGAAAAGCAGAGGTGCGTTTTTCCCGATGCGCTGGCAAGTTACATAATTTATAAAAATAACATTCCAATAAGCTATGGCGATGTTTTGATTTTTATGAATCATGCACGACTTGCATTTAATATTTACGGGCCTTATCGCGGATGCGAATCCACTTACATTTATTTCAATGTTATGAGACTATTCAGTCAGCGTTTTAATGTTGAATGTTTTGAAGTAGAGCCATACCAGATAGGACATAAAAATGATGAGGCAATTCAATCAGGTTCATTTTGGTTTTATTATAAGTTTGGATTCAGACCCGTTAATCATCGGCAAAAAAACATTGCCGAAAAGGAATACAAGAAAATTAAAGCTGATAAAAAATATCGCACTACTGCTGTCACGCTAAAACAATTAGCAAAAAGCAGTTTGCAACTTTCTTTAGTTAACGCTGATGTCAATGATATTAATGCTCCTGCGGTAAGTAAGGCAATCGGAGAAATGATTAGCAATAAATTTAATGGTGATTATAACAAGGCGTTAACGAACTCACGGAAACTGCTTTCTGATTTTTTAAAACCAGTTGTTGAGTTGGATGATGTTGAACAGCAGGTTATGGATAATTTTTCACTGCTTCTTAATTCAATAAATGATTTGAAACAATGGAGTGAAGCAGACAAACAAACCTTCAAAGAAATAATTAAGGCTAAATTATCAGGACAAGAATATAACTATTGCATGCTGGTTCAAAAGCATGAAAGATTACGGGCTTCATTAATAAATCTATTAAAAACGGGATAAATCAGTACACCTTTTAACCTTAAATTTATTACAACCTTAGTAGAAAATAACAACAACAAACTCAAGACCTCCCGACCAATCTGGACCTTATTTTTCAGAAAAATAAGGTAATAAGATTGCCGTTGTGGGTAAAATATTTCTACTAAGGTTTTTAATTTTTATTGGAATTTTCAAACAAACTAATCCGATAGCTATCGGATGTACTTATTCATCGCGTTCAATGAATAAAATTGGATAACTTTCTCATATCTTTTGTTTTTTGCTAATGATGTGTTAATGCACAATTATTACTTTTCGCTCCCGTTAAATTCATTCTCCCATTACACTCCACATGAAGTTTCGCTCCATAATATTTCTCACGGTTTTTCAATTTTTGATTTTCAATTTTCATTTAAAAGCCCAGGCTCCCAAATCGTTTACTGCCGATCCGGTTCAGTTTCCAAAAGAGATGCAGGCTTTTTTAGAAAGCAGCATTAAAAAAGATGCAGAGAATTTAATGGAGAAGTTTTTACCCGTATGGCAAGCCAATAAATTTTCCCCGGAACAGCAAAAAACCATTTACGAGTTTTCTAATGATATGTTGCGCAAGCGCATGAAACCGTTTCCTGATTTTGCGAATTACCTGAATGCATTAATCGGCTTTGCAAACAGCAATCAAAGCGCTGAGAGTTTTAAAAACTGGCATTTCAGTTTAGAAAAAGGATTAAGCACTACCACAAAACGATTGAGCGATTACATTGAAAACTGCTATGTGCTTTTTGTAAAAAATGAAATTTACGAATCATCATCAGTGGCTTGGGTTGCCGGTTCCAATAAATATACTTTTGAATTTGACAGCATGCCCAAGGTTGTTTTTCCGGCAATGAACTTAACCTGTCTTGCAAAAAATGATTCATCGGTAATTTATAATACACAATGCATTTACTATCCCAACTTAAAAAAAATTATTGGTAAAGGAGGCCATGTAAACTGGAATCGCGGTGGACTTACCGAAGCCGAAGCTTACGCAGATTTAAATACCTATACGATAGACGTTAGCGGAAGCGATTACATTATTGATTCTGTTACTTTTCATTACCCGAAATATTTCAGCGGTCCATTATCAGGTACATTCAGCGAAAAAATATTAAGTAATGTAACACCTGAAAATGCATCATGGCCGCGCTTTACAAGTTATCAGCAAACCCTTGATATTAAAAACCTTATTAAAGATGCGCAGTATCGTGGAGGATTTGCTTTGCAGGGCAATAAAATGATTGGTGGCGGCAGTGATCTGCAGGATGCCTCATTGATTTTCAATCGCGATGGTAAGCCATTTTTAATTGCAACATCAAAAAGTTTCACTGTACGCCCTGAACGTGTAAGTTCTGAAAATGCTGCCATCACTATTTTATGGGATAAAGATTCTATTACGCATCCGGGAGTAAATTTCAAGTATGTGTACAGTGATAAAAAGCTATCGCTCTACCGCGATACCAGAGGCGCGCAGCAAAGTCCTTTTTTTGATTCCTACCATAATGTAGAAATGTATTTCGATGAGTTGAGCTGGAAAATAACTGACCCGCTGATGGATTTAAAAATGACTGTGGGAGAAGGAGAAGCAAAACTGAGTTTTGAATCGGATAACTATTATCGCAAACAACGCTTCGAAAAAATATTAGGCATTGCAGAAGAAACACCATTATATACGTTGAAAAAGTATTCGCAAAAATATAATACTAACGTGGTGAATACTAAAGCGCTTGCCCAGGAAATGCACATGGCAGATGACCAGGTGCGCTCCATGCTTATCAGTTTATCAAATGCCGGTTATGTGAGCTTTGATTTTAAAACCGATGCTGCAATGATCAAAGACAAGCTGTATTATTTTCTGAAAGCATGGACAGGGAAAACTGATTACGAATCGCTGATATGGGAATCGCAGATATCAGGCGCAGCTAATGCTACTATTAATCTTCTGAATTTTGATATACGCATGCGCGGAGTTTCAAATGTTCAGATAAGCGATTCGCAAAATGTTTATGTAGTGCCCGATAGCCAGGAAGTTGTGATGCATAAGGATCGCAATTTTAGTTTCAATGGAAAGGTGCACGCAGGCAGGCTTGATTTTTACGGAAGTAATTTTGAATTCGGCTATGAAGATTTTAAATTCAAATTGAAAAATATTGACTCGTTGCGAATGCGTGTGCCAACCGATATAATGGATGAAAAAGGAAATCCAAGAATGGCCCGTGTAAAAAATGTTTTGCAGAATTTATCAGGCGAACTCTTGATTGATTCGTTAAATAATAAATCTGGATTAAAACCCGGCTATGCTTATCCGTTGTTTACAGCTTTAACAAATGCTTTTTTATATTATGATGCCTCAGACATACGCGATGGAGTTTATAACCGTGATAAATTTTATTTTAAGACTGATCCTTTTATAATTGACAGTGCCGATTATATAATAGGTTCGAGCATAAAGTTTGACGGAAATTTTGTTTCCAATATTTTTCCTGACTCGCGCGAAACACTTGTGTTGCAGCCCGATTACTCGCTTGGATTTACCAAGGAAACAACTGCCGAAGGTTTACCAATGTATGGCGGCAAGGCAACTTTCAATAATAAAATACACTTGAGCAATAATGGTTTGGAAGGCGATGGCGAAATAAAATACTTAAGCTCGCTTACAAAAAGTGACAAGATTATTTTCTTTCCTGATTCCACTTTAGCCGAAGCAAATTCATTTGCAATCGAAAAGAAAACTATCGGAACGGTTGCTTACCCCGAAGTAAAAGCAACCGATGTGTTAGTTGATTTCGAGCCTAAGAAAGATTACATGGATATTAAAAAGAAAGACAAAGATTTTACGTTGTATGAGCAGCAGGTTTCGCTGGACGGTAACTTGCGTTTATCTCCAAAAGGTCTTGGTGGCTACGGAACCACTGCCTTCTTTGGTGCACAGTTAGTATCCAACGATTTTCGTTTTCAGCAAACAACATTTGGTGCCGATACTGCGGAGTTTCGTTTGCGCAGCGATGATTCAACCGTGTATGCCATTGATGCAAAAAATTTCAACTCCACCATTGACCTTGCATTAAAGACAGGTGATTTTAAATCTAATGCAGGCAAATCGAAAATTGATTTCCCTATTAATCAATACCTCACTTACATCGAACAGTTCAAATGGTTTATTGATCCGCGCGAGTTAGAATTTAATTCACCTGTTGCAAACAAATTGGGTTCTGAATTTATTTCAACGCATCCGTTGCAGGATTCTGTTCGTTTCTTTTCTCCATCAGCCCGATACAATTTGAAAGACTATTTGATTAAGGCAAAAAAGGTGAAAGAAATTTTAATTGCTGATGCCTCAATACAGCCGGATAGCGGTAATGTTACTGTTGAAAAAGCTGCACACATTCAAACACTCACTAATGCAATTGTAATTGCTGATACAGCAACAAAGTATCATACAATTGTAAATGCTAATATTGAAATAGCAAGTCGCAAACGCTACGAAGGCACAGGCGATTATGAATATACCGACCAGGCAAAGGTGAAACACTTATTGCATTTAGATCGTATTGCAATTGATACAGCATTTCATACTTATGCAACAGGTGAGATTGCAGATACGAGCAACTTTACCATTTCGCCTAACACCTTGTTTAAAGGCAAGGTAAAAATTCTTGCAGCCCATAAATTCTTAAATTTTGATGGATTCGCATTAGTGAATCATGCTTGCGAAAAGGTGGAGAAAAACTGGTTCAGCTTTGCATCTGAAATTAATCCAGAGAAAGTAAAAATTCCAATTGTAAATCCTGTGAACGAAACCCATGAAAAGTTAACCGCTGGTATATACCTCACATCTGCTTCTGATACATCATCTGGGTTTTATTCTACATTTCTATCACCAAAAATAAAAGTAAGCGACCAGGAATTAGTGGCTGTAACAGGTTTGCTTACGTTTGATAATAAATCAAAAGAGTACAGGATTGTAAGTGATACCATCAATGGTTCTGATTCTGTAGGCAATTATATCAGCCTTAATGATGAGCAATGCCGCGTGTATGCCGAAGGTTTAATCAATCTCGGGATTAATTTCGGACAATTTAAAACTAAGTTTGCAGGCAGTGTAACCAATAACATGAATCTTGATTCTACAGATTTGAATTTGGTTGTTGATTGTGATTTCCCCTTTAATGAAGAGTCGCTAAAATCAATGGCTGATGTGTTTCTCTCTTATCCTAATCTGAAACCTACAGATGATTTAAATACACTGTATAATAAATCAATGAGCACTGTAACTGGAAAAGAGAAGTGGGCAAAGGCAAGTGGCGAACTTGCACAGAGTGGTGCATTAAAGCGCGTTCCTGATGAATTGAAACACTCAATTATTTTATCCAATGTAAAGCTGAAATGGAACAATGCAAGCAAGTCTTATCGTTCGGTTGGAAACATAGGAGTTGCTTTTATTTATAAAAATGCAATCAGCAGGTATTTAAAAGGTAATTGCGAGATTGTAAATAAAAAGGGAAGCAATGGATTTAATCTTTATCTTGAAATTGATGCCAATACCTGGTATTTCTTTTCTTTCAGCAGAAATATTATGCAGGCAGTTTCATCCGACCCCACATTTAATGATGTTATCAGTAAAGAGAAGGATGAGAAAAGATTATCAAAAGGAAAAGATGATTTGCCTGATTTTCAATACATGCTTTCAACTGAAAGAAAGAAGAATGAGTTTTTGAAAAAGCTGACGGAGATTGAGGAGTAGTTTTGAATGATTGAATGACTGAATGATTGAGGTTGAAGCCTTAATCGTAAACACACTTGCGTAAGCAATGTAACAACCAACTTTAGCTGGTTCAAAAAAAATGGCAATGGTGAATCATCAACAGATTGCTTCGTTCCTCGCAATGACGGTACTATTCTAAATCCGAAATTGTAAATCGTAAATCATAAATCATAAATCAATTTGCGTTATTTTTTAGAGCTTCAATATAAAGGAACGAATTATGCCGGTTGGCAGGTTCAGGATAATGCAATTGCTGTGCAGCAAAAATTAGATGAGGCATTGGCAATTTTATTGCAGCATAATGTAAACTCATTAGGTTGTGGTCGCACCGACACAGGAGTTCATGCCACGCAATTTTTTGCACATTTTGATTCGGAAAAAGAAATTAATTCTAAAGAGAAATTTGTTTTTTCATTGAATGGAATTTTGCCTCATGATATTTGCATACTTGATTTGCACAGTGTGCACGATGATGCACATGCGCGCTTTGATGCCACAGCACGCACGTATTATTATTTCATTCACACTTCAAAAAATCCGTTTTTAAAAAACACAGCTTTATTTTTTAATAAGCCTTTGAATTTTGATTTGATGATTGAAGCATGTGAACTGATGAAAACATATAGTGACTTCAGTTGTTTCAGTAAATCGCGTACGCAGGTTAAAACGAATATCTGCAATATCACCTATGCGATGTGGCAGCATGAAGATGATTTATTGCAATTTAAAATTTCTGCTGATCGTTTTTTGCGAGGCATGGTTCGCACAGTTGTTGGCACTATGCTGCAACTTGGCGAAGGCAGAATTTCAATCAATGATTTTGAAAATATTTTGAAGAATAAAAATCGTAAAGAAGCAGGTCAGGCTGTTGATGCTTGTGGTTTGTACTTAACAGAAATAAAATATTCTTACATCGTAAGTACAAAAAAGAATACGTTTGCATTGAAAATGTTATGATGAAAACAGATTGCTTCGTTCCTCGCAATGACGGAAAGACTATAAACAACAAACTCAAAACAACAAACAACAAACAGAATGTCTGCCAGCGGCAAAGCTTTTGATTTTTCACTATTTAAAAGAGTGTTCGGTTTTGTAAAACCGCATCGCAGGGTTTTTAATTTAACGGTGCTGCTAACTATTTTGCTTGCATGTGTTTCACCGCTTAGACCTGTACTCACTCAAATTACAATTGATAATTATATTGTTCATGGCGATAAACAAAGCCTGCTCAACTTTACTTTACTGATGCTTGGCTTACTTATTCTCCAGTCATTATTACAATTCCTCTTTTCATACTATACAAATGTTTTAGGTCAGAATGTAATTCGCGATTTGCGTGTGAAACTATTTGCACACATCTCAAAATTCAATTTAAAATATTTTGACAGAACTCCCATTGGCATAGCTGTTACACGTCTTGTTTCTGACATGGAAACTATAGCTGATATTTTTTCTGATGGACTGTTGCTTATTATTTCTGACATATTGCAAATGATAGGAATGATTGCGTTTATGTTTTATTTAGATTGGAAAATGAGTTTGATTTCACTCTCTACTATTCCCTTGTTGATCATTGCAACACGGATCTTTCAGAAAAAAATTAAAGCTACTTTTAATGATGTACGAAATGCAGTGGCTGCATTAAACAGTTTTGTGCAAGAGCATTTGACAGGTATGCGTATCGTGCAGATTTTTAATCGCGAGGACGAAGAAATGAAACGCTTTGAAAAAATTAACAGGCAACACCGCGATGCAAATATCCGTTCGGTTTGGTATTACAGTATATTTTTTCCTGTGGTTGAAATTTTATCTGCCATTGCCATTGGTTTGTTAGTATGGTGGGGCGCGCCTGCAACATTGCGTGGTGAAGTAACCTTTGGTGCTGTAGTTGCCTTTATTCAATACATCAATATGTTGTTTCGTCCTATAAGAGAATTGGCAGATAAATTCAACACCCTTCAAATGGGAATGGTAAGCTCTGAGCGTATATTTAAATTGTTAGACGAAAAAAGTGATGCTGAAAATACAGGCAAGTTGACCACGGAAAAAGTAAAAGGAAGTATCCGTTTTGAAAATGTTTGGTTTGCATATAATGATGAAAGTTGGGTGCTGCGCGATGTCAGCTTCACAGTGAAACCTGGTGAGATGATTGCTCTTGTTGGAGCAACAGGTGCAGGCAAAACTTCTATCATCAATTTACTCAATCGCTTTTACGAAATTCAGAAAGGGAATATTTTTATTGATGACATAAACATTAAAGATTATGAACTTGGTGAGTTGCGTAAAGTAGTAGGATTAGTTCAGCAGGATGTCTTTTTATTCAGCGATACTATTGCAAATAATATCTCGCTCAAAAATCCTGAAATCAGTTTTGATAAAATAAAAACTGCTTCCGAAAAAGTTGGCGCTCATCGTTTCATTGAAAGATTACCTGAGCAATATGATTATAATGTCCAGGAGCGTGGCAACATGCTTTCAGTTGGGCAGCGGCAATTACTTGCATTCATCCGCGCTTATGTTTACCAACCAAAAATTTTAATTCTTGATGAAGCAACATCTTCTTTAGATACTGAATCAGAAGAGATGATAACAGAAGCAACAGAAAAGCTAACGAGTAACAGAACATCAATAGTTATAGCACACCGACTTTCAACCATTCAAAAAGCAGATAATATAATTGTTCTCGATCATGGTCAGATTAAAGAGCAAGGCAATCATGAATCCTTACTTGCTCAAAACGGTATTTACAAAAAGCTTTATGAAATACAGTTTAAGCAAGTAGCTGTTAGCTAACACTACTGCTTTGATTTCATACATATCACTTTTTATTTAGTAAGAACCATCTCTTTACTATCCACCACTTTCCCATTAACTATTAGAGTATAGGTATAAGTTCCAGCTGCAAGTGCTTTGCCTGAAAGTTCTATTTGACCCAAACCTTTTCCTGAAACAGTAATTGATTTTAGCTCGACACCATTCTTTGAATAGATTTTAATCAAAGCACTTTCTGCGTTTTGAGGAATGTAGAATTTAATCACGGTGTTTTCTGTAAATGGATTTGGAGTGTTTTGTTCCAGCTTAGCTTTATTAGGTGATGTGTCATTGCGAGGTTGCGAAGCTTCCGAATCAATCTTTTCTTGAGAAGAACTTTTATCCGGTGATGAATAGCTCATGCAACATTGCGACAATGCATTTTCAAATTTATCTAACCGTGACTTCATCAAAGTATTTTCATTTTGCAAATTGCCTACAGTGGATTGCAAGTTTTCAATCACTTCATCTTTCTTTTCAATTTGTTGTTGTTGCTCTTGCATTCCTTTGATTAAAACAGGAATCAATTCAGTATAATTCATGCTGTAAATTGATTGTGGTTTTGGTTTTCCATCTTCATCCAAATCATTTTGTTCATGCACTATGTTGGGGAAAACTTCTTTTACTTCCTGCGCAATTAAACCAAATTGTAAATCTTTAGGTAGGTTCAGGTATTGATATTCTTTGCTTGTGGTATTAAAATAATAGGTTTTAGGGTTTAACTTCATCAGGTTTTCCATTGCATTATCAATAGGATTTATTTCATGCTTTATCCTCCTATCTGAATTTGTCCACACACCGCCTGATGCCAATGCACTACCTGAAACTGTAAGCTGATAAGTTTCAGAAAGCAAATTAAATGTGGCTACAGTTGAGCCATTATCTCTTGCCCTGAATATTTCTGTGGAATTGGACGCTGTAGGTTTATTTACGGTTAGATATGATAACGCACCCGAATTGCTTCCAAGTAACATTGCAGAATTGGCTGTTTCCATAACCCAAACTTTAATACTTGTTATTGGTGTTGTAATTCCAATACCAATATTAACACCGCTTGTCGCTCCATTAACTCCGGCTACACTTCCTAACACAAGACTATTACTTGAAAAAACCTGTGCATGTGCACCTATGGCAGTAGCATTAACCAAGTTGCTTACTCCGGCATCTGCATTATTTCCTATAGCAGTATTATTATTGCCGGTTGTATTTGTGAGGAGTGCATTCAATCCAATTGCAGTATTTGTAAACCCGGTGGTATTGGCTTTGAGTGCATTCAATCCTATTGCAGTATTAGTATTCCCTGTGGTATTAAATAAGAGCGCATCTCTTCCGATTGCTGTATTTTGAGCACCGGTTGAATTTGTAAAGAGTGCGTCCACTCCAATAACAGTATTACTAAACCCGGTTGTATTTGTAATCATTGCGTCCGCACCATAAGCAGTATTGCTGTTTCCGGTTGTATTTGAATAGAGTGCGCTTGAGCCGCTGGCAGTATTGGCGCTCCCCGTGGTATTGCTTCCAAGGGCACCGTCACCAAACCCTGAATTGTCTGTTCCGGTTGTGTTCAGATAAAGTGTACCTACCCCGTTAGCTGTATTCCGGCTTCCTGTTGTGTTGCTGGTAAGCGCAAGTATTCCTGTTGCAGTATTATAATTGCCCGTGGTATTTGCTGCCAATGCCAACCCTCCCAGGGCGGTGTTTGAAATTCCTGTTGTGTTGTTACGCAATGCAGCATGACCAACTGCAACCATATAATTGTTTGCTGTGCCATTATTATAATTGTACAATGCAGAATCTCCAATGGCAACGTTAAAAGAATTTTGCTGCGATGCTCTCAATGCATAGTAACCGATTGCCACATTGCCTGTGCCGGATGTATTTGATAGAAGTGCATTAACTCCTTCAGCAGTATTGTTGTTTCCTGTTGTGTTGTTGTATAGTGCCGACACGCCTGCTGCTGTATTATTACCTCCTGAATTATTTGAATGTAAAGCATCACTTCCGGAAGCAGTATTAAAGAAACCTGTTGTATTCGCAAAAAGGGCATCATCACCGCATCCTGTATTTCTGCTTCCTGTCGTATTGCTTGTCATTGCTTCGTTACCAAAGGCTGAATTATTGAATCCTGTAGTATTGGATATAAGTGTATTGTATCCGTTAGCGGTATTTGAATGACCTGATGTATTGGAGGTTAATGCAAAAGCCCCAACAGCAGTGTTATTATATCCCGTAGTATTTCGTCTTAATGCAGCATGACCAATGCCTGTCAAATAATCATTTGTACTTCCATTATTGTAGTCATACATAACAGAATCACCTATGGCTATATTAAACGAATTTTGCTGAGAGCTGTATAAAGCGTTAAAACCAATAGCAATGTTGGCATTGCCTGTTGTATTTGAAAACAGGCTATATGTTCCGTTGGCAGTATTATTATTTCCTGTGCTATTAAGTATTAGCGTATTCACACCTGTTGCTGTATTATTATTGCCGGTGGTATTATTATAAAGTGCAGCCGTACCGAAAGCCGAATTAGTATTACCTGTAGTATTGAAACGAAGCGCATCAAATCCATAAGCTGAATTATAATTTCCGGTGGTATTCACTAACATTGTCAGTACACCCGTTGCTGTATTACTGCTTCCTGTTGTATTTAATGCTCCTGACAGGTCTCCGATAAATGTATTATTGAATCCTGAATTTGTTGTATTGCCGTTGTGCCCGATAAACGTATTACTGTTAGCATCGCCATCTAAAAATTTTTCTCCGTCAAGATAAACAGCACCATCCAGGTAAATATCTTTCCATGAGTTTGAAACTGAGCCAAGGTTAATGGTGTTGTCGGAGCCGGGTAATAATTCCACATTAACCGCTGTGGGTGCAGTTAAATTATTCAAAGTTTTGCTTGCAGTTGAAGATTTTAAAGCTGTCCATGCTGTGCCGCTATAATAATAAAAGCCCGGAGTGTTGGTGGTTTGATAGATGAGCAAACCAGTAGCAGGAGCTGGAATGGCATCGCGCTGTGTTTTATTCATGCGCGGAACTAACACTCCCTTGGTTGTTGATGTAATATCCAATAAGGATGATGCATCGGGAGTTGTAGTTCCGATTCCTGCACTGCCTGTTGTGGGAAAGATGTTAGTTTGAGAATATGAGTTTTGAATAACAAGCATCAACATAAAAATGCAAATTACAATTGGAGTTGAATGATTTAATATTTTCATCTGAATAGATTTTGATTTTTTGATTTGAGAGTATAGCATGAGTTAGTAAGTGGTTGGTAGAAAAACCCCCAACCATATACACAGATAGTTATTAAACACCGGTTTACTTTTTCTTACCGTATATTTCAATTTCAAGAAATGTGAGTGTTGTTGTACCTGTATTCTTGGTAGTGTGAGGAGGATCGGCAGGGGCCTGCATTGCATCACCGGCTTTTAAATCAAACGATTCTTTTTTCCGCTTTTGTAATTAACTGTGATTTGTCCGCCTTCTAAACAATACAACATCTGCACAGGATGCGTGTGCATAATCAATTCTTCACCCGGAGCAAGCGTAACTTTTATCATACGCACTCCTGCGGTGTCAGCAAGAAGTTTTGTGTTTTTCGGATTTGTTTTTACTAAATCCTGTGCGGTTACATTTGTGGAAGCAAACAGGAATACTAATAAACCTGCAGCGAAACTTGTGATGGTCTTTTTCATTACTTTATTTTTTTAATTAATTATTGAGACAAAGATGCAGTCAGCAGCAGTCCCTATCAATACCATATATATGGGATAGATGATGGTAATAGAAAAAATTGTGTGATGAATTAGTTTTGTGATGTGTAACTTCGTTACCTGTATGAAATATGTGCATCAAATATTTTTTATATTTCTTCTCGCAACGCAATGCATTGCGCAGCCCGTAAATATTTCATTCCAGCATTACAATACTGAAAGTGGTTTGTCCTCCAACTTAATCAGGAATATAGTGCAGGATAAGTTTGGTTTTTTATGGATGAGCACCACAGACGGATTGAACCGCTTTGACGGAAAAACATTTACTATCTATCGTTATAACAAAAATGATTCTGCTTCGATAAGCAACAATATTATAAACGATATATGCGCAGACAATTCGGGAAAAATATGGGTGGCAACAAATGGTGGTTTGTGCTATTATAATTACGATGATGATGCATTTCACCGGATAACCATTGACCAGCAAAATGCCGAACCTTCCGACCCCAAACGAATTTTTGCAGTCAGCAACGATAGCAATCAGCGAACGTGGTACATTACAAAAACCATGTTGCATTCTATTAATCCTGATGGTTCAATAACAAGCTATACGGTTAAACGTGGGGAATCAGGAGAAATTAATTCCATGCTGATTGACAGTGAGAACAGGATATGGATAGGAACCAATCGCGGAAAGTTGCTTTTGTTTGACAGGAAGAATGGCTCCTTTAAATCATACAATGTAGTTACATTAAAAAATGCTAACAAGAAGGGGTTAACAATAACCACCGTAAAGATTATTGAAGTTCGGAAAAATGAATTGTTGTCTGGTACATGGTACACAGGCTTGCAACACGTCAAGTTAAAAGGTGATGAGGTAGAGATTAGCGCTTATGAAGACGAACAGGAAGCTGATGACAGGAAGTGGATTGTAACCGGAATTACAAAATCAAACGATGCAGTAAATCATTTCTGGGTTTCACATTTCGGAAGCGGAATCTCAATGATAGATGTTGCCACCGGTAAATTCATAGCACATAAACGACACGACCCTGCTGACGCAAAAAGCTTATGCAATGATTTTGTAAATGATGTGTTTACCGATAATTCGGGAACATTATGGGTTGGAACTGATGAAGGTCTTGATAAATACGATGAACTTTCAAACCGTTTTTCATTGCAGATGATTCCTGAATTTAACCGGTCAGGAACGGTAAGGCGACAACCGGCAGCTATTATTGAAAACAAGAATGATACTTCGCACAAGAGTCTTTGGATGAGTGTATTTGGTGCTGGACTTTTTCTGTATTCTAAAACTGATGGAATTGTGAAATCATTCCATCACACTGAAGAGAAAAATTCATTGATTGGCGATGAGGTAAATGCCCTTTACTTGAGCAACAAGGGGAAATTATGGATTGGCGCAAGAACCGGTGTTTGCACTTATGATGAAAAGAAAAATATTTTTGAAACACTTGCCTTTGACACTCTAAATTATAAACTCAACTATATACGCACCATTATCGAAGACAGGAAACACCGTCTCTGGTTTGCTTCATCACGTAACGGGTTGTTCTGTTATAATCCTGAAACAGGAAAGTTAACCGCTTATGTTCATAACGACTCCGTGCCCGAATCGCTACCTGATAATCACGTGTTTTGTATTCTCGAAGACCACTATGGCAGAATTTGGGCGGGTACTCAGAACAACGGTCTGAGCAGGTTAAATGAATCTACTTTAACCTGGACACACTTTAAACATAAGCCCGGAACTAACAATACGATTCCTGAAAATTTTATTTACGAGTTGCTTGAAGATAAAAATAATCAACTGTGGATTGCTACTGAAAATGGATTGGGCGTAATGGATTTGCAAACAGAAAATGTTACGTCTTATTCTTCTTCTGACGGGTTGTGCAACAACGATATTTTTTCAATACGCAAAACATCTGATAACCACCTGTGGCTTGGAACAACTAATGGGCTAAGTGATTTTAATCTTAGCAATAAAACTTTCCGAAACTATTTTATGATGGATGGTTTGCCCACCAATGACATAGGTGGAACCTTCTGCAAAACCATTGACGGAACTATCTTTATTGGCGTTCCGGGCGGCATCGTATATTTTAATCCTACAGAAATAAAAAGTAACAGTAAGATTCCTGCTGTGGCGATTGCTTCCTTCAGTGTGTTTGATAAAAAGTATCCGATCAAAAGAAATGGAATTCAATTGGAACCTATAAAGTTAAGTTATAAGCAAAGTATGATAACCTTTGGCTTTGCAGCTTTGAATTTTACTAACCCGACTAATAATATGTATGCATACAAGCTGGAAGGATTTGATAAAGACTGGATTTATTGCGGCAATAAAACTTCAGCCACTTACACAAATCTTGATGGCGGTGACTATTTGTTTAAAGTTAAAGCATGTAATAATGATGGAGTGTGGAATGAAACAGGTGCTACGGTTATGCTATCAGTTACACCTCCTTTTTGGAAAACAATTTGGTTTTATTGTCTTGTTACAATAGTAATAGCAATAGTTCTTTACGCTATTTACAAAATCCGAATCAACCAGATTTTACGCATGCAACATATCCGTCAGCGCATAGCACGCGATTTGCACGATGACATAGGTTCTACATTGAGCAGTATTTCTATGATGAGCAAAATGGCCGCCAAGAATAACTCAACTGCAAAAGAAAATTCAAACGAATTATTTTCAACCATAGGAAAAGCATCATCACAGGCAATGGATTTGATGAGTGACATCGTGTGGTCAGTGAATCCCGAAAATGATAAAATGGAAAATATAGTTGCGCGCATGCGCGAATATGCTTCAGTGATATTAGATGCTGCTGACATTTCATTCCAATTAGAAATTGATGAAAGCACGAAACATATTTTACTGCCAATGGAAAAGCGAAAAGATTTTTTCCTGATTTTCAAAGAAGCAGTGAATAACCTTGCAAAATATTCCCAAGCTACCGAAGCACAGATAAAGCTTTCTGAAAAAAATCATTCGCTTGTTATGCTGATTAAAGATAATGGAAAGGGTTTTGATTACAATTCCCAAGATGTAAACGGAACTACTCCCCTCTCCTTGGGAGAGCCAGCCCGTGCCGGTGCGGACGGGGGGCAGGGGGTGAGGTTTGGAGGCAACGGGTTAAAAAACATGAAAGCACGTGCAGAGCAACTCAATGCAAAATTTGAAATAACATCGCAAGAAAATAACGGAACACTCATTTCGCTTTCCGTTCCACTTGTACCATAATTATGTGATTGTATAACGAATTAGTCACCTTACTTTTGGCGTGATAGAATGATGGATTCTGATGTATCACAATGAATTGCAGAATTAGAAATCCTATAATCCTATAATCCTATAAATCCTAGTTCAGACAATTGGAATGACGGATGAAACAAATAGATTGTAATCTTATAACTTAATCTGAATATGCTCCCCGGAATCATAATTTATGAAGACAACATTTTTCTGCGTGAAAGTATTTCGCAATTAATTTCAGGTTCAGGAAAATTTAAACTCTTAAGCGCTTTTGAAAACTGCAATCATATTTCAATTGATATGCAGACACTACGACCTGATGTGGTGCTCATGGACATTGAAATGGCAGGCACTGATGGATTGGAAGGATTAAAACTTATCCGCAAATTCTCATCTACTATACACGTAATTATGCTCACCGTTTTTGATGATAATGACAGAGTTTTACAAGCTATCTGTTCTGGTGCTTCCGGTTACCTGATTAAAAACACTGAACCCGAAAAAATTCTTGAAGCTATTAACGATGTGTTAAATGGTGGCGCACCAATGACTCCATCAATTGCCCGTAAAGTGCTGCAACTTTTTCCGAAAGTTCCTGCACCGGGAGATGAAATGAATAAGCTTACTGTGCGTGAACAGGAGGTTTTGAAGTTGCTTTCAAGCGGCAACAGCTATAAGATGATTGCCGCACAATGTTCCATTAGTATTGAGACTGTGCGCACGTACATCAAGCGTATTTACGAGAAACTGCAAGTTCATTCTGCTACTGAAGCTATTGCAAAAATTTATCCGAATCAAAACAGTTAAAAATAGTAATAATAGATTTTAATACCCATACTTTTCTTTCCACCAACCTTTCAATGATTTTCGTAATTCAATTTCGCGGGCATTATTTCCGGGTTCATAAAATTTTGTTCCGCTTATTTTTTCGGGTAATAATTCCTGTGCAATAAAATTACCTGTAAACTCATGTGCATATTGATAATCTTTTCCATAATTCAATTGCTTCATCAATTTGGTTGGTGCATTTCGCAAGTGGAGTGGTATAGGTAAATCTCCAGTTTGTCTTACCATTTGCTGCGCTGCGCCAATAGCAGTTGTGGCAGAATTACTTTTAGGAGAAGTGGCAAGAAAAATAACTGTTTGTGATAAAATCAAATTACATTCGGGATAGCCAATCATTGTAACCGCCTGGAAGCATGATGTTGCAAGCAGCAATGCATTCGGGTTAGCATTACCAATGTCTTCACTTGCAAGTATCAACATTCTGCGGGCTATAAATTTCGGATCTTCACCACCTTCAATCATTCTTGCAAGATAATAAAGCGCAGCATTGGGGTCGCTGCCTCTCATGCTTTTAATAAAAGCAGAAATTATATCGTAATGCTGTTCGCCACTCTTATCATAAAGCGCCATCTTTTGCTGAATCACGTCTTCAACTGTAGCATTGGTTATAATAACTGTACCTGTAAACGTAGTTGATTCGCTTAATGTTTGCACAACAAGTTCAATCACGTTAAGCAACTTACGCGCATCCCCACCGGAATATTTGAGCATCGCTTCTTTCTCTTTCACTTCAATATTCAGTTTAGATAACTCTGCATCTTTATGAATTGCATTTTCAATCAGCATTTCAAGTTCATCGCCCTCCAGTGATTTAAGCACATAAACCTGGCATCGCGAAAGCAAAGCGCCAATCACTTCAAACGAAGGATTTTCTGTTGTGGCGCCAATCAGGATTATTGTACCACGCTCTACGGCACCGAGCAATGCATCTTGCTGCGCTTTATTAAAACGATGGATTTCATCAATGAATAAAATGGTTTTACCGTTTTGAGTGGCATCATCAATTACCTTGCGAACTTCTTTCACTCCGGAATCAATTGCACTGAGTTGAGAAAAAGGTAATGACATTTGTTTAGCAATAAATCTTGCCAACGAAGTTTTTCCCACACCGGGGGGCCCCCAGAAAATAATGGAAGGAATTTTACCAGACAGAATAAGGCGATTGAGAACCTTGCCTTCGCCAAGTAAATGCTGCTGACCAATAAAATCTTTTAATGCCTGCGGGCGCATGCGTTCAGGTAATGGAGTATTGGTTTTCATATTTATCTTACGATTTAAAAACAGCGCGAAGATTAGAATTGTTATCTGATTGCTTAATACTTAGTAGCTTTATCACCATAAATATCTTCCAGGATGCGCAATTATAAATACCTGCTTAGTTTAACTACCGGCATTATAGTTATAACCGGAAATATGCTCGGCAATTGGTGGGTGGCAGGAAACATAATTTTTTCGCTTGGCATTTTGGCCGTGCTCGAAAAATTTGTTTCGCAAAATCATGACAACAGTTATAGCGAGAGTGAAATTTTTCCTGATGCAATTTTATTTGCTCATGTATTATTGCAGATGCTTTGTTTAAGCAGTTTATTTTATTCCGTTTCACAAAACGGCCTTTCATTTTCACAAATAATTGTGGCAGCAATTTCAACCGGAATTAATTCAGGCAGCAGTGCAATAGTAATTGCGCATGAGCTAATACATCGTAATATTAAATGGTTTCAATGGGCCGGAAAGTTTTTGTTGTTCACAGCAGGCAATGTTTATTTTTATGTTGATCATTTGCGTGTCCATCACAAATGGGTTGGAACAGCAAAAGACCCGGCTACATCAATTTACGGAGAAAATCTTTACCGGTTTTTCATGCGCACCACAGTTGGTCAATTTAAAAGCGCTTTAAATAGTGATGCCAATCGTTTAAGAAAAATAAATGCTGCCCCTTATGGATTAAGAAATTATGTGACAGCCTCCATTTTATTACTTGTGCTGTTTATGTCATTACTTGCTTATTTTTTAGGTGCATCTGTTTTGGTTGCGTTTATGCTGCAGGCTATCCTTGCAAACTTTCTCTTAGAATATACCAACTACATTGAACATTATGGTTTAACCCGTAATGAAAATGAAAGAGTAACGGAACATCATAGCTGGCAAAGCGATAAAGTGATTTCGCGTTATTTTTTAATTGACCTCTCTCGTCATGCCGACCATCATTACTATGCATCTAAACCCTATCACATTTTAAAGAGTTACGATAAAGCCCCAGTGCTTCCGGGTGGTTATGTTGAAATGATTTACTATGCATTGATTCCTCCGCTTTGGTTTAAAACCATGCATCCCTTATTAAGAAAGCAATGAAAAACTGCGTTCAATCTTTTTAGTATTGAAGCATTATTTTACCAAAATCATTATCAAAAATGTGAATAACTTTTGGTTGGAGACCTTTTTCAAATCAACATGCTGTTAACCAATATTTTAGCGCCAAAGTGCAAAAATAATAATTTGGCTAAAAACAATTTATTATAGGTGAAATAGTTAAATTATTTGGCAAATAAATATTTTCGTAGTAGTTTTGCAGAAGTTTTCTAATTCTCTCTAACTCCCGAAATTATATGAAAAAGCTAGCACAACTCCTGCTAAGCGCTCTTGCAATTATTATTGCAAGCCATCAAATATCAAATGCGCAAATTAATGTTTACCTCGGAAAGCAATCTATTCTGCCAGCCGATTGGTTTGGATATAATGGCGCCAATGTAATAAGGGGCGACCAACCTACTTATGACACACAATGGTTTATGGATTCATTAAGTAATCTTAGTCCAACAGTTGTTCGTTACCCTGCCGGTCTTATCGGTAATTTCTGGGATTGGCAGATAGGCCATTTTTTAAGAGATCTGCCACAGAACCTGGTTTTACCAAAAGATTTTTATGATAGCGAATATCGCAATCTTGATTTTTATCAACTCAAGAATTTAACTGAGAGAGTTGGTGTAACACCCATATTTAATCTTAATATTTTAACCAGCGATAAGTATTATCAGACTGCCTCTTTAATGTTTGCCAACAGTATAAACCTGCCGGTTAAATATCTTGAGTTTGGCAATGAATTATATATAGACAGCAAGATTAATGAAACTGTTTTTCCAACTGCCGAGGATTATATTAATACAGCAAATGACTGGGCTAATTATATTAAGAGCCGTCCGGGTTTTGCCAATTATAAAATTGCAGTTGTTGGCAGTACCGACAAATATCCGGCTGAGCCACGTATAAGCCGCAAAAACAGGTGGACATCTGTTGTGGCAGCAGGTGCAAATTCAAACATTGATGCGGTTACATTGCATTGGTATTTGGGTGCATCAATTGGAACCCTGGCGGTTAATGAACAAACCGCTCCGGCAGTATTAGCCGGACCTTTTTCAGGTTTTGAAGGATTAAAAAATGAGCTAAGTGATATTGGCAATGCCGGCAAAGAGGCATGGGTTACGGAGTTTAACTTATACGATACAGGTCACTGTCTTCACCAGCATTTTATTCATGGCTTGTTTACCTCGGCCATGGCTTTAAGCATGCTACAGGCTCCAACAATAAGACATGTTGATTGCCATGCTTTGGTAGGTTCTTCGGTGTTTGCATCGCTTTTTAATGATTCATTGGGTTTTGATCTTACCGGTTTTACAGATGATGGTCTTAACTGCGTTTCCAATAACCTTGCTCCAACCAATACTCATGAATTAACATCACAGGGTGTATGCCTGCAGTTAGTTGGTCGTGCTTTGAAAAACGCAAAAACAAAAAGACAGTTGGCATTTGCTAACAGTCCGAAATTACCCGGTGGTTATGATGCGCTTTTCGGATTTCAGTTGGATGGTCCGCTGTCAACGGAAATGATTATTTTAAATTTAGACAGTGTTAGCCGTACTGTAGATATTGATTCAAATACCTGGAATTTAAGCCAGGGAAAATACATCAGTGTTTATCCGGGGCCGGGTGGCGTATTAGATGTCATAAAGGGAAATCCGAAATTAAATCCCGGTCAGATGGAATGTACCATAACCGGATATCTGCCTGCATCGCAATCAATGCTATTAAAAGCTTATTCAGTAACAAGGATATTTGTTACCAAAAACTCTATCAAAGCAAAAGCAAGTGACTACAGCATTTGCAGCGGCACCACTACTGCCCTGCAAGTTACAGGCGGAGCAAGCTATACATGGACAGGCACTAACTTATCAGAGATAAAAGCTGATAAATCAGTCATGCGTTTTACAGCCCCTGATGTTTCTGCTTCAACTACGTTTAAATTTAACGTTATTTCTTCCGATGGGTTCAAAGACAGTGTCAACATTGTTGTAAATCCAAAACCTGTAGTAACAGTTCATTCAGATTATGATCATGTTTGCAAAGGCTCGCAGGTAAAACTTTTTGCTACATTATCAGGAGGCAATACCTCCAGCGTGCACAGTATAATATGGACACCAACTTCGAGCATTACCAATCCTGATGCCGATACTGCATTTGCTTACCCTTATTCAAACACTACATATCGTTGCTATGCTACTGATGGAATTTGCTGGGCAGCTTACGATTCAGTAAATGTTACTGTTAATTCAAAGGCTGATGCCGGGCCAGATTACTCTTTATGTGACGACAGTTTGCCATACATCTTGCGTGTGGGGCAATATGACCCTTTGTTAAATTATCAATGGTTTAAAAACGGGGTTTTAATTGGTACAGGAAGCTCGGTAGCTGTAAGTCCTGCTGCTGCAACAACCTATAGACTAAAAGTGAGTTCTAATATTATTAATGGTTGCGTGGATAGCGATGATGTCACCATCATTCCTTTTACCTGCTGTCCTTCGGCCGATTTTCCCTCATCGCTTACTTTTATTCCGGGACAAACATTAAAAACCGATCTCATTCCAAGGCTTAAAGCTTTCTGTGCTGCTAATCCTGGACATGGCTATTGTTCAAATGATACGCTTAGAGATTTTCATGATGAGATTATGTTTAACGGAGATTTTTATGCTGATTGTAATTTCACTTTTGTTAATTGTGATAAACTTAAATTCGGTGAAATTGCCCGCATAAGATTTGCTGCTAATACTGCCAAGGTAAAATTCCTCAGGTGCAATTTAAATTCAGAAAACTGTTCTAATAAAATGTGGCGTGGATTTTATATGGATGATTTTAATTCGCAACTTACGCTGGATAGCTGCACCATAACAAACGCTGAAGCTGTTGTTGAAGGCCAGCGCGATCCTGATTTATATATTACCAATACTAAATTTGAAAGGTGTTACATGGGGGTTTACCTGCACGATAATGAACAGGATTTGAATGGTAAATTTTATGGTGATACTATGAGTTTTAGCGGAAGCTTAAAAGCGCCTCATGCAGGTGAGAAACCTCTTTGCGCTTTCAAACTCGTTGGCAATCCTTCTATTACTATTGGAGACACAGCTAAACCTGCTAATTACTGGAACAATATTCAGTATGGTTTTATTGGCAACAATTCTGACATTACCTGTTACAATAACAAGTTTGAAAATATTTTAAAGTCTGATTCTCTTGACGGCACAAATGGAACAGCTATATACATGATCAATCCTTTTGGTTATGGCAATATAAATGATCCAACGCAATTGTGGCCTGAGTTTCATTTTAGTTGCGGTGCAGATAGCACTGCTTATCCAAATAAATTTATCAATTGCGATAACGGAATTTACATCGAGAATGGTGATGCCAACATACGCGGTAATTTATTTACAGGTTCCAAAAAAGCAATACAATTAATCGGCTGCATGATGAAACAGCTTGATGTAAGATTTAATACTATAACCGGTGCTGATGTTGGGATGGATATGCTGGAAGCAAAGTATAGCAACTTAAATATTTACAATAATAGTGTAAGCACCAATAACCAGGAAAACGGGACGAATGCAACACCTGCAGTCAGAATTATTGATGTAAATGGCGAAAACAGTATTCTAACCATTAAAACCAATGTAATACATTCAGGAGGTACGCATGGAATATGGATTCAGAATAATCATAAAGTTATGTTGGCCGATAATAAAGTTTATCTCGATAACCCGAATACTTCCTTTACGGCTTACGGTATGCGAATTGAAAATGTTGATTCAATGAAAACACGATGCAACCTTGCAAAAGGAAATTCGGCAGCAAGCACATCAAACAAAATCAACATGTCTTTTTCTTACTGTCCTTCAAATACGATGGATTGTAACACACTTGATTTAGCTTCAACAGGCGTGGAATATCTCGCCAATTGTAATAATTCAATTATCAGGAATAATGATTTTAAATATTTAGATGATGGAATGGTGATTGGTGGTATAGGACTTACATCGGGTATTATCGGGCCACAGCCGCTCAACAATGCTTCGAGAACTAATAACAATAAATTTTATGGTCAGTATATTGAATCTGTTTCCGGATCAGGTAAGTATAAAGGACACTTTGGTCATGCAGCAACTTATGCTGTTAACTCCCAATGTTCGGGGACGAAAGGCAGCAGCAAACAATTTTTTGTTTATAAAGCCGATTCGCTGACTATTCCTTATCCAAATCTTTCAATTGGCAGTGATGCTTCTCCTATAACCCCATATTATCAAACAAAAGCGGGAGTAGAATGTATTATATCATGTTTGCAGCCTAATCCAAACAGGCTGTTAAATTCATCAAATGGTAAAACTCTTATAAATGATTCTGAGGAAGAAGATGCAGATTTAAAATCTAACCTTGAATATACCATTAGTGAAGTTATTCCAACGCTACATGATGATGCAACAATCTTTAGTGTTAAGTCTGAACTTTTCAACGAGCTAAAGAACGATGAATTGAAAATGGCAGGCAGTGCTGCGTTGCAACAGTTTTATAACGAAACCCTGAAAAGTAACATAGCACGAATTGTAGCTATTAATGATGCCATAAAACAACTTAATCAACCTGCTCAGGGCATGGCTGCTTTCACAATACAATTGCAGCAGTTGATTGAAATGAACAATGCTTTAATCCCGACTAATGCAATTGAAAGTTCAGAAAAAAGATACAATTCATTATACTTTAAGTCACTTGCAGTTAAGGATAAATTAAGCGAGCCCGATATCAAGTCGCTAAAGAAACTTGCTGATCAATGCCCTTACATTGCAGGAACTTCAGTATTCAAAGCGAGGGCTTTGTACGTTAAGTATAACCCTAATGTTAATTATGATGATTCGAAATTATGTATGAGTAAATACCAACTTAACGATCAGCAGCAGTCGCATCTTAACCTGAATGATCTTAATGTAGTTGTTTATCCGAATCCAAATAATGGAGAATTCACCATCAATTATGATCTCACAAATTTCAATCGTGCGTCAATTGTTTTCTTCAATGTAATCGGAAAAAAAGTTTGGGAATCAGACCTCAATGTAACTGCTGACAGGAGTAATCTTCAGATGAAAGATATGAGTGAAGGCATTTACAGCTACACTGTTTATGGAAATGGCAATCCGGTATCGCAGGGCAAAATCACCATCATTAAATAAAAAATTAAAAACATATATATTACCCCTGTAAAGAAAACTGTGCTTAGTTTTTAGCAATTCCCTTTTTTCATGTATTTCAAAAGTGTCTGATAATAACAGGCACTTTTGCTTTTTATTAACATCATGGAATAAGTTTTTCAACAAACCACTAACTTTTTGAACAAAACCAACGGAAACTTATTGTTCTGAATAACTTTGCGATGACGATACAAATCGTAAATCGTACTTTAAAAATCATAAATCGAAGAATGCAATTCTCCCACCTCCACGTTCATACCCAATTTTCATTGCTTGATGGCGCTGCCAACATCGGACAGATGTATAAAAAAGCAATAGCAGATAAACAACCGGCAATAGCAATCACTGATCATGGAAACATGTTTGGCGTTTTCAATTTTGTTGCCGAAGCTGCAAAGCATAACACAAAAGAAAATCCGAACCTGATTAAACCAATTGTTGGTTGTGAATTTTATTTGGTTGAAAATCGCAACCGCGTTTCGTTTACAAAGGATGATAAAGATGTAAGACGGCATCAATTGTTTTTGGCAAAAAATCCTGAAGGCTATAAGAACCTTATTAAGATGTGTTCGCTTGGATACATGGAAGGTTTGTATGGAAAATATCCGCGGATTGATAAGGAGTTGGTACAGAAATATCACACAGGTTTGATTGCAACAACTTGTTGTCTTGGTGCAGAAGTTCCGCAAACAATTTTGCGAAAAGGAGAAGAAGAAGGAGAGAAGGTTTTCAAATGGTGGCTGGATTTGTTCGGTGAGGATTATTACATCGAGTTGCAGCGTCATGATATTCCCGACCAAAACAAAGTGAATGAAGTGCTGCTGAAATTTGCAATTAAGTATAACGTG
Organism: Bacteroidia bacterium; assembly: GCA_039931675.1. Lineage (GTDB taxonomy): Bacteria > Bacteroidota > Bacteroidia > AKYH767-A > OLB10 > JAEUTH01. Next base: position 66,969 of record JBDTRM010000051.1, on the reverse strand, counting down.
AAAGTTATCTGCTCTAACGATTCGCATTATGTGAATCGCGAAGACGCAAATGCTCATGATATTTTGCTTTGCATTAACACAGGTGAAAAGCAGGCTACAGAAAAGATGAAAGATTTTGCTGATGATGATGTGTTTGTAAAAGGAAGGCGTTTTGCATTTTATAATGATGAATTTTATTTTAAGAATACAGAGGAGATGACTCAGAAATTTTCTGACATCGAACATGCTTTGGATAACACGAACGAAATTGTTGCCAAGATAGAACCGCTGAAACTTAAGCAAGACATACTTCTACCCAACTATGTAATTCCCGAAGGTTTTGCAACACAGGATGATTATCTCGAACACTTAACATACACAGGAGCGAAAGAACGCTACAAAGAAATTTCACAAGAAGTCGAAGAGCGTTTGAAGTTTGAATTGTTTACAGTAAAGACCATGGGCTTTGCAGGATACTTTTTAATTGTTGCTGATTTTATAAAAGCGGGTCGTGATTTAGGTGTGTTGATTGGTCCGGGGCGTGGGTCTGCAGCCGGGTCTGCTGTTGCATATTGTTTGGGCATCACCAACATTGACCCGTTGAAATACAATTTACTTTTCGAAAGGTTCTTAAATCCCGATCGTAAATCAATGCCTGATATTGATACGGATTTTGATGATGAAGGTCGTCAAAAAGTGATTGATTACGTAGTGAAAAAGTATGGCAAAAACCAGGTTGCACAAATTGTAACCTATGGAACAATGGCCGCGAAAATGAGTTTGAAAGATGTAGCGCGTGTTCTTGATTTGCCATTGAATGACAGCAATGCACTTGCAAAATTAGTTCCTGATAAACCCGGCATCAGTTTGAATGATGTAGTGTTAATCGAGTTAGATGGTGCAAAAGGTTTGAAAGAAAAATACAATCTTCAAAGTGATGATATGGAGAATGTAAAGAAGTTGCGCATATTGCATAAGGGAACTGATTTAAAAGCCGATGTGATTCGCGAAGCCTTGATTTTAGAGGGTTCTGTACGTGGTACAGGAATACATGCAGCGGGCATCATCATTTCACCAATGGATTTAACTGAAATTATTCCCGTTGCAACTTCAAAGGAAACTGATTTGCTTATCACGCAATTCGAAGGAAAGGTAATTGAAGATGCAGGTGTTATTAAAATGGATTTTCTCGGATTAAAAACGCTTACGATAATTCGCGATGCATTAAAATTAATTGAAGAAAATCACGGAATAAAAATTGACATTGATACCATTCCGCTTGACGATAAAGAAACATTAGAGCTATACGCAAGAGGCGAAACCAATGGTACATTTCAGTTTGAAAGTGCAGGAATGCAGAAGTATCTTAAAGATTTAAAGCCTGATAAGTTTGAAGATTTAATTGCTATGAATGCACTGTATCGCCCGGGTCCGATAGAATACATTCCGAATTTTATCGCACGCAAGCATGGCCGCGAAAAAGTAGTTTACGATTTGCCTGACATGGAAGAATACCTGCAGGAGACTTATGGAATCACTGTTTACCAGGAACAGGTGATGTTACTTTCACAAAAATTAGCAGGCTTTACCAAAGGCGAAGCTGATACGTTGCGCAAAGCAATGGGTAAGAAACAACTTGATGTTTTGAATAAAATGAAATCCAGGTTTATGGAGGGCGCTACTGCAAAAGGACATCCGCAGGAAACACTTAATAAAATCTGGGCTGACTGGGAAGCCTTTGCCAGCTATGCTTTCAACAAGTCGCACTCTACCTGTTATGCATTTGTTGCATTTCAAACAGCATATCTCAAAGCGCATTATCCAAGTGAATACATGGCCGCTGTGTTGACCAACAATCTTAGCAATATTGATAAGGTAACATTCTTTATGGAAGAGTGTCGCAAAATGCAAATGAGTGTTTTGGGTCCTGATGTAAATGAATCTGATTATATGTTCAGCGTAAATAAAAAAGGCGATTTGCGTTTTGGTTTGGGTGGTGTAAAAGGTGTTGGTGAAAATGCAATTCATGCGTTGATTGAAGAACGAAAAAATAATGGTCCGTTTAAATCAATTTTTGATTTTACATCGCGAGTTAATTTACGTGCTGTGAATAAGCGCACTCTTGAAGCATGTGTGTATTCAGGTGCTTTCGATAGTTTCACAGGTGTGCATCGCGCACAATATTTTGCCGTTGACAAAGATGGATTGAACGGTTTGGATAAATCCGTGCGTTACGGACAGTCACAACAAGAACACGCCAACAGTGCCCAGGTAAGTTTATTCGGTGATGTAATGGAAGCAGAAATGCCCGTACCTAAATTGCCTGATGCAGAAGAGTGGAGTGTGTTGCAAAAACTGCATCATGAAAAAGAAGTAATTGGATTTTATCTTTCAGGGCATCCGCTTGATTTATTCAAATATGAATTAAAAACTTTCTGCAATGTGAAAATCGGAGAGTTAAGCGAAGACCTTGGAAAATTTTATAAAAGAGATTTTTGTTTAGGAGGCATCATCACTGTTGCCAATCATCGTGTAGGCAAAACAGGAAAACGTTATGGCATTTTTACGATTGAAGATTTGTCCGGCAGTTTGGAGTTCCCATTGTTTAATGAGAAAAAATATTCAGAGTATGAAAAGTACCTTAAAGAAAATATGTTTCTTTTTATCAAAGCAACTGTTCAACAAAAATATATGCGCGAAGATGAGTTTGAATTACTCATTAATGAAATAAAATTGCTGAGTGAAATAGGAAATGAGTTTGCAAAAAATATCACGCTAAGTTTAAACTCATCAGAAGTAGATGAACAATTAGTTGCTAAACTTTCATCATTAATCAAACAACATCCCGGTCGCATTCCTATTCGCTTCAACATCTTAGACCATGAATTAAAAATGCAGGTAGAAGCCAATCCTAAAAATGCCCGCGTTAATTTCGGCAAAGAAACTTTTGAAGAATTGGAGTTATTGGTGGGGGAGAATTTTCGGGTTAATTGAATTTGATAATTTGTAGATTTGATGATGATTAAGATTATTTAAAAAATTAAAATATATGTACACCTACAAAATTCATTTGCATAAGGAACCAGAAGGAGGTTATACTGTTATTGTACCGGCTTTACCCGGTTGTATCACCTTTGGAGAAAATACTGACGAGGCAATATTAATGGCTAAAGAAGCGATTACTTTGTATATAGAAGAATTACGTGATCGCGGAGAAGCAATTCCTGACGACAGCAACACATTGGAATATTCTTTAAATGTGGCTGTAGTATGAACCTATCTCCAAAGTATCTCATAAAAATTTTAGAACAAAACGGATTTTTATTTAAACGCTCTAATGGTTCACACCAACTTTTTTATAATCGGATAACTAACAAAACAGTGATTGTGCCAATGCATGGAAACAAAGATTTAAGGAAGGGAACTTTTTATGCTGTTCTTAAACAAGCGGGCATTGATAAGAATAATCTTGATTGAGAAAGCCTGTAATTAATTATACAAAAACTAACATCATGAAATCCGAAGAAATAAAACAACTCTTTCAGCAATTTGAATCTGCGGCATCAGCAATTGATGGCATTGAATGCTGGAGCGCAAGAGATATGCAAACGCTGTTGGGATACAGCAAATGGGAAAACTTTGAAAAGGTGATTGAAAAGGCAAAGGATTCCTGCATAAATGCAGGTGAAGAAATTATTTATCACTTTCCTGACGTCAGGAAGGTGATAGAAGCAGGTAAAGGCGCGCTTCATGAAATTGAAGATATTGCCCTTACACGTTATGCCTGTTATCTCATTGCTCAAAATGGTGACAGCCGAAAACCCGAAATTGCTTTTGCCCAAAATTATTTTGCTGTGCAAACGCGCAGAGCGGAAATTATTGAACAGCGATTGCTGGAATATGAAAGAATAAAAGCGCATGAAAAATTAAGTCAAACGGAAAAACAACTTTCAGGAATATTGTTTGAACGTGGAGTGGACAACCAAGGCTTTGCAATTATTCGTTCAAAAGGCGACCAGGCATTGTTCCGTTTGTCAACACTGCAATTAAAAAGGAAAATGAGTGTGCCCGAAAGCAGACCTGTTGCCGATTTTCTACCCACAATTAGCATCAAAGCAAAAGACCTTGCCGCTGAAATGACAGGACTAAATGTACAAAGCAAAGATTTGAAAGGTCAAAGCCCGATTGAAAAGGAACATATTGATAACAATACTGCTGTAAGAGATATGCTTGTGCAAAGAGGAATACGACCAGAGAAACTTCCTCCTGAAGGTGACATTAAGAAAATTGAACGTAAGTTAGAAAAGGATGAAAAGAAGATGCTCAAGAGAGGCAAAACTAAAGGGAAGAAACCATGATAATCAATTGAAAACGAAAATCATTTAATTTTTATAAACGGTTTAAATTGAGTCAACTTATTGTTTGATATTTTTAGAATTTAACCCAAAGTTTAGCATCAACCAATCAACACCAACTCCGATTTTACTCTCAGGTATTTAGTGGAAGATTTTTTATGAGAATTATTTTTAGTTGTTGATTTTTTCTTTTCAACTGTTTTAAAATCTTTCTCAACAAATTCAAGTACTGAACCGTCCGGAATATTATTAAGCAATTCAGGATTGTCGGCAACTTGTCTTATGAAATCAAAAGTAAGACCTATGTTTCTATTTATTTTTTCCTTGCGTGTCATTGTTTAATTTTCTTTAAATAACCTTCTTTAGCTTCTAATCAGTATTTCAATTCTCTATTTGTCACATGCCTTACCTTTTTAGCAGCCACAGTGGCAGATATTCGCTTTCGGTTAATTATTTGCATAAACAAGTAATCCGAAAATAAATAACTGCTACTTTCGTCCCTTCGTTTGAAACATTAAAAAACACAATATTTAAATAATAAAAATTATGGCATTAGAATTCACAGACGCTAACTTTGATGAGTTAGTAATTAAATCAGACAAGCCTGTATTAGTTGACTTTTGGGCAGAGTGGTGCGGACCGTGCCGCATGGTAGGACCTTTTGTAGAAGAAATTGCAAAGGAATACGAGGGCAAAGCAATAGTAGGCAAAGTTAACGTTGACAATAATCCGGGCATCTCAATGCAGTTTGGCATTCGCAATATTCCTGCATTGCTTTATTTCAAAGACGGAAAAATAGTTGACAAGCAAGTAGGTGCAGTGCCAAAATCGGTATTGGCAGGCAAACTTGATGCACAATTGGCAAAAGCTGTTTAACGGAAAAGTAGTTGCTGAAGTGCGGCTGTGCCCACCTTTGGCGGGTCAGGGTGTGCGAAGGCAACTTGTCAATAAAATTAAAAGTGTGAATTCATTTATGAGTTCACACTTTTTTTGTGGCTTTAAAGTTTAAGTATCGAAAAATTTTCTTCAAATTACATTTGCGCTTATATTTACACCATATCAATTACTAACAATGGCAATCAATCAAAACGAAATACAACATCTCGGACACCTTGAACTCATAGCAAAACAGGTGGTTGAAGGTTTCATAACAGGTTTGCATAAATCACCTTTTCATGGTTTTAGTGTGGAGTTTGCAGAACATCGCTTATATAATACAGGCGAAAGCACGCGCTTTATTGATTGGAAATTATATGGCCGCACTGACAAAATGTTTGTAAAGCGTTTTGAAGAAGAAACCAATTTGCGCTGCCAGTTAGTGGTTGACAATTCATCAAGCATGCATTATCCTGAATTGGATAAAAAAAATCCTTCGCTGATGAATAAGATTACTTTTTCTGCTTATTGCGCAGCATCTATAACCCATCTTTTAAAAATGCAGCGCGATGCAGTTGGCTTAAGTATTTTTTCAGATAAGGTTGAAGTAAGCACTCCGGCAAAATCAACCACTGTCCATCATAAACTTTTGTACAACTATCTTGAAAATGCAATAGCTGAAAATCCGCAGTTAAGAAAAACCTCTGCTGCTTCAGCATTGCATGAGATTGCAGAAAATATTCATAGGCGTTCGCTTGTGGTAATTTTCAGTGATATGTTTGAAGCGGGAGGAAATGAAAGCGAATTATTCAGCGCATTGCAGCATCTCAAATATGCAAAGCATGAAGTGATTCTATTTCACGTAGTGGATAAGACAAAGGAATTGGATTTTGCTTTTGAAAATCGTCCTTATGAGTTTATTGATGTTGAAACCGGTGACCGTGTAAAGGTTCACAGCAATCAGGTTCGCACCGCTTATCTTGAAGCAATGAGCACTTTTGAAAAAGAACTGAAACTGAAATGCGCGCAATATAAAATTGATTTTGTAGAAGCCGATATCAATAAAGGATATAAACAAGTGCTGATGCCTTACCTCATCAAGCGCGAGAAGATGATGTAAAATCAAGGCGCATACTTTTTGTTTTAAATTTTGGGTGAGTAAGATAATTTTGCTTTTCACTTGTTCCCTTAATTCCTATTATTGATTTTTGGCTTATTATCCCTTTGTGTATTCATTCGGTTTTCTTATCTTTAAAATCATTATTAACCCCTTATAACTATGAAAAAAATTTCTACGGTCATTGCAGTAATTTAAATAAGCGGGAATAGCTCAGTTGGCAGAGTGTCAGCTTCCCAAGCTGAAAGTCGCGGGTTCGAATCCCGTTTCCCGCTCTCATTAAAAATTTCATTCTAATATTCATTCAAAATAAAAATTTACAAACTACTTTATAAACTATGAAAAAAATTTTCACACTAATTATTATTGCTACTTTATTTTCAATCAAAGCCTATTCGCAGTCATACATTTTTGCTAATTCAGTTGGCAGTACAAATTACGAATCAGCACAGGCAATTGCCAAAGACAATTCAGGCAACCTTTATGTTACAGGGTACTTTGGCGACTCTGTATATTTTGGAGCCACCAAGCTTAAATCTGCGGGCAGCAAGGATATTTTTATTTGCAAGTACACCCCATCAGGTTCAGTTGTTTGGGCAAAAAGATTTGGTGGCAATTACAATGATCAGGGTTTTGCAATCGCATTAGATAATGCCGGCAATATTTATTTAACCGGAGTTATTTCAAGTGATACTGCATTTTTTGATACAGTAAAAGTGAATTGCTCATCACAACAGATTTTTGCTGCAAAGTTTAACAGTTCAGGCAATTGCATTTGGGCAAAAGAGTTTGGTGATGAAACGAAAAGCGATGATACGGGATGGGGAATTGGCGTTGATGGTTCAGGTAACGTTTACCTTACAGGTTGGTACAGTGGCGTTGCTGTATTTGCGCCCGGCATAACATTGTCAAGCGTTATACATCCGCTTTATCTTACAGGGACAGTTGATATGTTTACTGCAAAACTTAACAGTAGTGGAATCTGCCAATGGGCTAATACAGCCGGAAGTTACGGAGAAGAAAGGGGATATTCTGTTGCCGTGGAGCCTAACGGTACATGTTATGTAGCAGGTTATTTTACCCGAACAACCATTTTCAATGGAGTGTCAGTTACCTGTGCATCCGGAGGCGTTCCGGATGGTTTTGTGGCTGTTTATGATAACAACGGAAATCTTACTCAATTAAAAACTATTACCGGTACTGACTATGAAGCGTGCTATGGTATCACACTTGACGGATTAGGAAATTATTACATAACAGGATTAAAAAGGGCAACTGGGTCATTCGATACGATTAGTGTGCCTGGTTATGGAGATTTTGATATGTTCCTTGCGAAATATTCAACAAGCGGAAATGTAAAGTGGGTGAGAACAACTCAGGGTTCGCAATGGGAAGAAGGAAGTTGTGTTCGTTGTGATGATCATGGCGATCCTTACGTGTCGGGAGATTATTATTTTAACGGAACTACACCGTTTCCCCCCAATCCTTTCCCGGGACTGGGTTATGATGCAATGGTTGCAAAGTACAACAAGAATGGGGAGTTTCAATGGGCACAGCATGGAGGCAGCAGTGGTGGTGATTATTGCCCTGGTTTAGCAATAACAGATTCAGGTAAAGTTTATATCTGCGGAAATTTCGCAAACAGTGCAACCTTCGGAAATTTTAGCTTGACTCTCACTGGTTCTCCGGGTTCAACTGATTTATTTTTTGCAAAACTTCGCACTAATATTAATACCGGCAATCCAACAGGGACAACATTTTGCGGAGGAGTAACGATTACAATTCCTTACGTTGCCAACATCACTTTTAAACCTGCAAATACTTTTACAGCGCAACTTAGTGATGCGAACGGAAAATTTGCAAACGCAGTAAATATCGGAACACTTGCTTCAACAACATCAGGAAGCATTTCAGCTACAATTCCATTTAATACAGTAACAGGAACCGGTTATCGCGTGCGCGTAATTGCAAGCGATACCGTGGCAACCGGAGATGATAACGGAATTGATCTAACGATCAATGCAGCGCCTTCTGTTCATTTAACTGCAAACGATTCAGCTATTTGCATAGGTGACAGCGCGCTGTTGTCAACACCTAACACCGCGGGCAATAATTACAAATGGTATTTCAATAATGTGCTCATTAACGGGGCAGCAAGTTCACAATATTATGCAAAGCAAACTGGAACCTATAAGGTAAGAGTTACAAATGCATCGGGATGCTCGCAGACTTCAACTAACCTGGTTATTACGGTAAACAATTATCCTTCAGCATTGGTTACTGCATCAGGCCCGCTTACATTTTGTACCGGAGACAGTGTTATTCTAACTGCAAGTGCTGGTGTGGGTTACACTTATCAATGGAAGAAGGGCACTTCTTTAATAGCAGGAGCATCACAGAATAAGTATAAAGCAACTAAATCCGGAACCTATAAAGTAATTGTTACTAACGGAGCAGGATGTAGTGTAACCAGTGGAACAAAAAAGGTTGTTGTTTATACTCCGGTTGCAACTATCAGTTGCGATTCTGTTACCTTTTGTGCAGGGGATAGTTTAAAACTTCAAGCCAATGTAAATTCAAGTTACACGTACCAGTGGAAAAAAGGAACCGGAAATGTTGCAAATGGAGTTAATCCAACATTGTATGCAAAAACCGGTGGAACCTATAAGGTAGTAGTTACTGATACGAATGGATGCAGCGTTACTTCAAATAAACTTATCATTTACGTTGTAAGTTGCAGACAAGCAGTAATAAATACTGAAACAATTTTCAGCATATCGCCCAATCCATCTGCTACCGGAAAGTTTAATCTCATTGCTGATGAAGAAATTAAAGAGTATTCAATAATGGATATTACCGGGAGAATATTGTTCTCTAAAAGTGTTGCTTCTGATCAATTTGAAATTGATCTGAGCGATTACAATGATGGATTCTACTTTTTAAATATTAAATCAGGAGATAAAATTATTTCTGCCAAACTTATAAAATTGGCTGAGTAGCTTGCAATTTATCCATTTAGTTATTTACTATTAATTTTTGGGTGATGATATTATTATCCTTTTTTATACGGATAAAATAAACTCCATTATCTAATATTTCAAAAACAGGATTTGTTTCTCCTTTAATGTTTTTTGATTGTACAATGCGACCATCTGCGCTTGATATCTGAATTTCAGTTGAACCCGAAGGAACGGCTATCGTAAAAAGCCCATGGGCAGGGTTTGGATAAATGGTTATAGCTGAAAACGCGTTAGCCTCATCATCAATACCATTAACACTGTTTAATTTGGTTATAAACATATCTGCAACAGTGTCACCGGCATCAGTATTAATCAATGTTGTAGCGCTTAACGGAAAAGACACACTTAAAAAACCCCCGGCTAAGTAAGCATTATGATATGCATCAACACTAAGACCAAGTGCAGCATCTGATCCGGCACCCCCGGCACCTTTGGCATACACTGCATTACCTGCAGGATTATACCTTGCAATAAAAATATCATCGCTGCCACTACTTGTGAGTGTAGTACTGCCAAAACTAATTGAAGTGTTGAAAAAACCTGCTATATATACATTGCCTGCTGCATCAGTTGTTATACTTGTGCCATCATCATCACCACTGCCTCCTGCGCTATTAGCCCAACCTGCAATCCCTGCACCATCATATTTTACCACAAAAATATTTAAACTTGATGGATTTGGATTGGTTATATTGTAACTGCCAAAAGTAGCTGAAGGACTAAGAAAATACCCCGTTATAAAAGCATTGCCTGCGGCATCTGTGCTTATGCCGTTTACCTGGTCTTCACCTGTACCGCCCCCGCTTTGCGCCCAAATTAAAACTCCACCACTATTATATTTGGCAATAAATACATCTGATGCTCCTGCGTTATTTAAAGTAGTGCTACCAAAACTGATACTATTGCTTTGAAAAAATCCGGTAAAAAAAACATTGCCACTTGCATCAGCACTTACTCCATATCCTTCACCGTCACTACTTGTTCCTCCTGTATGTTCAGCCCATAAGAATGCTCCATTAAGATCAAGCTTTACGATTAAAGCATCAACGCTGCCCGATTTGGTTACTGTATTAGTTCCAAATGTAATAGAAGGACCGTTAAAACTTCCGGCCAGAAAAATATTACCAACAGCATCTGTACATATTCCTACAGCTCCGTCATCACCATTGCCGCCTCCCTTTTTTGCCCACATCACAGTGCCGGCAGGATCATACTTTGCTACAAAAATATCACTAAAGCCACCAGTTGTAATTGTCAAAGAAACGCCTCCGAATGAAAGTACATTGCTTAAATATTCACCTGTTACAACAGCATTGCCGCTTCCATCTATAGCAATACTGTTTACTAAATCATCAGCAGCACCGCCAATTCTTTTTGCCCACAAAACCGAACCATACATGTCATACTTTACAACAAAAATATCACTGGTGCCCCCAGCGGTTAAACCATTGGTTAAAGTGGTGGCACCAAAGGTGATGTCAGTACCATAAAAATCACCCACTACATATACATTGCCATTAGCATCCGTGGCTGTTGAAGTGGCATAATCGTTACGTCCGATTTTTCCCGCACTGCTTGCCCATTGCCATGTTTGTGCATTTACAAAAATGCTGCACATCAAAATTGATAAAGTCAATTGTAGTTGTTTTTTCATTTTTTAATGATTTAATTTTAACGCTTACTCTATTGTCGGTTTTCAGCGTGCCCGGTTTTTCATGATATATTACGAATTGTAAGGTTTGCGAAAGATAAACATAAACCTGAAACGATAGCCATTCTCTATCAGAAAACAAAAAATATTAAAGTGACAAAAAATGTATAAATTCACGGCAAACAAATAACCACATGAAATCAAGTTCTAAATTAATATACATTCTTTTTGCATTTATTTTTTCTCACAAGTCGAACAGCCAATCATTGCCTGATGAAATATATTTTGCAGGCAATCACCAGGTATTAATGGGCGGCCAGCCATACCAGGGGCTGTATGACCATACTGTAATTAAAACAATGGAATTAACTTTTAATCAACCGCACTTTTGGGATACGATGCTGGTTAATTATTACACCTACACTGATTTGCCGGCTACCTTTCAAGTGGATGGACAGATTTACGATAGCGTTGGCGTTCGATTCAGGGGAGCAACTTCTTTCAGAGATATTGATTCATTAAATAAATTGTCATTCAATATCAGCATGGATTATACTTTCGGGTTGCAAAGAATTGATGGATACAAAACACTGAATCTCAACAATAATTATCTCGACAATTCAATGATGAAGGAGTACGTGTATAATACTTTGGCAAGAAAGCATATTCCAATGCCAAAAGTATCGTATGTGTGGCTGAAGATTAACGGCATGGATTGGGGATTATATATAAACCTGGAGCAGGAAAACAAAGACTATTTGAAGGAATGGTTTATGACTAATAACGGATCATTCTGGCGGGCTGTACATCCGTTTCATCATACGGTTCCGCCACCAAATACAATTGGTGATGGCACAGCAGCCTTGTGTTACCTCGGAACACAGGATACCACATATCAAAAGTACTATACATTGAGAAGCAGCGATGACAGCATACCCTGGCAACGTTTAATCAATTCATGCTATCAGTTAAGTATAACAAATGATTCTGATTTTATTGATTCTTTAAACCCGTTTTTTGATATAGATAAATCATTGTGGATGCTTGCAACAGAAAATATTTTTTCTGATGATGACAGCTATGTATTTAAAGGCCGGACAGATTATTGTATTTATCATGAAATAGAAACAGGCAGGATGGTCCCCATCCAATTGGACGGCAACAGTGTGATGCAACCCAAATATTATGACTGGAGTGTTTATTATCATGCCGACACAAGTACTTATCCCTTATTGAAAAACCTGTTACAGATTCCTTCGATAAAACAACGATACCTTGCACATTATCGCACTTTGATAAAGGATTATTTCGACACCACTTTTACCTCGCCATTAATTGATTCACTATCGGTACAAATAGATTCATTAGTACTTGCCGATACTATGAAGTTAATGGCCGACACCAGTTATTACAAAGCTGTGAATAAGCTCAAGAGTAATTTTGAAAAGCGCAGGAAGTTTCTTGATTCATTGCCTGAGTTTAATGTTGCAGTGCCTGTAATAACATCGGTACAGAGTTTTGTAAATAACATTGCGTGGCAAAATCCATCTGCAAATGATTCTGTTTTCATTACTGCATTTGTGATGGATTCTTCAGGAGTCAAGAATGTCAATTTGCATTTTGTAAATTATTACACAGGCAATTTTCAATCCAGGCAAATGTATGATAATGGTACGCATGGCGATAGCATTGTGAGTGATAGTATTTATAGTGCCTTTATTCCTCCGGCAAACCCCGGGGTGATGCAATTTTACATCGAAGCCATTGCCAATGACTCTGCATTAACAGCATCTTACGAACCTCCCGGTGCAGAGCACAATGTTTATTATTACATGATTAACCCGGTTGCAGATACTTCAAGTGCCATAGTTATAAATGAAATAATGGCTAAAAATAAAACAGCAGTAGCAGATAGCAGCAATGAGTTTGATGATTGGATTGAGTTGTATAACAATTCAGGTGTTGATGTGGACTTAGGTAATTATTCAATTACGGATGACACGTTGAATTACCGTAAGTTTATTTTTAACCAGGGCATCATTGTTCCGGCTAATGGTTATTTGATACTGTGGGCTGATGAACAACATTCGCAAGGTGACACACATCTGAACTTTAAACTAAGCAGTAATGGTGAACAATTATTTTTACTGAATCCGCAATTTGAATTGGTTGACAGTCTTACATTTGGTTTACAACAAACCGATAGTGCATTAGCGCGTGTGCCCAATGGCACAGGAAATTTTATTGTTCAACACCATACTTTCAATGCAAATAATAATCTTAACGCAGGCTTGCAGCAAAATGACTTCAATAATTTAAATTTGAAAATTTATCCTAACCCAGCAGACGAAAATGTATTAGTAACAACAAATAGCAAAACACCTGAAACGGTTTTTATATATGATGCTTATGGCAAATGCATTGATAAATTTTTATTAAGAAGCAAAGCTTCGTATAACACTAAATCACTGCCAGACGGCTGTTATACTGTTCAATGTATGAGTGTTGCACAAAAATTTGTGGTGATACATTGAGAATGGTGAATAGTGAATTTTGAATAATGAAAGCATAAAATCTTAAAAGTTCAAAATCCATTTTTGTTAAGAAAGCATCACTTCAACATTCGACATTCAAAATTCGTTATTCAAATTTTATCCGACTACTATTTTTGAAATATGTGACATCCATTTGTTATCAATAATTTTAAGAAAGTAGAAACCACTTTTCACATCAGGCAATTTTATTTTGAATAAATTCCCGTTTTGAAATTCAATTTGACTATTGAAAATTCTTTTGCCTGTAATATCAATCAACTCAAAAGCTGTTGGTGTAAAATCATTTTTTACATTAAAATAAACTACATTATTAATTACAGGATTTGATGCAATAAAAATTTCATCATAGTCATTCAAATCATTTATTGCTGTCAATAGAAAAGGTTGCGATTGAGCAATGCAGCCATTGCTATCGGTAATGATTAATTGATATGTGCCTATACCAACAGTGCTAATTACTTGCGCAGTATCAGGCAGTAATATTCCGTTGTAATACCATTGATATGCAGCGGCAGGTGAAGCATCTAACTGACCTGCTGAAAATGAAATCAAAGGAACCGGTGGTTGAGGAAATGTGTCAATAATTATAGTTGCGCTGTGTTGAATACATGCACTGTCCCACTTAGTAACTGTTACCATATATGACCCTGCATTTTTTACGATCAGCGATTGAGTAGTCTCACCTGTGTTCCATAAATATGTTTGTCCGGTTGGTGCAGTTAATGTTACGCTGTCGCCATTACAGATTATTGTATTACCGGTAATGGATGGTACAGGCATAGAATCGCAATAACCTATCTTTACATACCAGCTATCGTAGTCACCTTTGCTGTTTGTAATTTGGCTGTTAGGTCCTGCAACGGACGAAGTAAATCCCACGCCAATGTATGCACCATCAGATGTAGGAAGCACATCATTCAAATGATCCCAGCCCGGGCCTCCCGCAGTGTATGTCCATTGAATGTTTAAAAGGGAATCGAGTTTTATAAAATAAAAATCAGAAAGACCTCGGACACCCGGTGAGTCTCCATCGTTAGATTGAGTAGTTGCCCCCACTAAATAACCGTGATCGGCTGTGGGTATTGTTCTGAAACCTTCGTCTTTATCAGACCCCCCGAATGATTTTTGCCACATTACCGATCCATCTAAGTAATTGAGTTTAACTAACCAGATATCTGCATCGCCATGATTGTCGGTTACAATACCGCTGTTTAATGAATCTTTGCCTGTAAGCAATACATTGCCATCAAAGTCGCGTGTGATATGCCTTGCACGGTCAGGGCCATTTGTTCCATATTGCACCGACCAAATAATATTGCCAAGCTTATCTATGCGCACAGCCCATAAATCTTCATCACCCTGGTGAGTTGTGCCCGATAAATCACCATCAGACGACCTGGTATTTCCGGCAAAAACATAATCGCTGTCGGGCCATTGATCTATTCCTCTTATTTCATCATGATTGCTGCCGCCATAAGTTTTTTCGCGAACTATTTTGCCACTATCGGGTGTAACTTCTATCAGCCATGCATCATACAAGCCATGATGAAAGCTTACATCACCATCATCAGATAATGTGTTACTTCCACATATATAATTTCCAATGTTATTGTAAGTTGTAATATATCCCGCTTCATCTTTGGTGCCTCCATAGCACTTGCTCCAAACCTTGTTGCCATTATAATCTAATTTCAAAAGCCACAGATCATTCTTCCCGTGATTGCCTGTTACATCAGAATCATTGGACTTTACACTTCCGAAAGAAAGGATAGAAGAATCTGGAGTCACCGACAATCCCCGGCATTTGTCATACAAAGAGCCTCCATAAGATTTGCTCCAAATTTTATTGCAATTGCTGTCTAATTTCAAAACCCAATAATCAAAGTCACCATAATTAGACGTTATATCACTGTCGGCCGAAATAGAGTGGCCTCCACTGATGTAACCGTTTTCGAATGACGATTCGGTAGTAAAAGGCTGGTCGTACAACGACCCTCCGTAACTTCTTTCCCAAATCAAAACTGGTTGCGCCTGTAAAAGAAAGGAGTGATGAAAAAATAATATGATGAAGAAAAATAAATTTGTTATAAAAGTTTTTGCCGTCATCTTAAAATTGAAATAATCGGTTTGATATAGCGAAAGTAGAAAATTAAAAATGCATTGGTAAGAGTTGTTGGTTCAAAATTATCAGAAGATAGCTTTTACATTTTCATGAATAACCCGTCTCATGATTTTATACGCAGGCAAAATTTTTCTTTAGCTTTGCCCGACATGATTCAAAATATGTTCAGTAGAAAAATTTGCTCCTTGCCTTTTGCTTCTTGCCTTTTGCCCTTTGCCTCTTGCCAACTTAAAATTCTGGTAATCACTTTCACTTTCACTTTCACTTTCACTTACAGCCAATCCATTAAATTTTCGCCCACCGAAATAAGCGAGCGCGGTTTTGATTATGCCAAAGTTGTAGGACAGGATGATGACGGAGTTTTTGTTTTGCTCAGCAATTTTCCGCATCAAAGCACACGCGATAAAGTAGGTTTTAAAGTGCGCAAATATAAAGTAGCTTATTATGACTTCAACCTGCAACGCAAGTGGAGTGTGGCTGTTCAGCCGGGTCCAAGTCAAACTATTGACAACATCGCTTTTGCATGTGGCAAAGTATTAATCGTTTACAGCCGCGAAAAAGAAAGCAATCATTATGAATATTATTTACAATGGATCAATAACCGTGGTGTACCGCAGGGAGGCAACAATAAGAATTTTGAATTAACTTTTCAACGCGGCAGCGATTATGGCAAGGCCGAGGTAACTGCATCAACTGACAAAGAACGCATTGTAATTATGCTGCATGAAATTACCAATAACAACCACCAGTTATTTCATTGCACTACTACCGACAGTACATTGCAATTTGGCAAAACAAAAGTGATTGATGTGCCATACAAAGTAGATTATTTTGAAGCTGACGAATTTGATGTTAGCAACAATGGTGATGTTGCATTATCCGGAGTTTTCACCCCACAGGAAAAGCATAATAAAAATAAATTGTTTGATGGTGATTTTTGGATTTACCTTTTGACTGCTGACAAAGAAACTGCCGATGTGCATGAGTTTAAACTTAGTGATAAAACCATCAATGAATGTTCCATTGCATTTGATAACCTCAACAATAAACTTGCGGTAACCGGTTTTTATTTTGATCGCGAAGCTACCATAGGTTCAGGGGTTGCTTATCAACTTTATGATTTAAAAGACGGCACACGCACAGAAGTTTTTTCACGCGGATTTGAGCCGTCAAAAGATGAGGAACTGAAAGGTGCGCGCAACAGTGATGATGGCAACGGGCTGATGAATTACACTATCAATAAAATTATTATGAAAGCTGATGGCGGTGCAGTGGTTGTGGCAGAATCATTTTATACCACTGAATATTCTTACTTCGATTATTTTACACAATCCTATTATCGCAGAACAGAATATCATTATGGAAATATTTTAGTGATTTCAATAAAAAATAAAGGCGAAATTGAGTTTACTAAATTGGTAAAGAAGAAGCAGGAAAGTATTGATGATGGCGGTATTTATTCATCTTATCTTTCGATGGTTAGTGAAAAAGCATTGTATCTTTTCTATAATCGTGATATCAATTCAAACAATGAAATTGCCGGTGTTTCAATCAATGCAAAAGGAGAGCGCACTGATAAAAATGTAATACGCAATGTTGAACACATCTGGATAATGCCCGATAATGGCAAACAGGTGTCGGCTGACGAAACAATTGTACCCTGCATTCAAAAGAAAAAATTAGTGCTTGCTAAAATCAGTTTGCAATAAGATTATCGGAGTTTTCTAATGAATAAAATTTCTTTTCTGCTCAATTATCTTGCTTACTACATTAAAGCTGATAACAAACATGATATTCATTCACCTTATGTTTTCAAATTAGTTACTGAAGTTTTTAATGATAACAGTCCTTATCCTGTTTATCAAAAAATTGAAACGCTTCGTAAACAGCTTTTAAAGGACAATACAAAAATTGCTGTTGAAGATTTTGGTGCAGGCGCGAAAAGTAAATCGGGATGCTATCCCGAACTACACCAAATAAAATCCATAGCAAAAAAATCAGCCAAGCCGGCAAAGTATGCTCAACTGCTTTACCGCCTCGCCCGCTTCATTCAACCGCAATCACTCATTGAATTAGGAACTTCGCTTGGCATTACCGCTTGTTACCAGGCTGTTGCCGCCACAGATTCAAAATTTATAACCTGCGAAGGAAGTGTTGCTATTGCAAACAAAGCGCAACAAAATTTCAACCAGCTTGAATTAAAGAATATTGAAATTGTTACAGGAAATTTTGATGAAATATTCGCGCAGGTTTTAAATCGCTTTGAAACTGTTGATTGGATTTTTTTTGATGGCAATCATCGCAAAGCGCCCACATTAAATTATTTTAATGAAGCTTTGAAAAAAATAAATCAAAACACTGTTTTTATTTTTGATGATATAAACTGGAGCAACGAAATGAAAGAAGCATGGAATGAAATAAAACAACATTCGAGCGTTACTGTTACTATTGATATTTATTTGATGGGATTTGTTTTTTTTAATAAAGATTTAAGCAGGCAGCATTTTGTGATTCGGTATTAATTTAATTGGCTCGTATGGTTTTAGTATCAGGTTCCCAATCAGGACATAAACCGAAATAGCGAATTTCAACATTTTTATTTGACGGCTTTAAATCTTTTGATTTTACTTTCTGTTTTTTAGGTTTTACAATTACAAAATCCAATTGCTTTAATAAAGCAATAATTGGTTTTTCCATTCCGTCATCAATAATTAATTCGTAAGTCATGAAGCAAAATTAAGCAAAAGCATTTAAAACAAAAAGGTAATCTCTTACAATAAGTTCAGAGATGGTAGGTTATAATAATCGAAATAAAATTTAGCGCGTTATGAAGTGTTTTGATTAAAACTACATTTGCTGTAACACGAGCATACTCAATTCATCTAAAAATAAAATTCATCGGTTTAAATTTAACAATGGAAAAGAAAGAAATCATCAGGTTAACCAACATTTCGCGAAAGTACCAGATCGGTACAGAAATCATTCATGCTTTACGCGATATAACAACAACCATTTATAAGAATGAATATGTTGCACTGATGGGACCTTCGGGTTCGGGCAAGTCAACGTTAATGAATTTAGTTGGCTGTCTTGATACGCCTTCGGGCGGTGAGTACATTCTAAACGGCATTAACGTGAGCCACATGAGCGATAATGAATTGGCTATGGTGCGTAATAAAGAAATCGGTTTCGTGTTTCAAACTTTTAATCTATTGCCTCGCTCCACTGCTTTGGAAAATGTTGCTCTGCCATTGGTTTATGCCGGCAAATCAAAAGAAGAAAGAAATACAATGGCAAAAAAGTCGCTTAACGATGTTGGCCTTGTTGACCGAATGACACATAAGCCCAATGAACTTTCGGGCGGTCAGCGGCAGCGTGTTGCAGTTGCACGTGCTTTGGTTAACTCGCCTTCCATCATACTTGCCGATGAACCTACGGGAAACCTTGATTCAAAAACTTCAATTGAAATTATGGGATTGTTTGAAGAAATTCACAGCAAGGGAAATACAATCATAGTTGTAACTCATGAAGAAGATATTGCGCGATATGCGCACCGCATTATTCGCATCAAAGATGGTTTGATTGAAAGTGATCATGAAAACCAAAACATTCTTCGTGCTCATGCACCTGTTGCAGTTTAGATTTAATTTCCATCTTTCCGGTATTCCCATATTCCCGAATTCCCACATTTCCATATTTCCCTATTTCCCAAAGCAAATGAAAATATACACCAAAACAGGTGATAAAGGTCAAACCTCGCTTATTGGCGGAGTCCGCGTACCAAAACACAACTTACGCATAGAAGCTTATGGAACTGTGGATGAATTAAACTCCCACATCGGTTTGCTTCGTGATCAGCCAATTGATGAACACTCCATAAAAATACTAATCGAAATCCAGGACAGGCTTTTTACAATTGGTTCGCACCTTGCAGCCGATCCCGTTAAATCAAGAATGAAATTGCCTGATATTAAAGAAGAAGATGTAACACTACTTGAAAATGAAATGGATAAGATGAATGAAACGCTCCCTGAAATGCGCTCTTTTGTTTTACCTGGCGGACATACAATTGTTTCATATTGCCACATAGCCCGTTGTGTATGCAGGCGCGCTGAACGATGTGTAACACATCTTGCTTCTGTAGAACATGTTGAAGAAATCACCTACATTTATCTGAATCGCTTAAGCGATTATCTTTTTGTTTTATCTCGAAAAATTACTCAAGACCTTAATGCAAAAGAAATTCCGTGGAAACCGAGGATGTAGTTTTTGGTTTAGGTTTGGCCTCCAAACTTTCGGAAAGTTGAAGGAACTTTCCGAAAGTGTTTGTTCGGTAAGCACAATTTCAATATTTCATCATTCCAATATTCTAACATTCCAATATTCCAACATTCCCCGATCTTCATATTTACAAGCCTTTACAAGCCATCGCTAAACCCCAAATTTCTCCCGAAGCATCGGTGATCAAACTTTTTTTCCTCTCTTGTCAATCGTATTAATATTTATATACTTTTGCACGCCTTTAAAAAAAGCTTGTAAAACATGTATTGGACTCTTGAATTAGCTTCCCATTTAGAAGACGCCCCCTGGCCTGCTACCAAGGATGAATTAATTGACTTTGCAATTCGTACCGGTGCCCCCATGGAAGTAATTGAAAATCTTCAGGAATTAGAAGATGAAGGCGAACCTTATGAAAATATTGAAGAGATATGGCCTGATTACCCCACCAAGGACGATTTCTTTTTTAACGAAGATGAGTATTAGGTAGTTATTGGTTATTGGTTGCAGTTTTAAGGTTTACGGTTGTGGTTTATTTGTCATTGTTATGAGTTGCAAAGTGTGAAACAAAGCAATCTTTATTACACGGGAGAAATACTTAAATTCCTACAAAGCATATCAACTTCAAAAAAAATTTAAAGGCTTATTTCAATTTATGAAATAAGCCTTTTTTCAATTCTAAGAAAAGTGAAAATGAATTTAGAATAATGAACAATTGAATGTCAAATGAAACGAGTAACTATAAAACTTAAACTAAAAACTACTAGCCCAAAACTATAAACCAAAAACCCTAAACTAGAATGCACGACCCCTTTGAAGCCTGGCGTTACCGCGATTTTCGGTTTTTCGTGTCAGCACGATTAGCGCTTACCATGGGCATCCTGATGCAAAGTGTTATCGTAGGATGGATTGTTTATAAACACACACGTGACCCATGGCAATTAGGTTTGATCGGTTTGATTGAAGCAATACCTACAATTGGTGTAGCACTTTATGGTGGTTATCTTGCTGATATAATTTCGCGAAGAAAAATAATTCTTGTTGCTATCGGAGTAATGGTAGTGAGTTCCGGAATAATCACTTATTTTAATTTCAATAGCGCTGGTACTTATGCACGCTTTGGCCTGATTCCAATTTATATATATGTTGCCGCAATTGGTTTCTGTCGTGGTTTTCTGTCATCGGCTGTGAGTGCATTTGGTGCACAGTTAGTTCCCAAATCTGTTTATCCCAACATGAGCTCGTGGAATAGCAGTGCCTGGCATTTGGGCGCTGTCATTGGTCCCGCAATAGGAGGATTCTTATATGATTATTTTGATGCAGGTCCTACCTGTCTTTGCTTTACATTGTTGATGGCTGTTTCATTTGTGTGTTATCTTTTCATTCCACCAAAACCTGTTGCCAATGTTCTAATGACAGAACCGATTATTGAAAGCCTCAAACAAGGAATCCGTTTTGTGTTTCATAATAAAATTCTTTTGGGTGCAATAACATTAGATCTTTTTGCAGTTTTATTTGGCGATGCCATAGCGCTGCTGCCCGCTTTTGCCGATAAGGTTTTACATATTAATGCACATGGAATGGGATTACTTCGATCAGCTCCCGCATTAGGTGCAATCACGATGGCCATCTGGCTGGCATATAATCCTCCACTCCATAAATCAGGAAAAAAATTATTGTTCGCAGTAGCTATGTTTGGCTTATGCATGATTGGCTTTGCGCTTTCAACTAACTTTTATCTTACCTTTTTTCTTCTTGCTTTGGGAGGCATGTTTGATAACGTAAGTGTTGTAATTCGTTCTACAATTTTGCAAACGCAAACTCCTGATGAAATGCGCGGACGCGTTTCCTCCATCAATTCAATTTTTATCGGTTCATCAAATGAAATCGGAAGTTTTGTGAGCGGCAGCCTTGCAAGAATTTTTACGCTTGTTCCTTCAGTAATTATCGGAGGCATTGCAAGCATCGGAGTTGTTGGCATTGCTGCTAAAGTGGCTCCACAATTACTGAACTATGAGATACGGAAGACAGATTCCCATTCAAATGATAATCCTACTAACGATTAACAAGTTTCGTCTTGAATAACATAGCTGGAGTGCAAAAAACAAGCCTTGTCATTCAGAGCAGTTATTAGGCGTTGCAAACTAATAAAAGAGATGACAGATTAAAGGTCTGTCATTGGAAGGAAACTATTTGGAATCCAACAACTTTTATCGTGTGAAGAAGTTTCACCCTTAAAAAAATATCATTTTACTTGAGCATCTTACTTTATTTCCAAAAAGTTTCCTCCTGAATGACAATTCGGTTATACATTATTACTTTCGGAAAGTTCCTTCAACTTTCCGAAAGTTGCTCAAAACCAAAATTCTCCCATAAATATTTACTTTCGCACTCCGTTTTTAAAACAACACGACAAAGTGTCGCAATAACTCAGGTGGCTGAATTGTTGAGTTGCGTGAAAAGTTAAGAATTAGAAATTTAGAATTTAGAATTAATTAGGAATCGGTAATTGGGAACTGGAAATCATAAACAGATTGCTTCGTTCCTCGCAATGACGGAAATCCATAAAACAGTAAACAGCAGAACTCATGTTAGATTTAATCAATAAAACATTAGGAAAATTTTTCGGAACCAAAACCGATCGCGATCTTAAAGACCTTGGCCCTTATGTGCCACAAGCCAATGAAGAGTTTGCCAAGCTGCAATCGCTAAGTAATGATGAATTGCGCGCAAAAACTGATGAGTTCAAAAATAAAATCACAGAATATCTTGCGGAAACAGATTCGCTTACTGCTGAGTTAAGTACGCAAGCAGAAGCCGACCAGGAAATGGAAGCCAACGCTAAGGAGGATTTATATAGCCGTATAGATAAACTCAAAAAAGAGCGGAATGAAAAGATAGAGGAGGTGCTGAAAGAAATTCACCCAATGGCTTTTGCCGTTGTAAAAGAAACTGCAAAACGATTTTTTGAAAATGCTGAATTGAAAGTTACAGCCTCAGAACATGATAAAAATCTTGCAGCAAAAAAAGCGAATGTGCGCATTGATGGTGAGCATGCTTATTATGCAAACCAATGGCTGGCAGCAGGTGTAATGGTTAAATGGGACATGATACATTATGATGTTCAGTTGATTGGTGGTTCTGTTCTCCATCAAGGCAAAATTGCCGAAATGGCAACAGGTGAAGGAAAAACTCTTGTGGCTACACTTCCTATTTATCTCAATGCATTGGCTGGCGCAGGCGTTCACATTGTAACTGTAAACGACTATCTCGCCAAACGCGACAGCGAATGGAACGGACCAATATTTGAATTTCTCGGATTAACTGTTGATTGCATTGACAAGCACCAACCTAACAGTGATGAGCGCAGAAAGGCTTATCTCGCTGACATCACTTACGGCACCAACAATGAATTTGGTTTCGATTGCCTGCGCGATAACATGGCGCGTTCGCCCGAAGATATGGTGCAGCGTCAGCATCATTACGCAATAGTAGATGAGGTGGATAGCGTGTTGATTGATGATGCGCGTACTCCCTTAATTATTTCAGGTCCTACACCAAAAGGCGATGACCAGATGTTCCAGGCATTGAAACCAAAAGTGGAATTATTGATTAACGCACAGCGTAATTATGTGAATACAATATTGGCTGATGCCAAGAAAAAATTTGCAGAGAAAAATCTTGATGAAGCAGGTTTGCCTTTGCTGCGCGCTTATCGCGGATTGCCAAAGAATAAAGCATTGATTAAATTCCTTAGTGAAGATGGTGTGCGCGTGTTGCAGCAGAAAACCGAAAACTTTTACATGGCAGACCAAAGCAAGGAAATGCATAAAGTGGATGCTGAATTATTTTTTGTGATTGATGAAAAAAATAATCAAGTTGAACTTAGTGAAAAAGGTGTCGAGCTGATAAGTGCAAGCACTGATAAAGATTTTTTCATTGTTCCAGATATGGGAAGTTTTATTGCCGACCTTGATAAGATGGGATTGAGCGATAGTGACAAGATGGAGAAGAAAGAAGCCATGATGCGCGACTTCTCTGTGAAGAGCGAACGTATTCATACCATTACACAACTTTTAAAAGCCTATACACTTTTCGAGCGCGATACTGAATACATTATCAGCGATGATGGAAAAATTAAAATTGTTGATGAGCAAACAGGTCGTGTACTGGAAGGCAGGCGTTACTCTGATGGTTTACATCAGGCGATAGAAGCAAAAGAAAATGTAAAGATTGAAGCAGCCACACAAACTTATGCAACCATCACGCTTCAAAATTATTTCCGTATGTATCACAAGTTAGCAGGTATGACAGGAACTGCAGAAACGGAAGCGGGTGAATTCTGGCAGATTTACAAGTTGGATGTTGTTACCATTCCAACCAATAGAAATATTGTCCGTAAGGATGAAGAAGATCTGGTTTATAAAACAACCCGCGAAAAATATAATGCAGTAATTGAGGAAATAACTAAACTGACTAAAGCAGGAAGACCTGTTTTGGTGGGAACAACTTCAGTAGAAATTTCGGAATTACTTAGCCGAATGTTGAAGCTGCGAAACATAAAACACAATGTATTGAATGCAAAGCAACATCAGCGCGAAGCTGAAATTGTTGCTGAAGCAGGTCAGGCGAGCCAGGTTACTATTGCTACGAATATGGCAGGTCGTGGTACGGATATTAAATTAGGACCGGGTGTTCGCGAGGCTGGTGGATTAGCCATTGTAGGAACAGAGCGACATGAGTCAAGGCGTGTTGACAGGCAGTTACGCGGTCGTGCAGGTCGGCAGGGAGACCCGGGTTCAACTCAGTTTTTTGTTTCGTTAGAAGATAACCTCATGCGCTTATTCGGCAGTGAGCGAATTGCAAAATTGATGGACAGAATGGGATTAGAGGAAGGTGAAGTAATTCAGCACAGCATGATTACCAAATCAATTGAGCGCGCTCAGAAAAAAGTGGAAGAGAATCACTTTGGTACACGTAAGCGGTTATTGGAATACGATGATGTGATGAACTCGCAGCGCGAAGTGATTTACAAAAAACGCAGGCATGCACTTTACGGTGAACGTCTTGCGCTCGACTTGCTTAACATGCAGTATGATGTTGCCGATGCTGTTGTAAAAAACAACATGGATGCAGGAGATTACGAAGGTTTCAAATTTGATTTGATTAAATACTTTGGTGTTGAAAGCCCATTGACTGAACAGGAGTTCATGCAGGCAAAAGATGAAGAGCCTTTGATGGAACAAGTCTTTCATGTAGCTCATAATCACTATAGGGAAAAAGCAGCATTGGTGGCCGAGCGTTCGTTTCCTATTATCAAAGATGTTTTCACAAATCAAGGACAAACGATTGAAAATATTGTAGTTCCGTTTACGGATGGGTTACGCCAAACGCAGGTGATGGTGAATCTGAAAAAAGCTTATGAAACTAAAGGCGCTGAATTAATTTCTGCATTGGAGCGAAATATTACACTTGCAATAATTGATGATGAGTGGAAAGAACATTTGCGCGCAATGGATGATTTAAAACAAAGTGTGCAAAATGCAGTGTACGAACAAAAAGACCCATTGCTGATTTATAAGTTTGAATCATTCAAGCTCTTCACACAAATGCTGGAGCAGGTGAATAAAGATATTTTGTCATTCATCTTCAAAGGTTACATACCCATGCAAGACCCTGCGCAGGTAAAGGAAGCTCGTCCATTACCTAAGCAGGACATGAGCCGACTCCGCGCAACACATGATGAAGCACCAAGCAATGTTTCAACTACAGGTTCACAAGGCAACGGACAACAACCTGAACCTCCACGCCCGAAACCACAACCAGTGCGTGCAGAACAAAAGATTGGACGCAATGACCCTTGTCCATGTGGTAGCGGTAAGAAGTATAAGAACTGCCATGGGCAGGTTGAAGGGTAGTTTGGGGATAGTCTTGAAAAAAAATTGCAAGGGGGACGCTCGCAGGGAATTGTAAGGTATGTCGAAACTAAAAGAATATAAAACCTTTAAGGAAAAAGCCGATTTTTTTAAAGACGGAGATTTAAGAGTTGTTTTTAATATCGAACATGTCTTTTCGGAACTTGAAAAATTTGGTGGGACAGGTAACTTTATTTTTCGTGGTGCTTCAGAAGCAAAATATAAATTATTCAACTCAGCACAGAGAGTTTTTATTGAATCTGAACTTTATAAACAGGTAAACAAAAATTATGATATATTTTATGATTCTTGGATTAAAAACTTAATAGCTAATTGTAGAAGTTGGAATTCAGGAACGGTCACTAGCCTTTTGAAAGAAGCGGGAATTAATCCAGACAATTCACTCTCTTATTTAAGTTATATGCAACATTACAAAGTCCCTACGCCTCTTTTAGACTTTACGCGAGATCCTTTCATTGCTTTATACTTTGCAACAGAGAATATTGGAAATTATGCAGCCGATGATGAAATTGATAATTACTTTTCAATTTATTATACGCTTACTATTAACCGTGCATTTATTGGCTGGAAGGATATTTTTGATAGCAATATCACTGATTTTAAAAGTGGTGTAATAAGCTATGATGATGTGACTAAGAATCGATTACAGTTATTACTTCCTGATAATAAATTATATAATTTACTTAACAATTCTAATATAATTAATCAAAAGGGATTGTTCTTTTATAATAATCAACCATTTGAGCCGCTTGAAGAAAGCTATAAATACTTTCTTACTGTAATAAAAGATAAGATTTCAACGGACGTTTATGAACATCCTCACCTTATGAAAGTTATTGGTGGGTGTTTTAATATTCATAAAAGTTTAGCTCCCTATATTCAAAATAAGTTAAAGGAAAAAGGAATTACTAAAGAATTTATTTATCCTGATGCAAGTAAAATTAAAGATTTCGTCCTTCATAACTCATTTGCTCAAACTATTTACGCCTCAGTGCCACAATAAAAGAATCCTACTTTTATAAAAGCGAATATTTAAAAATGAATTGTGCATTGTGTTTTTTTTTGAAAAAGGGCTTGCAAAAGTGTTATCAAATCTTTATAAAACTGTGAGTGAACCAAAGAATCATCATTATATACCTCAATCTTATCTTAGAAATTTTTCCAAGGAAAGTAAAGGCGAATATTATGTTTATGTGCGGTTTCATGGAGAAAAATTTTACAGGACGAATATTAGAAACATTTGTTCTGAAAATTATTTTTATTCAATTCCTGATGCAGCAGAAGACAAGAAAAACATAGTTGAAAAATATTATGCCGACCATATTGACAGTTTATTTCCTGAAATAACTGAAGTCATAACAAATGACAATATTTCCAGGATTGATTTAATAACAAGAAGAAAAATAATTACTGCCGCACTCAGCTTATATTTCAGAACGCCAAAATTTCTTAATGCTCATAACAAGCATTTAAGTAAAGTTATAGAGTTGCTTAAAAATTATTCTCTCGGTAAAACAGAAATTCACACCATTGAATTTTTAGGGAGAAAAATTGACGTAAAGAATGTTGATTTTGAGAAGTTGGAGGAGGATACATTTAAGCAAAACAAAATTGTTTTCCTAAAACAACATTTTGAAATATTTAATGCTTTCGTAGATTTTAAACTCAATGACGGAATAGGGGTAAAAAAGATTGTTGATGATTCAGAGTTTATAACTTCAGACAATCCCTTAATAATCAGAAATCAGAGCGGGGAACTTTCAAATTTATTTCATCCTGAAAATAGTATTCTCCTTCCTATTAATAATAAGTATTTATTGATGATCAGTCCTAAATCAGATACTTTTTTATCAAATACTTTTCATAGAATTGAAGGACGATTTAAAAGTGTCTTTGTGATTAATGTTGATGTAGAAGAAAAAAGCGAAAAGTGGATAATTGGTTCTGAGAAAAGTGTTCTCAATCATATTACAGACCAAATAAAGTATAATGAACCTACTGAAGCAAACGAGAAGTTGGTAACTGATAGTGATGAAAAAGTAAAATTACTTGGCGAACTTGATGAAGTATTAGAGAAAAACAATAATAAAATAACAGATGAGTTTATTGTAAAAATCAAAGCACTCAATAATCACGAACTATTTAAAGATGACGGGAATATAATTAAAACTATGAAAAACCTTCGTGAACAAGGTTATGACATTTAAATAGAAAAGATAAATCGATTAGATATTTAAATCAAAACACTTTTTATTGTTTAATTAATTTCTGTCTGTAAACTCCAACATCAGTTTTTATTTGCACGAAATAAATTCCATTATGCAAAGTGTTTAAATTTAATTCATGAATGTTTTCTACTAAAGTACTTTCAAAATTACTGTTGTAAACCACTTCACTTAAACTACTGTAAATAGTAATACAACAGTTTGAAATTGTTTCAGACGTGAATGATAAATTAAAAATATCGGAAGAAGGGTTTGGATAAATAAGAAGCTCATTGCTGGAGCTAATATCATTGCCCACTCTGCAATTAACTGTAACATTTACTTGTGTAGATGATTTAGTGCAACCAGTTAACGTGTTTGAAACCTTTACACTGTACTTACCTGTTGCTTTAGCTGTGAAAGACGAACTTGTTGCACCATTGATTATAACACCACCTTTATACCATTGATAAGATGGATTAGATGCATTGCTGCTTGCTCCTATAATTACACTGTCACCAAGACAAAAAGTTGTAGGTCCACTTGTTGTAAGTAAAATAGTGGGAACAGGATTTTTTGTTACTGTAACTGGTGATGATGTGACTAACCCACAGTTAGTAGAAATCTGCACAGTGTAATTACCTGAAGTTGTCGCTGTAAAAGTTTGATTCGTTTCGCCTGTAATTGCAACATTATTCTTAAACCATTGATAAGAAGAAGTCGCATTTGAATTAAGCACAACACTACCTACACCACAAAAAGTTGTAGAACCATTGGGTGTAATTGTAGCGGTTGGAATAGGGTTTACGGTAACAATAATAGAAGAAGATTTTGCAGAACAACCATTACTATTTGTAACGAGTACACGATAACTGCCAGCAACTTTTGCTATATAACTTGAACTTTTAGCACCTGAAATATTTACATTATTTAATTTCCATTGATACTTTAATCCTATACCTGAATTAGTATTAAGCACAACACTATCACCTTGGCAAAATATTGTTGAACCTATCGCTGTAATAGTTGCGGCTGGCAAAGAAATAATTGTAAGAACACTAACATTGCTCAAACTGCTGCCACAGCCGTTACTAACAGCGCAACGATATTGATTTCCGTTTTGAGAAAAAGAAACAGCAGAAAGGGATAAATGATTAGTAGTTTGACCAACTAAATTTGAAAATGAATTGCCGCTATCTGTGCTTACTTGCCATTGAAATTTAATTGAACCTGAACCAGCTATATTAGATAACGTATAGCCTGTATCTACACCTGAACAAATTGTAATATTTGAAATTTGAGAATTTATAGTAGGGCTTGAACAGGGTGAATACTTATAAAAATCTTGTCTTGGATTGCTGGCATCTCCACCTGTACCACAATAGCCCTTATTATTTATCTCAAAAGCCATTGCACTCCATCTCGGAGGACCAGGCAATGGTGTTTTTTGCGACCAACTTCCTAGATTAACATCATAACACCATACTGTATTTAAAACAACACCATTTGTGCTTCCTCCACAAACATAACCCTGATTATTAATTGCAAAAGTTGCTGCTTCATAAATAGTACCCCCGCCAAAATCAGGAAGTTGAATCCATGATTTATTATTTGGATCAAAACACCAAAAATCACTAAGCTGATTGAATCCATCGTGACCACCACCTACATAAACTTTATTGTCAACTGAAAATCCAAAAGATAAAATTCTTGCGCTCCCAGGAAATAATATTGAATCCCAAGTATCGTTCAGAGGATCGTATTCATACATATAAGGATTGCTACCTGGTGAATGATCACCACTAAATAAATATCCTTTTGAAATTGCTGCAACACACGCACTATAATGAATTCCTGAAAAAGGGCAGTTAGATTTCTGTGACCATATATTTGAATTAGGATTAAACTCCCAGAAGTCATTTAAAGGTCCACTACTCCCATTGATATCTTCACCGCATCCATAATATATTTTGTTGCCTATTGAAAACCCAGAAGCAGGCGACCTATGAATACCAGGAAAATTAGCTTTTTGAGTCCATGTATTAAGAGAAGGATTATATTCCCATATATCCACCGCTCCACCAGCGCCAAAGCCAACATAACCCTTAGTAGCAGTAGATACTCCTAATGCAAAACGCCTTGGTCCGCCACCAGCATCAGCCTTTTGAACCCAAGTACCTTGTGAAAATAAAAGAGTAGAACTTAAAAAGAATAGAATTAATGCGAATAATTTTTTCATGAGTTTTAAATTTTAGTAGTTAATGATTGCTTAGATAAATGGTTTTAATTATAATGATGTTCAATGATAGAAAATAAAATTAATTAAATGGTATTATCTAACAACTAAATATCAGAAAGGACGATTTGGTTTAAATTATTTTGTTTTGAATTTGAAATTTATAAAGCGAACTGAAGTTCATTGTTAGAGGCTGGCGCGTGTGAGTCGTCTTTCGGAAAAAAACTTTAACAAAGTGAAAAAACTTTGTCAAAGTTGCTTGCGATCACAAACGACAAACTTCAAACCATATTTAAGTTGAATTTAGTGAGTTGTGTTGCATTTTGCAATGCAGTTTTTTCATTTTACCCTGTTTGAATCACTACTCATTCAGAACTTAGTTTAAAACCAATTTTAAATGTTACATTTATCCATTA
This sequence comes from Bacteroidia bacterium, assembly GCA_039931675.1. Lineage (GTDB taxonomy): Bacteria > Bacteroidota > Bacteroidia > AKYH767-A > OLB10 > JAEUTH01. Next base: position 36,224 of record JBDTRM010000051.1, on the reverse strand, counting down.
TGCCGAACATTGGAACAAAATGAATATGATTTCCGTTTTAGCGGGAAGAATTCATAAATGCAATGTTTTACATTTCTAACGTCACCAGGCATCGCAATCGGTACTGATTATTTTAATTTTCTGCCAACTAATCGAAATGTTAAATCATTTTGATTCTTGCTTATTCAGTAAAGGTTTAAAAAATGAAATCGCATTAATCACCTCATGGGTTATTTATGAGATATATTTCAAATCCAAAAAAGTTAATTGCCCGTTTTGCGGACAACTTTATAATTTATAAAATTTAAAAAGATGAAAACTCATCCATCACATTGGCCAGGATTAACTGGTGTTTTTAAAATATCAATATTCGTTTCAACCTTTTCAATATTAATGGCGTTAACAGCAATAGATTTTGCTGATGCGCAAATTCTGCCGGCAGGATTCAGCCAGGTACAAATTGTCAGTGGCCTTGCCAACCCTACCGCAATGGCATTTGCCCCTGACGGACGCTTGTTTGTAGCGCAACAAAATGGAGCATTAAGGATTATTAAAAATGGCCAGTTGCTGGCGCAACCATTCGTTTCTTTGAATGTTAACGCCTCAGGTGAGCGGGGCCTGTTAGGCATTGCTTTCGATCCTGCATTTACCACTAACCATCATATCTATCTTTATTATACACTTGCATCGGCTGCCAATAATCGCATCAGCAGGTTTACTGCCAACGGTGATGTAGCAGTTGCAGGCAGCGAAATGGTGCTGCTTGATCTTGATCCGCTTAGCGCTGCCAATAATCATAATGGCGGCAATATGGGTTTTGGAACTGATGGATTCCTATATATTGGCGTAGGTGAAAATGCCAATCCTGCTAACGCTCAAAATCTTAATACCAACCTCGGAAAAATATTAAGGATTAAAAGTGACGGAGGCGTTCCCCCCGGTAATCCTTTTGCAACGGGTAACGCCCAGAAAAAAAGAATATGGAGCTATGGTGTAAGAAATCCTTTTACTATGGCCATTCAACCGGGCACAGGTAAAATATTTGTAAATGATGTAGGCTCCTCTCAATATGAGGAAATTGATAATGCAACCACAGGCGGCCAAAACTTTGGCTGGCCTAATGAAGAAGGACCCGGTACAATTTTTACCGGCCCTGTTTATAGCTACGGCCATGGCACAGGTAATAATTCAGGCTGTGCCATTACCGGGGGCACTTTTTTTAATCCATCTTCATCCAACTATCCAACACAGTATATCGGATGTTATTTTTTTCTTGATCACTGTCAGGACTGGATTAACATGCTCACGCCTAACGGAAGCGCGTGGACAGAGAGTGGTTTTGCTACCGGAGTTGCAGGCTCACCAATAGGAATTATAACAGGTAATGACGGCAACCTTTATTTTATTTCACGAATTAATGGCGCGGTTTATAAAATAATTTATACCACTTCAGGCATACCGGTAATTACAAATCAGCCTAAAAGCCTTTCAAAGGCACTGGGTAATAAAGCTACTTTCAATGTTACAGCAACCGGTACACCTCCGCTTAATTATCAATGGAAAAAAAATGGAATAAACATAAGCGGTGCGGTTAACTTATCATATACCATACCGTCAGTAGTGGCTACAGATTCAGGCAGCTATAGGGTAAAAGTGACTAACAATGCAGGTTGGGTTATGAGTAATGTAGCTACCCTAACAGTAACGAGTCCTAATAGCCCTCCGGTAGCACAGATTACTTCGCCAACAGCAGGCGCCACTTATGCAGCAGGCACTACAATATTATTTTCCGGAACCGGCAGCGATGCTGAAGACGGAACGCTGCCGGCAAGTGCATTTAATTGGTACATAGAATTTCATCATGATGCACATATACATCCCGGTCCGCTCGCACCCGATAGTGTAAAAAGCGGTTCGTTTGATATTCCAAACATCGGTGAAATTGAAACCACCGTTTATTACAGGTTAGTATTGGTTGTAACAGATTCGCAAAATGAAACAGATACTGATTTTGTGGATATTGATCCGCGGCTTACTACAGTTACCATTACTACCAATCCGCCAGGTTTAAAAATTAGTTTTGACGGGCAGCCGTTTAACGCCCCATATACCATTCAGGCCGTAGAAGGCATGCGCATACAGATAGGTGCAATTTCTCCTGCTACTGTTTACAATGCGCTAACGTATAATTATACCAATTGGACAACAGGCGGATCAAAAGCACATAACATTATCATTCCTGTTAATGATAAAACATACACTGCCAATTTTGATGCGCAGCTTCGCAACCCAAACACTCCAATCAGCACAATAAATGGCTTGAATTATAATTATTTTACCGGTGCATGGACACAACTTCCCGATTTTGATTCGCTTACACCTGCTGCAACAGGTAGTGTAAATCATTTTGATATAACACCTGCCACGCAAAATGATTTTTTCGGGTTTAGATTTAATGGATTTGTTGATGTGCCCGCAGATGGTATTTACACTTTTTACACCGTATCTAATGATGGCAGCATTTTATATATCGGAAATAAATTAGTGGTGGATAATGATGGTCAACATGCTGCTATTGAGAAAATGGGGCGCATTGGTTTGAAAGCGGGCAAACATGACATTACAGTTGATTACTTTGACAGGACAACAGGTAATAAATTAGTTGTAAAATATGAGGGGCCTGGCATTGCCAAGAAAATTATTCCCGATTCAGCATTATCAAGATTGCCAGATGCTCTGCAATTTAATTTAAGCCCTGGCGCCAATGCATATTCGCAAAGCAGGATATACAAAACTAACAATTATCTGAGTGCTTCTTCATCCGGTTTTCTTTCAGTTTATCCTAATCCCAATAATGGAACTTTCAAAATATCTTATACTGGAAATCCCGATGAATTGAAAGAGATAGAGGTTTATGATATAATCGGAAACGTTATAAAAAGTGATAGCTTTATTGGTGATGAAATGAACATTGATTTATCCACAGCCTCCAAAGGAATTTATTTTTTACATGTACGAAGCAAATCAAATATTTTTATTCAAAAAATTGTTATTGAATGAAAATCAAAAAACATGAATCAAATATTTATTCATAATAATAATACATCCTTTATTTTTATCAAAGAAAAGAATTGTTAGTCCTAACTTTATTAGTGTAAATTTTTTTAATAAAAAACGGATGAAAGATTTTTCTCCTATCCGTTTTTTAATTTATTTCTCTCCTTGCATTACGTTTTCAACATTGACAAAGTGAAAGAACTTTGTTAAAGTTTCAATCAGTTTTTCTTTTTACAAACATTTTATAATGTTTAAAACAAGCTGATAATTGTTTAATTGTTTTCTTTTTCTTTGAGAAAAAATAATGAACCTGGTGCAATGACAATCTCCCAATACCTTAGAAGCATTTCATCCATTTATAAAAGCGGCAATGCTACTGAACATACCTATCGGCCTGCCTTGAAGCAATTGATTGAAACCCTGGTGCCGGGTGTGATTGCAACCAACGAACCAAAACGGCAACTGTGCGGTGCGCCTGATTATATTCTTACACGAAAAGAAATTCCGCTTGGATTCATTGAAGCAAAAGACATTGGCGTTTCGCTTGATAAAGCAGAAAACGATGAACAAATAAAACGCTACAAAAATTCTCTCGACAATTTAATTCTTACCGATTACATCGAATTTCGTTTGTATCGCAATGGCGAAAAAGTTGCTGTAATAAATATTGCTTTTATCGAAAATGGAAAATTGAAATTGAATGAACACAGTTTCCCTGCTCTGGAAAATCTTGTTAAAGATTTTTGCACTTATATCGGACAAACAATTACAAGTCCTGAAAAGCTGGCAAAGATGATGGCCGGCAAAGCGCAATTGATGGCAACGGTTTTAGAGAACGCACTCGATGCTGATTTAAACAGCCCGTTTGGTTTTATCAGTACATCGCTGCAACAGCAATTCAATGCATTTAAAGATTTTTTGATTCATGATATTTCTTCAAAGCAATTTGCCGACATCTATTCTCAAACAATTGCTTACGGCATGTTTGCCGCACGGCTGCACGATACTTCGTTAAATGATTTTACACGAAGAGAAGCGGCTGAACTTATTCCTAAAAGCAATCCACTTTTGCGCAAGCTGTTTCAGTATGTTGCAGGTTATGATTTGGATGATCGTTTGGTTTGGATTGTGGATGCGCTTGCTGATGTTTTTCGTGCTGCTGATGTAGCTGCGATTCTTAAAAATTTCGGAAAATCCACACAGCAAACCGATCCGATGATTCATTTTTATGAAACATTTTTGAGTGCTTACAATCCTGCCGAGCGCAAAAAACGTGGCGTGTATTACACGCCCGAACCTGTTGTGAATTTTATAGTGCGAGCCGTTGACGATATTTTAAAAACAGAGTTTGGTTTGAAAGACGGATTGGCTTGCACCGACACCACAGAAATTGATGTGGAGGTGCAGCATAAAAAAACAAAAGGAAAACGCACGGTGCATAAAGTGCAGATTCTTGACCCTGCAACAGGAACGGGAACTTTTTTGGCAGAAATAATAAAACACATTTATCATCGCTTCGATGGGCAGCAAGGTGCATGGAATGATTATGTAGAAAAGCATTTGTTGCCGCGCGTAAATGGTTTCGAAATTTTAATGGCAAGTTATGCCATGTGTCATCTGAAATTAGATATGCTGCTTGCCGAAACAGGATACACTCCCCAAAAAAGAATTGGAGATATGACACAACGTTTTCGCGTTTATCTCACCAACAGTTTGGAAGAAGCAGCCGAAAGTTCAATCAATCTTTTTGAGCAATGGCTAAGCAACGAAGCCAACGAAGCCAATGAAATCAAGCGTGATACGCCTGTGATGGTGGTGATTGGAAATCCGCCATATAGTGGTGAGAGTTCTAACAAAGGAGATTGGATAATGAATCTCATGGAAGATTATAAAAAAGAACCCGGTGGAATTGAAAAACTAAAAGAGAAAAATCCAAAATGGATAAATGATGACTATGTAAAATTCATTCGTTACGGACAACATTTTATTGAGAAAAACGGTGAAGGTGTATTAGCATTGATTAATCCGCATGGATTTTTGGATAACCCTACTTTCAGAGGAATGCGTTGGAATTTGCTGAATACGTTTGATAAAATTTACACGCTTGACTTGCATGGAAACAGCAAGAAAAAAGAAACGGCATTGGATGGTTCGCCCGATATCAACGTGTTTGACATACAACAAGGAGTAGGCATAAATATATTTATCAAAACAGGCAAGAAGAAAAAAAATGAATTGGGAAAAGTTTTTCATTATGACCTATTCGGCAAACGTGAATTGAAATATAATTTTCTTTTAGAAAACAGTCTTGATAGTGTTGGTTATAAATTATTGAAAAATATTGCACCGAATTTCTTTTTTGTTCAGAAGGATTTTAATTCGGAAAAAAAATACAATGATGGTTTTATTCTGAATGATTTATTTCCATTAAATAATGTAGGAGTTGTTACCGCAAAGGATGCAGTTCTGATAAATGAGTCTAAAAATTTATTAATAAAAAATGTTGAAGAGCATTTTAATATAGATGTCATTCAAAATAAAATTCAAAAAATTTCCTACCGACCATTTGATGAAAAATACATTTACTATGATGTTAAAATCGTTGAGAGAGCAAGAGAAAAGATAATGCAACATTTTATTAATGGGCATAATGTTGGATTGAATTGGATTAGACCAATGAGTTCGAAATATGAGTTTTCAGTTTTCATTTCAAAAAATATTTCAGACCAATGCTCTGCCGGAAACAAAAGTGCTGGTGCAGGAATTAGTTATATCGCTCCTCTCTACCTCTATCCATCCAACAACAACCAAACACAACTGCATGAGCAAACAGAAAGAGTTCCGAATCTCAACATGAAAATAGTTGATGAGATTTGTAAGCGGTTGGGTTTAAGTTTAAAATTTGATGCCAATGCAGGAGAAGAAAACAGTTTTATGGTTGTTGCAGGTCAGTCAACTTTATCACCGGTCAATATTTTAGATTACATCTACGCAATTTTACATTCTCCAAAATATCGCAGTACCTACAAAGAGTTTTTGAAAATTGATTTTCCGCGTATTCCTTATGCGAATGACTTCTCAAATTTTTGTTCGCTCACTAAGTTAGGAGAAGAATTGCGCGAACTGCATTTATTGAAGTCAGAAAAGTTGGATAAGTTGATTACAAAGTTCAGCATAAGCGGAAATAATGTTGTTGGTAAAATAAAGTTTGTCTTGAATGTTAAATCACTTGAAATAAAAAAAGCAAAACCGGCTGTTGAGAAAAAAACAGAACCGGTTGTTCAGATAAAAGAAAAACCAACCAACGTTGTAAAAGCAAAATCAGCAGAAACAGAAAGCGATGTTATTGTTGAAAATGAAACTTTCCCACAACCACATTTATCTAAGTACGGACCCGATGGTTCTAAAATTCATGATGAGTTACATGAACCATTAGTTGCTTACGGAAATGCTTACGGCAAAGTTTACATAAACGAAACGCAATATTTTGATAAAGTGCCGCAAGTTGCCTGGGAGTTTTATATAGGTGGTTACCAACCTGCACAAAAATGGTTAAAGGACAGAGCAGGGCGAACGCTTTCATACAATGATATTTTGCATTATCAAAAAATGATTGTTGCATTGACTGAAACGCATAGATTGATGCAAAGCATTGATGATTATACCGCGGATTTGTTTTGAAAGTTTGGATGCACGCGATTTTAAGCAAGCAGTTCATATTGCATCATGTTAAATAAACATTTGCTGATTACTGCCAGGTTATTTCCAATAGATTCTTTTTTTGTGGCAATTTATTTTAAACAAACATATAGTAACATTGCACAAAACAAAAAACATGAAACCCATTAATCGTTTTAAATTTATTTTTCTTGTTGCATTTGTATTTCCGGTTATATTAAATGCACAAACCAAATGGCCAAAAATCATTACTACTAAAAGCGGTGTAAAAATTTCGGTCTATCAACCTACTCCCTGAAACCTTAAAAGGAAATCATGTAATGTTCTGCGCTCAGCATCAACAAGGGTATAAACTGATACCGCAATTAAATCTCATTTGTTTTTTAATAATAATATATTTGCCGCTAATTCATAAATTAAAAATATTTATAAAAGTTAAACTATGAAAACCAAACATACAAGAGGGCTATTATTTTTCTTTTTAATGTCAGTAATAGTTGCCTGCAATTCAAAAAATGCTGATCAGCCTGCAGCAGCAGTGATTGACACCGCACAGGTAAAACAAGAAATTCAGGCAAAGGAAGATGAATTTGCAGCCGTTTATAATGCAAGAGAAATGAAAGACATTGGCTATTATGCTGATGATGCAACATCCTTTGCTCAAAACAGCCCGGCTTTAGTTGGCAAACCAGCTATTGTTGAATATTTAAAAGCCAATATTGATTCCGCGTCAACGGGGAAAAAGCTTTCATGTAAAACCAATGAGGTATTTGTATCAAATGATGGCAACCAGGTAGTTGAAACCGGCTATTATACGATGGTTGACTCGGCCGGTAGTATCCTAAACTCAGGAAATTATATGACCCTGTTTGTAAAAAGAGACGGTAAATATTACAGCCTCAGAGATATGAGTGTAACTGATATGCAGGATAAGTAAAAAAATATAAAGTCAGGTAACAAAAAAGGGCTTTCCAATTTGGAGAGCCCTTTTTTTATGTTTCAGCTATATTAAATTTACTTACCGTCTTCCGCCTCCGCCACCGCCCCTGCTTCCACCACCGCCTCTGCTTCCACCTCCTCCACCGCCACTATATCCGCCACCGCCTCTGCTGCCTGAGTAGGATGATCCTGAACTAGGCCTCGATTGAGTTGATCCGGTTGACGGACGGTTTGATGAAGATCCATAAGATGAATTTCCGGATGAAGGACGCGTTGATGGTGAAGTTCCTGCTGACGGGCGTGTTGATGGTGAAGTTCCTGCTGATGGACGTGTTGATGGTGATGTTCCGGTTGAAGGGCGTGTTGATGGAGACGTTCCTGTTGAAGGGCGTGTTGATGGAGACGTTCCGGCTGACGGACGGTTTGAACCTGAAGCTCCGTTTGACGGACGTCCTGATGCTCCTTCACCACGGCCATAACTACCGTTAGCTTTATTATGGTTCACGGTATTGGAAGTGTTTCTGTTGCTATTATAGTTGTTATAATTATTATTTATGTTAATATTATTATGGCCTCCGTGATGAACACCACCACCGTGGTAACCACCATGATAACCGCCATGATAACCATAATAATGATTAGCACGGTATATACCTACTCCAATTACTAAAGCTGCTGTAAAATAAGGAGGGGGATATGCGTAGGTATATGGAGGATAGTAGGCCACATAAGCAGGTGAATAAACATATTGTACTATGGGTGCAGATTCCACTACTATCACACTTGTTGTTGCCGGGGTAGCTGATATTACAGGATCGCTGCCGGTATATCCCGGGTTAGGGGTAGATGCAGGAGTAGGTGGCGCGGGTTCAATAACATAATCTTTACCATACAAATCTTTATCTCCCACTATCTGCAGGCTCACTTTCCCTTTATCATCCTTTGATACTAAAATTACGGCTACATCCTGTTTCTCCTTCTCAGTAACATCAACCTGTAGTATAAATGTAAAATCTTTTTTTTCCTGCTTGGTTACAACCTTTATGAAATCAACTTTTTTATCAAGATTAAGATCCAGGTTATTGATTCCCGTTTTTTCTGTGTTCAACGTTTTTTCAAATTCCTCAATTGTTTTTGACTTTTGAAAAAGATCCAGCACTGCAGTAAGGTCCAGGTTATCTCCCGCCAGGCCTATCATCGTAGTATCTACCTCTGCTTTGGCTTCCGACTGCGAAAAAACAGGGTAGCTCAAAAGACTTATCGCCAGTATCAAAATTAGTGAAACGCTTTTCATGTTCTTATGGTTAATAATAATTAAAACGATTGGCAAAACTAAAAAATAAACCAAGCGATTAACTACTCTTTAAATCTATTTAAAGCAAATTTTACCACAATTCACCATCCGCCAGGTTTGGGTTTCATGGGTTGTCCTCCCTTACCTTATGCACAGGCAGTGGAATTCCAGGAATAAAGTGGGCAAAAATATTTAGCCTCATGCCGCATTTTTTAAATTGTTAATTAATGATTTTTGATATTCTGAAAATTGTTAAGTTTTCTAATTGGCTGTGTCTTCTATCGGTGTTGTAAAATGTATGATTACACCAGGTAACAATAAATTATTTGTCAATATTTTATTCTGAATAAAGTCAACCTGAAAGAAGTATGTTGTTTCAGTTTCTTTTGTTTTAATATTGCACACTATAAAAAATAGAGACGTATGAAAAAAATAAAAACTCTTTTTGCTACTGCCTTTTTATCCTTTATTATTTCATCGGCACATTCGCAGGTACTTATTTCTTTATTGCTTGGCGATAAATTGAATTCAGATAAATTAGAATTTGGTTTGGATGGCGGTGTCAACTGGCTAAACATCAGTAATACACCAAAAGCAAAACAGCTTTTCGACTGGAACCTTGGTTTTTATTTTGATTTTAAATTGAAAGAGAAACTTTTTATTCATACAGGAGTATTGGTAAAATCAAAAATGGGAACTTCGGGTCTTGATGCGTATTCGGTAAACAATGCAAATGTGGATTCGGTTTTCCTGGGCGGGTCGGTTGACCGCAAAATTAATTATTTCAATGTTCCCGGTTTAGTTCGTTATCGCTTTTATAATTATTTTCATGTTGAAGGCGGCATCCAGCTTGGATTGCGTTACACCGCATTTGATAATTTTAAAAAGACTATTAATAGTGAGGATGATCTTACTTTTAAGTATGATACCAAAGATAATTATGCACGCCTTGATGCGGGTGGGGTAGCAGGCCTCGGTTACAGATTCAGCAAGGGTAAGGGAATGACGCTTACTGTAAAATATTATTATGGATTTGTGGATATTGATAAGGTTACATCGGGCAGCCAATATAATTCTGCATTATATATAAATGCTTCAATACCTATCGGCAAAGGTAAAGCAGAGAAAAAAGCAAAAGAAAAAGAAGCAGAAGAATCGCAACAAAAAAAATAAAGCTATCGGATCGAAATCTTTTCCTCTTCTGATAGCTAAAAATTTTCCCCGGCACCGCCACCGCCAAATTTTCCGCCACCAAAATTATTGTTGTCAGCCTGCGGTGGTGCAGGTTGTTGAGCTAAAGCCTGCGCCATAATAATGGCTTCAACATCTTTACTGAACCAGCCAGACTCTGATTTATCTTCTGCAATAGTGAAACCATTTCTTGGTGTTTTTAAAAGACGATATGCGAACCATGCTATTGAAAGTAAAATTATTCCTCCAAGTATAAGTGCAATTTCAATTGGCATTATAGAATGATAATATCTTATGGTTGCAATTGTTGCCACAATTAAAATCAAACCGCAGTTTAAAAATATTGCATCTTTTTTCTTCAATCCAAAATAAACATAAAGCAACGGAATTGAAATTGTAAAAGCATAAAAGAATATGCTTAACGGAATGTCCTCACCAGGTTCCAATTGCATATTGAAAAACTGAACACTTGCCTCACGCACCACATAGTAATTTCCTGATGCATAGAAACTTAGCAGTGATGCCCCTTGCAACACTTCCAATCCATTATACCAAAAACGCAATCCGTATTTCTGTTTTTTTTTCGACACAAATAAATATATAGACGCAGAAATAATCATCATTACAAAAGGCATAATTAATTTTGAAATATCACCAAGCTGACTGGTGAGGTAAAAAATGGCAAGTAAAAAAGTAACGAAACAAACAATTGCAGCCAAACGATCAGTATATCTTATAAATGCAAAAAGAGATACAATAAAAAGTATTGCATAAAACGTAAGCAATTGCAATGAAGAGTCAGGTTCGATTATAAATCCAACTCCTGTTGCAAAACAGGTAAATGCAAAATACAACAGCCCATCATCAACACCTGATGCGAAATGATTTTTATTGCGGATAAAAAATTCGAGGGCGGCAAAAGTTATTATAGAAAAAATTATCAAAGCGATTTTAAATCCCCATTCAGAATCTAAACCAAAAAACAAAACGAGTAATCCATAACTGCAAAACGTGAGAATGATGGTAAGCAATAAAACTCCTATACGAATAAAAATATTACTGTGATGATAAGCAGGTTGCTTTGCAAGAGCAATTAATCTCAATTCATCTTTATTGATTAAATCTAATCGCGAAAAGCATTTTGCCTGTTCACTTTCAAGTAAATTGTCCAATCGTTTTTTATCGTAAGCTATCATAAGGTTTGCAGTTCTTTTTTAAACTGTCGCAAATATTTAATGAGCATGATTGCAGATAAAATAAAATAGATCAGGAGTAAATAAGCTAAGCTAATGTCCTTAACCAAATCATCTCCTATTTCAATAACAAGGTAACTTAATGCGATGTATGAATAAAGCATTGAGAACAACAAAACATAAAATGATTTTTGCGCGAAAGCATATTTATAACCTGCTGTAAAAAGTAATGCGATGATAATGCCCCACAACCATTCCATATCAAGCCAGAACAATCCGCAAAGCGCAGCAACAAAACTTATGTGTAATGCAAAGTTGAGATAAGTAAAATAAAAATGATGCTTCAGGTTTTTTGTATAAGTAAGATATGAAACTACGGCAAGAAAAATTCCTAAAGCAATACCTGTAAAAATAAACCGGTCGCTGTTGAAATCGTTTCGTTTTAATAAATCCAAAGGCGCCACTGCAATCCCTGCCCATGAACCTAACAATACAATTGCCATGCTCAATAAACCGAGATGATCAAAATAATAAGCTGCAAAAAAAAGTATGATGCAAGGGATAAAGGTTGCAAGACCCCACTGCTCACCAAATAATTTAAATTCAAATTGAAGGTATCCTGTAAAGGTTACTAATAACAATGCACCCAAAAGTAAAATGTAATCGAACCATGCATTTGGCGCTTCAGTTTTTTGCCATGAAAATGCAGCCTTTTTTAAATAACAATAGGTGAAACAACTGGCACACAGTAATCCTATTATACTTACCAAAGCAATGTGACCTATACTGTCAATGTTTTTATATATCAATATCCCAAGCCCTGTAGCCAAAAGTGTAACTCCAAGATATAAGAACGTTTGCAAGTGTGTATGCAAAGAAAAAGGCCTTGCATCATAAAATGAATTTACTTTTTGAAGCGATTCATTGCTGATAAGTTGTTCATTGAACAGTTGCTGTGCAATCGGTTTTTCGTGCATACACAAATGAATTAAAAATTAATGAATAAACAGTTTGCTTTCAAAAATTGTATAATTGCAAACAAGAACAATTCAATTTACAGGCAGATGATTATTTATAATGTAACCATAAATATTAATGATGAAGTACATGATGAATGGGTGCAATGGATGAATGAAGTTCACATTCCTGATGTGATGAGTTGCGGCTTGTTTACCCATGCGCGTATGTGCAAGGTGTTAGTGGTTGAGGAAGCAGGAACCACTTATGCGATTCAGTACACAGCAAAATCCATGAATGATTATGAGCAGTATCGTGATGTATATGCACCGGCATTGCAAGCTGCAACTATGAAAAAATTTAAAGATAAATTTGTTGCTTTCAGAACTTTGCTCGAAGTAGTGTATGAACATCACCGCATTGATTAATTGCTTAAACCGTTAACCCGGAATTTCTTTTTATGAACCTTTGTAAATTAAAATCAATGCACTTCAACGTTGCTGAAATATTTAAAAGCAATGAGAATGACCTTGCTGATACTGATAATTCAGTGAGGCGTTCAATGATGTTTGTATTTTTTGCAATTCAAATTCTGTTTATACCTGGTGTGGCTATTGCACAAAACTCTGCGCCAAAATCACTTTTTATAAATATGATTAATGCAATGGATAAAGTGCAAACTGCCCGCTATCAGCTTATACTTAATGAACGCATTAAAGATGTTTATAAATCCAATAAGTATCTCACCAAAGTGCAGGTACATCCGTTTAAGGTTTATACCTTCAGCCTTACTTCTAATATCGGTGCTGAGGTTTTGTATATTGAAGGTGCCAACAATAATGAGGCTGTTGTAAATCCTAATCGCTTTCCATGGTTTAATCTGAACCTTAGTCCTCATAGTATGCTTGTACGAAAAGGCCATTTGTTTAGGTTTGATCAATCCGGCTTTGCTTACATGAGTAAGATGTTCAGTCATTACTATAGTTCCGACAGTGTTTTCTTTGTGACCAATCTTAAATTAATGACCGACACTATTTTTGATGGTCAGTTATGTTACCGGCTTGTACTCTATTACCCGGAATATAAATGGCGTACCTATACAGTAAAAAAAGGCGAGACATTTACGACCATAGCCGACAAGTTTTTTTTAAATGATTATATGGTCATGGACAGAAATGGCAAAACAAGTTTTAGCGATGTGAGCGAAGGAGAGAAGATTATAATTCCTGTTGCGTTTGCGAAAAAAATAATATTGTCAATTGATAAGAGTTCATTCCTGCCTGTGCAGCAGATACTATATGATGACAAAGGGTTATTAGCTGTGCTTGAGTTCAAAAATCTTATTGTTAATCAACCTATCCCAGCTGAAGAATTTACGTGTGAATATAAAAAATATGGTTTTTGAAAATGGAATAAACTCCATGCAATATTCGTTTACATTCGCAGCGCAAAACAAACAGCATGTACATTCTGAAAATAAAAGGCAAGGCAAAAATTCCTGATTATGTGCAGTTGCGCGATGAGAATTTCACACTGCTTGCTTACTTTCGTGTTGACCGGCCTGAAAAGGCAATAGTGAAATGCGGATTGGGTGATAAGGAAGAAGAGATCAAAAAAATTATTGCTGAGTTGCCGTTTGGGAAAGTGCAGAAATTGGAAATTTAAGTTGGCAATGAGCAATTGGCAAGAGGCAATTAGCAAGGAGCAAGTTTTAATAGAAACAGAATCTAACCTCAAACTTTAAATCTTAAACTTTAAAAGTAATATGTCAGTGAACGAAGCAGTAATTCAACTTAGTAATGTTTCTGTTTACCAGGAAAAAAATCTTATCCTTAATGATATTTCATTGCTGGTAGGCAAGGGAGAGTTTGTTTACCTTATCGGGAAAACAGGTAGCGGCAAAAGCAGCTTGCTTAAAATCCTTTATGGCGACTTACATCTACAACAAGGTGATGGAACGGTAGCCGAATTTGATTTACGTAAACTACGTAACCGCGATGTTCCTTTTCTACGCAGAAAAATCGGTATTGTTTTCCAGGATTTTCAATTGATGGGTGATCGCAGTGTGCGCGATAATTTATTATTTGTGATGAAGGCCACAGGTTGGAAAGATGCCGAAGCAATGGATGAACGTATAAGGTCAGTGTTAGAAAAAGTAGGACTCGGAACCAAGGGTTTTAAAATGCCTCATGAACTCAGTGGCGGTGAGCAGCAACGCTTAGTGATAGCACGTGCATTAGTAAACGAACCCGAATTGATTATTGCCGATGAACCCACAGGCAACTTAGACCCCGAAACCTCAGCCGAAATTATGACCCTGCTTTTTGATATTGCCCGCAGCGGTCGCAGTGTTTTAATGGCAACGCATAATTATACTTTGATTGAAAAATTTCCATCACGGGTTATTAAATGCGAGCAGGGGAAGTTGTTTGAACATGCTTGATGGTTTTTGGGTGTTGGGTATTAGGATATTGGTTCACTAATGTCAGACACCTTTTTCGGGTGTCAGACATTTTTTGCTCATAGGTCATTCAAATAAAGATTAGCTTTTTTTGCACTGTATCGCGTATCGCGATTTGCGATTTGCTTATTGACTGCTTTGTTCTAATTCGAAAAGTTGAATTAATCCAACAGCTCAATCTTCCCATTCCTCTCCTCCGGCTTCCCTTCAATCAAGCTCCAACTACTTTCTCTACCTCTTTTTAAATGCGAACAAAAGAATTGTTTGAACATGATTTATATCATGTGATTTATGTTTTTTGATCTGTAACTTTACATATAATAATTGTCTGATCAATAATTTTATCACTTGCTGCAACATTGCTTTTGCAAAAAATTGAAGCACACTTTTAATAAGCCTTGATAAGTTTTACAACATTTCGTTATTCCCCATCTAACAAAACTTATTTCTTCTTTGGAACATATTCTAAAAGATGTTAACTTTTAATACAATACAATATCATGAGTACAAAATTGAATTACCGCGCTTGGGATATTGATATTTCCCAATTTCCTGAAAATGGAAATATTAATGATCAGTTATTATTTCTCTTAAAGTTTGTGATGCTTGCACCTTCAGGCCACAACAGCCAACCCTGGCTATTATCAGTTAAGGAAAACAGTGTTGATTTCTCGCTTGAAAAAAGCCGCTCATTAGAAGAAAGCGACCCAACCGGGCGTCAGTTGATGATTAGTTTTGGTTGCGCACTGGAGAATTTTTTAATTGCTGCCAAACATTTCGGGTTTGACACAGAAGTGACCTATTCGCCAAAAGATAGCGTCAGCAATATTATTGTTTCTGTTATATGCAATAGAATTAATTCAACCGATAATGATAATTTAGTTGAAGCTGTTTTGCAAAGACATACTGATCGCGGAGCATACAAAGACCTATCAATTGACCCGGTATTTGTTAATGAGGTTCTTAATCTTTCATCAGATGAGCTAAAGTTTTTTATTGTAAGTGATCATCAACAGAAGGAAAAATTAGTTTCAATTGTTTCTGAAGCACAGGTAAAAATAATGGATAGCGATGCTTTCCGTAATGAACTTTCAGGTTTTGTTAAATCGAGTTATACAGATTCAAAAAATGGCATACCCGGTTTTGCTTTGGGATTACCTGCACCTGTTTCGCTGCTTGCTCCCTGGTTAGTTAAGAAAATGAATCTTGCACGCAAGACTCAAAAACAGGATGATGCTACGTTGAGAAAAACTCCGGCTTACATGATTATAGCCGGCAAAAATGACGATAAATTTTCATGGCTAAAGGCAGGGCAGTTTTTTGAACACGCCTGGTTAATGGCTTGCAAAGATAAAATGGTGTGCTCGCCAATGGCTGCTGTTATACAGGATAAAACGTGCAGAAAAAATCTTCAACAATTATTAAATACTGATTTACTACCTCATGTGTTTTTCCGGATAGGCTTTCCTGAAAAAGAATCAAGACCAACACCAAGATATTTGGTGGAGGATTTATTACTTGTTAAAAAATAAAAATATTTTCCCCGGTTTTATTTTTGATCTGTTATCTGAGCAAATTAAAACTACCTTTTTTCTCTAACAATTTTCCTTCAATCCATGTTTCAACTTTTGCAACGTAAACGTAGGTTTCTACATTTTGCAATTGGCCTTTGTAATAACCGTCCCAGCCTTTGTGAATGTCGTTGGTTTCAAAAACGAGTTCACCCCAGCGGTTGTAAATTTTAAATTCAATAAGGCGTTTTATTCCCCAGCCACCCACAAAAATGATGTCGTTATTATTATCACCATTTGGTGTAAAGGCTGTGGGCACATCAATGCTTGTTACAGGTAATATTTCAAAACTGTAAGTAGAAATAACACTAAAGCAACCGGCATTATCAGCAACAGTTACGTTATACACTGTATTCACTAATGGCTGCGCAACTGGGTTTGGACAATTTGTACAACTCAATCCCAATGCAGGTGTCCACGTATAAGTGTATCCGGGAGCTATGTAAACATCAAGCTGAACAGTTGCTCCAATTACAATGCTTGTATCCCATATAATTGGTGTTGGCGGTTCATAAATTAAAACAGGAACTGATAAAGTTGCAATGCATCCGTTGCTGTCAGTAACCTGTACCGTATAGGTGGTGCTTGTTGAGGGACTTGCAATAGGATTCGGAATTGTATCTGAACTCAAATCTGTATTTGGTGTCCATAAATAACTTACTCCTCCCGAAGCATTTAGCTGAACTGAAAATCCCTGGCAGGTATCTGCACCGGGCGCTATAACGTTTGGAAGTGGATTGATAATAATATCTTTTTCAATCAGGTCTGTGCAGCCTAATGTGGTATTTCCTATATTCAAAGTAACATGATAAGTTCCGGGTGCTGCATAAGTATGCGGTGGAGGTGTAACACCCGTATAAGTAGTTCCGTCACCTAAATTCCAGGTGCTCGTAGATGCATTGAGTGAAAGATTATTGTATGTAACAGTTTCATTAAAACATAAAATACTATCTCCATTATTCACACTAAAGTCGGCCACCACAGGATAGATGTAAATATTCTTGTTAACGGTGTAAGTGCAGGTTGAATCAGGAGACCACAACACCAATCCAACAACAGTTTGCCCGCTTGACGGACTTATAT
This sequence comes from Bacteroidia bacterium, assembly GCA_039931675.1. GTDB lineage: Bacteria > Bacteroidota > Bacteroidia > AKYH767-A > OLB10 > JAEUTH01. The sequence continues at coordinate 18,821 of JBDTRM010000051.1, read as the reverse complement.
TAAAAGTATGTGTAACCGGAGAAATTCCAATAGTATCAGTTCCATCACCAAAATCCCATTGATAGTAGCCCACGTTGGTAGTGTCTTTAATTGCGAATGTAATTTGTTGTCCTTTGCAAATCGTATCAGGCACGATAGTAAAATCACCCTCAGGTCCTTCTACGGTTATGCTTTTAGTTACCGTATCTCTGCATCCATTGGAAGTAACTTCAATGAGCGTTATATTATAAGTTCCGGGTGCCTGGTACAAGGTGCCTACGGTCTGTGAACCAACAGAAGAAGTTCCATTACCGAGATTCCAGAATCTGACTCCGAAGACATTAACTATAGATGTATCCGTAAAGTTAACAAGTAACGGATAACACTTATTCAAAAGCGTATCAGCCGAACTGTAAAATCCTGCGGTTGGATAATCCTGAACATTAACGAGATTGTATATTGTTCTTGAGGACTGACATCCTATCGAATCAGTTACAATTAAATTTACAGTATATAGCCCGGCAGTATTGTAAGTATGATATGGATAATAAACAGTTGATGTACCTCCGTCACCAAAACTCCAGCTATAAATTAAGTTACTGCCATGAGGCAAAAACCTCACTGAATCACCAACACAAATATTTACTGAGGTTTGTGCGGTAAATAAGGAATCAGGAATGGAAGGGGTGATAAACAATGTTTTAATACTTGTACATCCCAGGATATCTGTAACTGTTAAAGAAATTATGTAATGGACTGCCGGAATAGTAAAAGTATGCGAAGGATTTTGCAAAGTAGAGGTACCTCCATCACCAAAGCTCCACGACCAGCTCACAATAGTTGTATCAGCCAAGGTGCTGTCAGTAAAATTTACTGTGAGCGGAAGACACCCTATTAATTTATCAGGTTTGATATTGGCTTGAATGTCATAAACATGAACAGCGTTGATAGATGAATCAACACATCCGTTTGCATCTTTGGCAATTAATAAAACCTGGAAAATTCCATTGTTTGCAAATGCATGGTAAAAAGTAGGGTTCTCAGTATTGTCAGGATGCGTGCCATCACCCCAATACCATAAATAACCTTCATGGCAATGTCCGTAAGCATCCTGGGAAAGACCTCCGTCAAAAACAATTGAGTCACGTGCGCAGAAAATCGAATCACTCGTAAAACTTGATTTTATATTTCTTACGCGCACTACTGCACTGTCATCATAAGCAGGACAACCCGTAATATTATTTTGGGCGGTAAGTATAACTGTATAATCACCTGTTACAGTATAGGTATGTGATGGGGCTGTGTCAGTTGAAGTATTTATAATAATGCCATCTCCAAAATCCCAAGTCCAGCTTGTAGCATCTTTTATATCACTATGAAAAATATAAGTGAATGGAGTTGAACAATCTCCCTGCGGATAAAAACGAGCGATAGGTCCTTTTATAGTTATTGCATTAGGTATGGTAGTGCTGCCGCTACATCCGTTATAAGTTGTGGTAAGTGTAACACTCTGCGGCCCCACTACATTATTAAAATACCAAACAGGGTTCGGGTCATTAAAACAATGCGACATAAATCCACCATCGGTAGTATAATGCCAGTATTGCGAAGAATCACCGGCAGGAGTCAGATCAGTAAACTGAACTGGTTGATCGGCACAAATAACTGTTGGTATAACGCTGAAGTTAGGAACAGGCGGATCGCCAACATAAATGGTAATGGCAAAAGATGTGTCTTTACAACCTTTGCTGTTAGTGATAATTAAAGTAACGTTATAAATACCCGGATTGGTAAAAGTGTGAGTTACTATTGTATCAGTTCCGTTATGCGTATTGCCATCGCCATAATTCCAAAACCAATTTACAATGGTTTCTTTACTTAAACTTGAATCAGAAAACGTTACAGTTAAAGGAGCACAACCGTTTACTTTATCAGGCATAAACAATGCTGTAGGCTTAAATACGGTATCATTCCTGAATTTTGAAAGCGTGTCTTTACATCCATGAATACTTGTGGCAATAAGTGTATCCGTAAAATACCACTCAGGATAAATGGTGTATTGATTGGTATCGGGCTGCAAAAAAGAATGAATAGGATTTGTTGAAGGAGATAACAATCCGTCACCGAATATCCATTGATAAGAAACACCATTGATGGATTGATTGGTAAATTGAACAGTAAATGGAAATGAACAACTGTAAGTTGGTGTGGAAGTGAATAGCGCCTGTATATCTTCTACAACTATAGTAATAAGGCTGTCATCAGCGCATGGACCTGAAATAACATGCAGGTTGACATGATATACACCAGGGGTTGTATAATGATGAGTGGAATCAATGCCCGTAGTTCCATCACCATAAGTGTAAACCGGATTGGCACCGGTTGATTGATTGTGGAAAGTTACCCATTCACATACAGTATCATTTACTGCCCCCACTGCATAAAAAGAGGCAAGCGGATTATTGACCAACACATTAATGCTTGTTGAATTAGAGCAACCATTATTATCAGTAACTACCAATGAAACAGGAAATGTTCCCTGAGTATTATAAGTTTTAACCGGAGGATTAACCACTATGGAAGTATCACCACCGCCAAAATTCCAGAAGTAAGTAAGCCCCGTTCCTGTAGTGGAATGTGACACACAATTACTTGCCGAGAAGGTTACATTCAGAGGCGGCAAACATGCCACGGGGGGTGAGGGGTTAGTGGTAATTATAATAGTGGGTTGCGTGGAAGTGTTTACATAATTAAGCCGGGCATAAGATGAATCGCAGCCATTGGCATCAGTAACTTTAAGTGTAACCGTAAATGAACCTCCCACTGTGTAAGTATATAAAGGGTTAGGATTATTCGCAGTATTTACACCACCATCACCAAAGGCCCATTCCCATTTTGTAATTGCTGTGCCGCCACCTCCAAAAGAAGAATCATTAAAAATTACATTAAGCGGAACACATCCGGATAATACTGATGAAGAAGTAAAATAGGCACTTGGTTTTCCGAATACAGAAATGTGAAGGGAGTCTGTAACGCTGTTTCCTCCAACAAGCCCGGTAAAAATTACTGTATAGATTCCCGCTGAACTGTAAGTGTGAGTGGGCGAGGCAAGCGGTGAGCCGGCACCATCACCAAAAGTCCAGTTAAAGGTTGTTGCGCCTGCGGGAGGTGTAAACACCACACCAACTAAAGGAGCGCAGCCACTGCTATCGCTTGCAATAATCTGTGCATCGCTGGTTTTAATAAGAAAAAGAAAAACCAGCAACAAGATTGTCCTTATTCTAATGAAGATTGCATAATCAAAATATGTAATTTCTTTTTTCAAGTTACAGTTATTATTTAATTCAATTGTGAGGAATGAAAAAAACAAATATGTTTGTATTAAATGAGCAGGTCGGTAATTGGATGTTTCATGAGAACCAATAATGACCATTCAAAACTAATTTATGTTTGGATGATAACCAAAAAAAATACTTTATATCTTTTATTGATAATCAGCTTGCTGTTTTTTAATGAATTGTCTTATGGGCAATTTCAGCTATGCGGCACTGTGCTTACGCAAGAACAGATTGATAAAGAAAAGAAAAATCAATCACTTATTCCACCTGCACAATATCCAGGATTTGCACCCATACACTGTTTACGCAAAACGGTATCCATTAATGCTTACATCATGCGCGATAGCCTCGGCAATGATGGCATTACACAGGCTGCGATACTTAATGCAATAAGCGGTGTTAATGTAAATTTTGAACCAATGTGCCTGTCATTCCAGGTATGTGCATTCACTTACGTGGACAATTATAATTATGATGATTTTTTAAAGCCGCTCGATGAAGCAGAATTGGTCGCCCTGCATTACGTACCAAATACCATCAATATGTATTTTGCCCAAAAGGTTCAGGTAACGCAAGGAAATTATGTGGGAGGTTATGCCTATTTTCCAGGTGGGCTTGATTTTATAATAATAAGTAAAGGTTCTGCAACGTCAGATGTTATTTCGCATGAGCTTGGTCACTTCTTTGGTTTATACCATACGTTTGAAACTAAGTTCGGTGCTGAATTTGTGAATCAATCAAATTGCATCTCTGCCGGTGATTTGCTTTGCGATACTCCTGCCGACCCTAACGGTGTTGCAGGACTTGATTGCCAGCTAAGCCCCTATACAAAAGACCTCAATGGCGATTGGTATGTTCCCGAAACAGGAAATATTATGTCATACTATTCAGGATGCACCTGCGGCTTTACCACACAGCAATTTAACCGCATGGCTGAGCAATATCTTACTATCAGGAATTATTTGTGGTAACAATCAAAAAGTTTTTTCCTCCCGCACAGTCCCATCACTCCTAACCTTACCAATAACCTTAAATTCTGTTCTGCGGTTCATTTGGCGTCCATCGGGATTATCGGAGCCGTCTTTGTTTTGGTTGGGTGCAATGGGTTGTGATTCTCTGTAGCCTTTGGCTCGTAGTCGTTTTTTGTCAATGCCCTTATCCTCGGGATAATTCATCACGATGTCCATCAGTACCATTATTTCTAACGGTAACATAGACAAGATGTCTATCTATATGTCTATGTTCATTAGTACCGTTATTTTTATTGGTAACATAGACAACGCGTCTATGTTAATGTCTATGTTCATCAGAACCATTATTTCCAATATTAACATCATGACCAAACTCATGGGTAATATTATCTTCATCAGGAACATAAACAGCATCAATATCACTATAAAGGCTACCCATATTATCAAGCCTCATATTTAACAGATTTCTGCTTAATGATATATCTAAGTTTAGGAGATTTTAAATTCTCTCCATTGGTATCAATTAATTTTAGCTTGTACATATTACTTAAATGCCTTGTTGCAGATCTTTGAGAAAGGTTAAAATGTTCAGCATATTCTTTAGTTGAAACATCACCTCTACCTTTTACCAATTCATAACCTTCAATTTCATCATCAGTGAGATTAGATAAAACTTTTTTGTTTGTTACTTTCTGAACAGCTTTCATACTGCGTGGGAATGTGAGTGTGAGAAAGGGCCTGTGAAAATTATATTCAGGTAAGGGTAAGCCGTGCTTTTCGTTTAATGATTTGAGTGCTCTCATGCCAAAACCTGTTTCTTCAACGTAACCCATTAAATTAAAAACATAAGTAATAATCGGATTGCGGCTAATAGAAGGTGCATTAAATGCATTTAACTGTTCTAATGAAATAGAGGGCAGTGGAGCACCCGGACTTTTAACAACAATTTTATCGTTGTCAATTTCTAAGGATGATTTTGCACCTTCTTCATTATAATCTCTATGTGCTATAGCATTTATAACTGCTTCGCGAAGCACATCCATAGGAAAGTCGGCAATATCTTTTCGTTTGAATGAGTTTGTGTTTTTGGATAAAGGCAAAGCCTTTTTTAACCAATCTTCAATTAAATCAGGAATTAAAACCAAGGGCTGATCAAAGTTAACAGGTTCAATTTTATCGCTACCATAATTTACGTGTGCTTTTAAAACTGCCTGTTTAAATTTAAGACGAGGATTAATGCCGAATAAAAGAATACCAACTCCGGTTGGTTTGTACGTGTTAGTTTTTTCGTCTAATGCCAAAGCACCTAAATCACTTAAATATTTTTTAAACTGAAGTTGCTCTATTTTGTAATTAAGACTTGCTTCGTTTATAAATTTTTGCAAAGCGTCTTTTGATAATTCTTTAAAATCAGTTTCTGGTACCGGCAACTCCAATGGAGTCATAGCGTAATTTTCTTCTTCGATAAAATTTTTGCGCGTAATAGCTTGTTCGCGAAACTTTGCATTTTCATCTTCGATTATTTTTTGTAAATCTCTATCAAACATTATGACTTTAATGTTGTGATCTTCCAAATGCTTTATTCCTTTACCGTCAACAGTAGGGTCGGGGTCCTCTATACCAACATAAACAGTTTTTATTCGTGCATTTGAAGTGCGCCTGCAGCAGGGCACTTTAGGTGAATTGCGTTCAACACAAGGTTCGAGGGTGGTGAATAAAATGCAGTTATCTAATTTTTGATGTGCTAATTTTCGTTCCAATAATGTAAATTCTGCGTGGTCACCTTCACGAAGTTCGCCTCGGTGTGCAACTTCAATTTTACCATCAGGGAATAAAACCAATGCACCAACTTTTGGAGGCACTTTTCCATCAGGACGCGGTTCATTAAGTGATTTTTTCATTTCCTCAATTGCCATCTCCATGCAATCGCGTGGCGTAATTTGCTTTTTCTTTACTGCAGTTGTCATAACGATTAGGAAAATTTATTCAGTCAACATAAATAGTTTTATAAAGATTTATTTTCCGAAAAGTAGGTAATAAAACTATCAGGAAATAAATTTAACCATCAAAAAGTTTTCTCCTCCCTCACCGTTCCATCACTCCTAACCTTCCCAATAACCTTAAATTCTGTTCTGCGGTTCATCTGGCGTCCTTCGGGGCTGTCGGAGCCGTCTTTGTTTTGGTTGGGGGCAATGGGTTGTGATTCTCCGTAGCCTTTGGCGCGTAGTCGTTTTTTGTCAATGCCTTTTGCTTCGAGATAATTAACTACGCTCTCCGCTCTTTTTTGGGATAGGGTAAGATTGGATTCATCGTTACCAATATTATCAGTATGGGATGACATTTCAATAGCAAGTTCAGGATTGTTATTTAAAATTAAAAGCAAGGTGGTATCAATTGAATTTTTAGCAGCTTCAGTTAGTGTTGCTTTACCGTATTCGTAATAAATATTTTTAAGTGCAATGGCATTTTCCGGTATCCGACTTGTGCTCAGATCTGCAGTTATGTTTGGTGTTAGTTGATTCTTGGTAGTAAATTCTTTTGTGCTAATCAGGTACCCATCTCTTTTTACTGAAAGCCTGTAATTTTTTCCGGGCACTACTTCCATTTTATATTTTCCATTTTCATCGGTCACCACATTGTTAATGGGAACATAAGTTGAATCCTCTTCATTCATCACTTCAAGAAAAACATTTGCCTTGTCTAAAGGTATATTGCCAATCGCTGAAGCGCTATCAACAGAGTCGCGTTCTTCAGTAAGCGTGCCGTTTACATTAAAATGGGTGGACTCTAAATATTGAAAAGAAAAAATATCATCGCAGCAGGCAGCTTTATTAGTTGCAACGTCACCGCTGTTACGATTGGAAACAAAAAATCCTTTTTCCTTATCGTTTTTATTCAATACATAATAAAGATCATCAAAGCCTGTATTAACAGGGTACCCAAGGTTTTCGGGCGGACTCCATGTTTTTAATTCACCATTGGTTTTAAAAACATCTAAGCCGCCAAGTCCCTGCCAACCTTCGCTGCTGAAATAAAGCGTATGTGTTTGAAGATCATAATAAGGTGTGATGTCATCACCCACAGTGTTTATTTTTGATCCCGCATTGGAAGGCGCTTTGTAAACTTTCTTTTTTGCATCATAAGCCGTGTACCAGATATCAAGTCCGCCACGTCCGCCTGTTCGGTCTGATATAAAATAAATAATCTCACCGTTCTTCTTTGATTCAACTCCCACGGCAGGCTGCGATGAAGTGTATTGCGGATCGTTTACTTCTTTGCCAAGCGATACAGGTTGCTGCCATTCTCCATTTTCATTTGCACTTACGTAAATGGCGCAAATAATTTTATTCTTGTTATTTCTCTTGCAGCGTGTAAAATAAAACCGTTTCCCATCAGCAGAAAAAACTCCATTGGTAGTATGAAAACCTTCTGCATTAAAAGGTCCCGGAAATTCGCCTGCATCTTTCCAGTTATTTTCTTGTATGGTGGCTTTGTATAATTTACGATAAGGTTCATTGCTTGATGAATCTTCAGGATTGAAATTGAAAAAATTCATATCGGTTTTTAACGAGCCATAAATAATTGTGCTGTCATTTACATAAACAGGCGAAGCTTCAACATGCGATGTGTTGATGCTGGCATCAAGATGATTTATCGAAATCTTCAATGGCTTTTGAATAATATTTTTTGAAAACTCAGCAGCCTTTGCATTATTTTTTATCAACTTTAAGTAATCACTTTTATCTGCGCCTTTATATTCTTTTTTAAATTTTGTGTAGTATTCATCAGCCTTTTCATAGTTGCCGTTGGTCTTTAGCATTGTTGCATAGTGAAATAAAGCCAATGCATTTTTATCGGGTTTAAGATTGTATGCTTTTAAATATGCATCCTCAGCATTTCGATAATCTTTTGACAGGCGGTAACACTCAGCAAGGTTGAAAGCAACTTTATAATCCTTTGGTTTCAGTTTGCAATAACGATCATAGTAAGTTGCAGCCGAAAAATAATCGCCCATTGACACAGCATTTTTTCCAAAGCTCTTTAGTTGCCCCGGTCGCAATTTGTCAATACCATCCTGTCCCTGTGCATTAAAAATAAATGCAAGGAAGAAAAACGTAATTCGGGATATCATCCCGACCTGAAATCTTCTAATACCTATCACAGGGAATTTTAATTTTTACCAATCGTGTACTTAATGCCGTATATATCAATGAAACTTCAAATGCTCCTCTTTTATCTGTAGCGATATCAAGACTTGAAACATTGATGTCGTAACTTAATCCAAAATCGAAATGCCGGTAAGTCAATCCCCCGGTAACAATTACTGCATCTGTTTTTGCAGTAAGATTTCGTGCAAATATTCCTCCATAAATTGAATTAATTTTTGACTCTTCATCATTAATTTTTTTTGCAACGGTTGATCCCAGCACAAAATCATTTGCTTTCACTTGCTCCATATAAAGTATTTGCGGAACGATATAAATGTCTTCATTGAGTTCCCATTTAAAACTTGCAGTAATTACTTTACGCCATGGCAATTTATTCTCCTGATCAAAAAATGCATCGTTTGGTTTGTTGAGATGAAAGATTGCAAAGCCAAGTTTGGGTGTAACACTGCCGAACTTCCTGTTCCAGCTTACACCTGCATTAAAATCAACAAAAGAATTTTTATCGTCAACCGCTACATCAGAAGTTGGCTGGCTGTGATCAAACTGCCCTGTTGCATTATTAAACTGATCAGGAAAAGTAAGCTTGCTCCTGTCGAAGCTTTTATAAACATAGCCACCTTGTATGCCAATGCTTAACGAATGTTTATTGATAGTTTTATGATAAGCTGCCGATAAGTTCGCTTTAATAACAGCGAGCGAATTAGCTCCTGATTTATCATACACTATATTAATGCCACCGCTGAGTTTTTCATTATTCACATAAAACTGCCTGTCGTAGCCGATAGCATTGGTAACATAACCGGGTGAAATTTTACTCCACTGGCTTCGGTAAGTATTCATGGCGCGCCAGTCACCATTGTAATCACCTGTAAATGCAGGGTTGAGCGTAAGCGGTGAATTATAGAATTGTGAAAAATGAATATCCTGGCCTGCAGCAAATTTTTGCAGGCATAAAAAGAAAATCAACGAATGAATAAGCAGGTATTTTGTTTTCAATGGGTGCACAAGGTTAAACATCCAACCGTTAAAACTAAAACATAAAAATGAAAGAATAAAATTAATGATGAATATCGTCATTTATGACACATCAAAAACTTTAATTTACTTTCACAATTTAATCACTACTTTTATCCTTAGAAATATTTTTTAAATTCTACTCGCCATGACAATCCATCCCCCAATCAAATTTTATCTCTTATTATTTATTGCTGTTTTTTATATAAAAGCATCGCAGGCACAAATTGTTTATACAAATGTGAACCCCGATCTTACATTCAACGGCAATGGTGCAGTTTATCACCTGGATTTGAATAATGACGGGATGAAAGATTTTGATATTACATATTCAAATTCATTTGCCGGACCATGTGGTGACATTGCGCAATTGAATTATTACATCCGCATTACACCAAAAAGATTTAATTCAATTGGTGGTGATAGTATTATTTCACTTCAGCCATTGAGACTTGATTCCAATTCAGTAATTGATAAAAATTTATTGTGGAGAAGAGACCCAAATCAACTGCTTTTCAGCATGTCATGGTTATGCCAGACGGAATACTGGGTGGGCATTCCCAACGGTTATTGGATTAATACTGCGGAGAAATTTCTTCCATTGAAACTTTGCATGGGAGGTCATACTTATTACGGATGGCTTGGAATAGATGTTGAAGGACTCAACACAAGTTTTGGCAATTTCACGATAAAGGATTATGCGTTTAATTCAGTTGTTAACCTGCCGATACGTGCCGGAGAAACAACTTGCGCAACTCCTGTGGTAACTGTAACGGCAAGCGGCCCGTTAGCATTTTGCGCAGGTGATAGTGTAACACTTACTGCAAATACAGGTGCATATAAATATCAGTGGAAGTTAGACGGGATAAATATTTCAGGCGCAACATCTTCAACATATATTGCAAAAACAGCCGGAACCTATAAGGTAAAGGTTACTAACAGTTGCGGTAATAAAACCTCTACTGCTAAAAATGTAACTACTCCATGCAGGCTAAATCAAAATGCTGCAATTCAGGCTAACAAAGTTGAATTAGACCATTTGGCAGTTTATCCCAATCCTGCAATTAATACTGTTACCATTCATTTACCTACAGATGATGAATCAATTATTCAAGTATTTGATCTTTTTGGAAAAACTGTTTTTACAGGCAAATCAATATCTGATGAAATGCTTATTGATGTAAGCGATTTTACCACAGGCGTTTATTTGGTGAAATGGAATTGCGAAAACCACAATGAATCAAAGACTTTTTCTGTGGTTAAGTAAATTAGCAAGCTTTTAACCCGCAAGAAATCGTTTTCAGTTGAAGTGCGCCTTCAACCCGTGAGTTTTTTAAACTTCACGGGTTTTGTGTGGACAATCAAAATAAAAAAAGGCATCACAGAAATTTCTGAAATGCCTTTTAGTTTTTCAATTTATATGATCTTACATCTTCAATATTTTTTGTTGCAGATTTAATTCTCCTGAATTAATCTTCAATATATAAGCACCGCGAGAAAGGTTTTGAGTATTTATTATTTCATCACCAACATTCAATTTTCCTTCAGCAACCGCACGCATAGTTGCATCATAAATTATATAATCAACTGCTGTCTCTTGTTTCGGATCAAGTGCTACATGAATATAATCGTTAAAAGGATTCGGATAAATTTCAGTAAAGTTTTCTGTTGAATTGTCTATTCTTAATGGACTGGTCATATCGCTCAATGCCCACATTCCATTAACTAAGTTTGTTGCCGAAACATTATTTATTTTTAAACTGCTAACCATTGCGCCTGTAATATTGGTTTGAAAATTAGTGAAGCGCTGCCATAAGTTGGTTGAAAAATCATAACGATTTGCTTCTAAATTTCCTGATGTGATGGGCACAGGTGCTTCAGTGTTTTTATAAGAAAATTTGAGATGTGCATTTCCTGTTGTTCCTGTGCGGCTTACAGCCCAGAAGCGATCAACAGTGTAAGCTTTATTATTTACTCCATTGGTATCATTCACATTGGTAACGCCTGTGGGATACGGAAGATTGTTTAAATTGGTTTTGTAAGTGGCAGCTTTTACATACCCTGCATTTCCAGTTATTTGCTTGTAAATAAAAGGAATATAAGTGCCCGTGCTATTGGCAAAAGGAAAAACATGCTGGTCATAATTATCAGCTACATTCCAGTTGATATAACTATAAGGTGCATTTTGCGATTCGCTTACTATGGCTCCGTTCACTTTTGTAATTGCATTAGCATCAGGATTATTTACGTTCAATAAATTTTGATTTAAGAATAGTTTGCCCTTGTTCAGATTTAATACAGAGTCAACAGTAATATTATTATAAAGCGTAATTTTATTTGCATTAGATAATTTATTGATGGTTATTTTATCAAATGTAGTTGACTGTCCCATAATTTTTGAATCGGCATTTCCATTAAATGTTACCATGCTATTACCTGCTGAAAATCCATTACCACCTGCATTATTGTTAATCCAATTCCCGCCAATGCTAATAGGAAATGGTTGATATATTTTAGCAATTGTAAAATCAATACGTGGACGCTGATTGGAAGTATTAGCAGCAATTCCATATTGAACTCCACCCGACCAATGATTAAGACCATCAATATTATATCCTGTTATTATTGTTCCAACAACGTTATAACTTAAAGAAAGCGTTTTAAATGATGCTCCGGCTTCATCATACAAAACATAATTTTTCAGCGGAGCAGAACCTGTGTCAGTATTATATTCGAAAGACAAAACAAGATTACTAACCCCATCCCAAATCAATGTATTTGGATTGAGTACAAGAGTTTGATAATTTCCATTTGCCTGCGTGCCACCCGTAGCATTAGGCATATTTAAAACAAGAGATGATGTACTGAAAATGGTTTTCGGCCAGCCCGCAAGAACACTAGCATCACCAAACATTACTGCAACCTTAATGCTTGAAGGAGGTGGAAAAGGATATGTGGTAGGAGATGAAGTTAAGAAAGCCTGGATTCTGAAATTTTGGAATGTTGCCGGTCCTGCCGGTGCAGGAGAAATACTGTTTACTACAAATGACAATTTATCAATTACGGTTCCGCTCTTCAAGCCATAGGTTACCGCCAATTCCTGTGCTGTGTATGTAACCTGGGTTTTACATTGCGCTATTGCACGAAAAGGAGTTTGCGGTGTCAATGCTAAGCCCGCAGGTGGAACTGAAGTTGCCCCAGGTATTGTAACTGTTGGATTATTGATGCTCGAAATTTTTATTGCAGCAGATGAACCACCTGTAGCACCGTCACCAATAATTAATGAATCGGCAATGGTTAGGGAACTTGAGTTAATTGCATCAATATTCAACAGCGAACCTGTGCCTGCTCCATTGTCTTTTAATTTTAAACTGTGGCATTGCGCATTTGTAAATTCATTAATTGCAGGGTAAACAAAAGGTGCATTTACAACAGGAATAACAGCATCCTTATTTATTGCCGGAATACCTGGCGACCAATTATTCGGATCATCCCATGCAGTGGTATTACCAATCCATGTGCAGGTTTGTGCAGATGTTGATTGAATCATCATTACAAAAAGAATTGAAAATAAAATCAATGTTTTTGTCAAGATTTGGTCGGGATGAGCTTTGAAATTGTTATTGTGTATCATGGCTTTTAATTATAAAGTTTGAAATGTTTGATGAATATACTAAAAAAAATTATTAAGCACTAAATTATAGTTTCACTATTTTCTGTTGTTGTTTTTGTTCGCCCGTTTTTAGCCCAACTATATACGTACCGGGTGCAAGCATTTGCGTATTGATAAAAGATTCACCGGGCTGCAAAGAGCCGTCAGCAACTAATCGCAGCGTAGCATCATAAATTACATAGCTGACTTCTTCATAAATATTTTCTTTAAGATTCACTTTCACAAAATCATCAAAAGGATTTGGATAAATATCGGCTAACGGCTGTAAAGGCGATGTCAAACGAAGCGGACTACTTACATCACTTAAAGCCCAAACTCCGCCAACCAATTTCGCAGCAGCTACATTATTTATTGTAACACTGCTCACCAATGTTCCGGTAATATTATTTTGAATATTGCTAAATCGCTGCCAAAGATTTGTTGCGAAATTATAACGATTAGCTTCTAAGTTTCCTGCTGTGATGGGCGCAGGAGCATCAGTATTTTTATATGAAAACCTGAGTTGTGCATTGCCTGTTGTTCCGGTACGTGTAACTGTCCAGAAACGATCAACGGTGTAAGCTTTATTATTTATTCCATTGGTATCATCAACATTGGTAACTCCTGTTGGATACGGAAGATTATTTATATTGCTTTTGTAAGTGGAAGCCATTACATAACCTGCATTGCCCGTAATCTGTTTATACACAAAAGGAATATTGCTGCCACCCATATTTGCGAAAGGAAAAACGTGCTGAGTATAATCGCCTCCCACATTCCAGTTCACGTAACCATAAGGTGCGTATTGCGACTCGCTTACTATTACTCCTGTATTTTTTACAATTGCATTGGCAGCATTATTATTTACAGTAAGCACCTTTTGATTCAAAAGCAACCTGCCTTTATTCAGGTTTAGAATTGAATCAACACTTGCATCAGCATAAAGCGAAACTGTTTGTGAATTGATAGATTTATCAATAGTCAACTGATTAAATGTTGTTGAGAGTCCATTAATACTTGCAACGGCACTTCCGTTAAAAATGACTTCACTCTTACCTGCGATAAAACCGTTTACGCTATCACCCCTGTTCATCCAGTCACCGCCAACATTGATTGGAAAGGTTTGATAATTACGATGAAATTTGAAATCTAATCGTGGACGGTTATTTGAAACACTTGCTGTAATTCCTGCCTGCACGCCACCGGTATAATGAGATGCACCGTCTATGTTATAGCCGGTTATTATAGTACCTGCCGTGCTGTAGTTTACTGAGAGTGTGTTAAAGATTCCATTCGGTTCATTATACAAAACATAATTTTTTGCCGGTGATGCACCCGCAGTTGTTTTAAATTCAAATGATAAAACCACATGGCTTGTACCATCCCATATAAACGTACCAGGATTAAGATCAAACGTTTGATAATTTCCATTGGCCTGCGTGCCACCCGTTGCATTCGGCATATTCAAAGTTAGAGGTGAAGCACTGAAAATTGTTTTCGGCCAGCCTGCCACCACATTGGGATCACCTGCTGCAATCGCAATTTTTGTATTTGCGGTTGGAGGAAATGGAAATGTTGGTTGAGGCGAAGATCCATTAATAAGGAAGGCTTGTATTCTGAAATCAGGATAATCGGAAGGAGCGGCACCACCGCTTATTGAATTAACTTCGATACCTATTTGATCAATAACATCACCCGCTTTCCAGCCATAAGTACTTGCCAATTCAGTTGCTGAATAAACAATTTGTGTTTTTGCCTGAGCATTTGTTCTGAAAGGCGTTTGCGGTTGCAATGCTAATCCTAATGGTGGCACTGATGATTTAGAAGGAATAGTTAACGTTTTAGACAAATTACTTTTAACCGTTATTGATGCTGTTGAACCGGCCGCAGGTGCACCATTGCCGATTAAAACATCATTGGCTACTGTGAGCGAACTGTTTTGATATGCATCAATATTTAACTTCGCTCCTATACCCGATGCATTCGATTGCAATTTTAAATTGTTGCATATCGCTGTTGTGTTGGCTTTAATTTCAGGATAAAAAAATGCTGTATCTAATAAAGGTATTAATGCATCTTCGTTTATGGTTGGTATTGACGGGCACCAATTTGTCGGGTCATTCCAATCGCTGGTGTTGCCAATCCATTTGCGATAGTTAGCGGCAGGTGCAGGGCAATTATCCAGTACCTGCAAGGTGTAATCCTCTGCTTCGCCATAAGTATATTGAACAAAAGGATGGATATTGGTAATGGCAAAAACCTCGCGAATACGCATTCTTACATTTCCAAGAAAAATCGGAGAGACGCTGTTATTTGGCAATTGTGCAGGGTCATTCAAATCTATAACTATATCAGTTTTAACAGGTACATTAATTATCCATGTTGTATTTGCAGGCCATGCAGCAACAGGATAACTATTCATATCGCCATTCAACATTGTATGAGTTCCGTAATTTTCAGATATGTCAACATCTTGCGCGGGAACTCCCGTAGTGCCATGATACTTGTCATCAAAATCGCCATCGTGATTCCAATCAATAAAAACAGCAATATTATTGGAGTTATAAGCCCATAATCCTGCCTGGCCTTTTAATATGTATGATGAACCTCCAGTTCGGATACCAAAGCCTGCAGTAACCTGAACGAAACGATTTTTAAAAGTGCCCTGGTTGAGCGGGGAGAAATTGGTATATGATGGAGGTTGGCAAGCAATGCGCACACAATATTGCGGTTGGCCAAAATTTGCCACACAAGTGCTGCATGCAAAATCATGATCATAATTACTGATTTGCGTTCCGTTATCGCCTGGCATGTAAACTGTGCTGATACAATCATTGGGAGTATTAGCTGTACCATTAATGTAACTTGGAATTGCGTATGAAGGACCTATTAATCTCGCCTTACCAAATGTTTGCGGTGGTATAGGATTAGTTACAAGGTTAGTGCTTGAAATATTATTGCCATAAAATGTACAGGTTCCTCCGGGACGAACTGTTGCGAACTGAAAATCTGCACCAATAAAATTTCCGGTTATAGCAGTTGGTGAAACATCCACGGCAAACCAAATGTAATTTTCAGTGCCGGGATTTAGTGTCATTACAACAGGTGTCCCAGGATCAGGGCACCCTGGCAACCACCATCCAAAATTAAATAGCCCTATCCCGGGTCCGCTTGAACCCAAAGCAGGCATGGTTACCGCACCGCCTGTGGTAGTGAAGTAAGATGATCCGCCCGTATAATAACTGTGTGCTGCTGATACGTCAGCAGTCCAGTTAGTACTTCCGCTTGACGAAAAAGTTGCTGCATCTAATTTTAATGGTGATGTGCTTCCCTTTGTGATCACTTTAACTCCAAGCAATAAATTATTAGTGGTGCTTTTTGCAATGTCATTGTCATCCTGGTAAATCAAAGTAGCGCTTTGAACCTGCATTGGCGTTGGCCATTGTGGTAAATTAAAATTATCAAGATAAATATTATTACCGCCCGCACTGTGTGCAACTACTATTATATAAGCATTACTTGTTCCACCTGTTCCACTTACATAATCAGAAGTATTAGGAATAGTGTAGCGATAACGATTCCATCCCGGGCCAGCCGCAAAAGGCGCCTGTGTTGATGAGCGATAAATTTTATTGAGACCTGAATTTTTTTCGGCAAGTAAGGTAGCACCGGTTAATGAAGGTTCGGTATTAATATAAACTTCAATGTAATCTAAAATATTAAGAAGTGCCCCGGCAGTGTTGTCTCTGTAAAAAGAAATACTTAATGTGTCAGCACCGGCATTATATACAGTGTGACCTGAAAAATCGAGTGCACGGGTGATAAGTGCAG
Organism: Bacteroidia bacterium; assembly: GCA_039931675.1. Taxonomy (GTDB): domain Bacteria; phylum Bacteroidota; class Bacteroidia; order AKYH767-A; family OLB10; genus JAEUTH01. Next base: position 1,867 of record JBDTRM010000051.1, on the reverse strand, counting down.
CAGCATCGCCATTAGCCGCACCTGATACAGCAGGAAATGCAGCAGTGCGATTGATGTATCTCACAAAACCTGCTCCTGAACTTAGCCCACTGAAGTTTTGATTTGCAGCAACAGGAAAAGCTCCTGCATTAATCCATTCAAAATCGTTTGGAGCGCCAAATGCTCCGGCTGTTTGTTGCTGTATCCAGTCTGTGGTGCTAACGCGCAATCCCGGATTGGCAATATTATAAGGAATGCTTGTTGCAAATGGCTCGTTTATATAATTCGCTGGTTGCGCAGCAGCTTTGTTTGAAACAAACAAAATGTTCGTCATCAGAATAAAAGAAACAAACGCACAATAACTTTTACCACATAGGTTACCTAAAGATTTTTTCATGAACTTATTTGTTTTGAGGTTTAACTAAAATCAACCCTAAGGAGGGTAATAATTGAACCCGCAAAGTTAACAGGATGTGCCTATTAAAAAAAAAGTTCATAAAAACCGAAAATCAGTTTACAATTTTTTTACTGTTACGGTTTACCACAGCAGCAATTAAAATCGAAATTTCATAAAGCAGCAAAAGCGGCAATGCAACAAGCAGTTGAGATGTAACATCAGGCGATGGAGTGATAACTGCTGCAATAATCAGGATAACAACAATTGCATGTTTGCGATAAGCACGCATAAATGCAGGTGTGAGTAAACCAATCTTCGAAAGAAAATAAACTACTATAGGTAATTGAAAAACCACACCGGCAGCAATAGTGAGCATAGTGATTATTGAAATAAAAGAATCAATGGTAAAGATGTTCTGAACTTCTGAACTTACTGAATAACTCCCCAAAAAATTAATTGATAACGGTGCAATAACATAGTAACCGAATAATACTCCGAGGAAAAAAAGCAGTGAAGCAAAAAATACAACACCCGAAGTGTAACTTTTTTCTTTTTCAGAAAGTGCGGGTTTTATAAATCGCCATATCTCCCATAGCACATAAGGAAATCCAATAATTAATCCTGCAATAAATGCCACCCACATGTGCAACGTAAACTGCTGTGCAAGTTCAGTTGACTGTAATTTAAAAGGCAATTCTTTAATGCATAGATCATCAACAGATAGTTTTTCAGCGAGCCAGCACATGGCGCGATAAGTAGGGAAATCAGGCTTCTTGGGAGCTAATATTATTCCGTCAAAAAGTAAATCTTTATTAAAAAAAGCAACCAATGCTAAAAGTAATACTACAATTGTAGCACGAACCAAATGCCATCTTAACGCTTCGAGATGCTGTAGAAAAGACATCTCTCCTTCTACTACCTTCCTGCTGCTGCGATTAAATATTCCAAACAAAATTTATTTTCTCCTCTCTTGTAAAATCTTCAAATTAATTTTTATTCAAAAAAGTTGTTGCCACTAAGACACTAAGGCACGAAGAAAAGTATAAAGAACTTAGTGCCTTAGTGTCTTAGTGGCAATCCTAAAAAATTCCTTCCTTCAAAAAATCATGTAAATGAACAAAACCTAAATACCTGTTCTTATCAGCAACAATTAATTGCGTGATGTTTTTTGCTTTCATTAATTGAAATGCATCATTGGCAAGTGTATCGGCAGTAACTGATTTTGGATTTGCACTCATGATATCTTTTGCCTTTAATTTTTCAAACGATTCATTTTTTTCCATCATTCTCCGCAAATCACCATCGGTAATTATACCGACTAATTTATTTTTATCAACAACTGCAGTTGCTCCCAAACGTTTTGATGAAATTTCAATGATCACTTTGCGAACATCATCATTTAAACTTACCTGTGGCTTTGCATTGTTAGGATAAACATCACCAACTTTTAAATATAATTTTTTTCCCAATGCGCCACCCGGATGATAGCGT
>JBDTRM010000050.1:0-27723 GCA_039931675.1 Bacteroidia bacterium | reverse complement strand
TTTATCAAAAGAAGTTTTGATTGATGTAAATAAAATTCCAAACGGAATTTATTTTTTAAAGATCAGGGAAAAAGGAAATACAGAATTTGAGAAGGTTGTTATCAGTCATTAAAACCATCTTTTAGATCAAGCGAAAACAACTTTCTCTATTAAACAAACGTCCCGATATAAATTTTACCCGGACCTTTTTTATTTTCAATCAAATCCATTTGCAAAATGGTTACTGTTACATTTACCACCATGAAAAATATTCGTCAAAAATTTATTAATACGGGACATATTGAAGGTGTCTCATTCCTTGTTTTATTATTTATCGCAATGCCTTTAAAATATTTTTTTGATATGCCTTTGGCTGTTAGGATAGTGGGCAGTATTCATGGGGTATTATTTATAGCTTATGTTATTTTATTGGCGGCTGTTTATTTTAAATTCAAGCTTGCCTTTTCGAAAAGCATAATTCTTTTCTTATTATCACTCTTGCCTTTCGGAACATTTTACCTACATAAGTTTTTGCCTGCAAAAGAATATTAAACATTACTGATGTTCAGCAAAACGTCCCGATAAAATTTTACCGGGACGTTTTTATTTTCAGTCAAACTTAAAGCTCTCTAAAAATTTTGTGGTGTAATTTCCTTTGCGGAAATTTTCATCCTGCATCAGTTTTTGATGAAAAGGAATGGTTGTTTTTACTCCTTCAATAATGTACTCGCTCAATGCACGCTCCATAGTTTGAATTGCTTCTTCGCGTGTTTGTGCTATGGTGATGAGTTTTGAGATCAACGAATCGTAATTGGATGGAATGACATAACTTGCATAAACATGAGAATCCACACGCACTCCATGACCACCGGGAACGTGAAGGTTAGTAATTTTTCCGGGACACGGGCGAAAATTATTTTGCGGATCTTCTGCATTTATCCTGCACTCAATTGCATGCATGGTCGGGTAATGATTTTTTCCGCTTATAGGAACTCCTGCAGCAATTTTAATTTGTTCTTTTATCAAATCGTAGTTAATAACCTCCTCCGTAATCGGATGTTCTACCTGGATACGCGTATTCATTTCCATGAAATAAAAATTGCGGTTCTTATCCACTAAAAACTCTACCGTTCCTACACCTTCGTACTTCACAGCCATTGCAGCTTTGATGGCTGCCTCGCCCATTGCTTCGCGAAGCTGTGCTGTCATAAAAGGTGATGGCGTTTCTTCCAATAATTTCTGATGCCTGCGTTGAATGGAACAATCGCGTTCACTCAGGTGACATGCCTTGCCATATTGATCGCCTGCAATTTGTATTTCGATATGACGTGGCTCTTCAATATATTTTTCCATATACATGCCATCGTTGCCAAAAGCTGCACCTGCCTCTTGTCGTGCCGAATCCCAGGCCGGTTCTAAATCTTCGGGCTTCCATATAATGCGCATACCACGACCACCGCCACCGGCAGTTGCTTTTATGATTACGGGATAACCAATGCCTTCCGCTATTTCAAGACCCTGTGCAACACTCTCCAATAAACCTTCAGAACCGGGAATTGTTGGCACACCGGCTTTTTTCATGGTGTCTTTGGCATTTGATTTATCACCCATCTGATCTATCTGATCGGGAGTGGCGCCAATAAACTTTACACCATTCTCTGCACATATTGCCGAGAAGCGCGAATTCTCAGAAAGAAATCCATAACCGGGATGTATTGCATCTGCATTGGTTATTTCTGCCGCAGCAATAATGTTAGCCATATTCAAATACGAATCGCGCGATGGTGGTGGCCCAATGCAAACCGCCTCGTCAGCAAAGCGAACGTGCAGGCTGCTTTTATCGGCTGTTGAATAAACCGCAACAGTATTAATGCCCATCTCCTTGCAGGTGCGAATGATTCGCAAAGCAATTTCACCACGATTGGCTATTAGTATCTTTTTAAACATATTTGGGGGCAGGGGCTTTAATTTGGATCAACTAAAAATAAAACCTGATCATATTCAACAGGCGATGCATTTTCAACAAGGCATTTTACTATCGTTCCTGTTACTTCCGATTCTATTTCGTTAAATAGTTTCATAGCCTCTATGATGCAAATTGGCTTGCCGGCTTTTATCTCATCGCCTACGTTTACAAAGTTGGGTTTATCGGGCGATGATGCGCGATAAAATGTTCCGATCATAGGTGACTTAATTGTAATGTAGCGCGACTCATCATCGGTTATAAGTTTTGCCGGTGCTGCCGCTACTGCCGCTGCCACTGCCGCTGGTGCAGGGGCGTGAACAACATGTGCAGGTGCTGCTTGTACCATAACCTGTTCGCGAATTTTGATTTCATTTTTTATAGTGATCTTGAAATCTTTTTGCTCCAGACTTACTTCTGTTACACCTGCTTTTGAAACAAATTTAATGAGTTCTTCTATTTCTTTTTTGTTCATTACTTAAGGGTTTTGAATAAGAACGTTTTTAGTCCCGATACATCGGGAGAATTAATGGAGAGAGCGAAAGTAGAAATATTTTCTGTTTACAACTTTTGTCATTGCGAGTAACGAAGCAATCTGTTTACAATTTTTGATTTTATGATTCGGTAACTAAAAACCATCAACCAACTTAATATGCCCACTTGAGATATATTGCTCCCCATGTAAAACCTCCGCCAAATGCAGAAAGTATTATGTTATCGCCTTTTTTGAATTTATCCTCCCACTCCCACAGACATAACGGAATGGTGCCATTGGTAGTATTGCCATATTTTTGAATGTTAATGGTTACACGATCTTCGGGTATGCCCATGCGCTCGCGCGTGGCTTCTATTATGCGCTTGTTGGCCTGGTGTGGAACAAGCCATGCAATATCATTTGCTTTTAAATTATTGCGATCCATTATCTGTACACATGCTTCGGCCATATTGGTTACAGCAAATTTGAAAACTGTTTTGCCTTCCTGGTAAACAAAGTGCTCACGGTCATCTACTGTTTCATGTGTTGCTGGTTTTACACTGCCTCCTGCCTTCTGATGCAGGTAAGCACGTCCGCTTCCGTCACTTTTAAGCAGCGAATCCTGCAGACCAAGACCCTCTTCATTTGGTTCTAATAAAACACAACCACCACCATCGCCAAAAATGATGCAGGTGGCGCGGTCCTGGTAGTTTAAGATGCTCGACATTTTATCGGCTCCTACTATGAGTACTTTTTTGAACTTACCGGTTTCGATAAACTGCGAACCTGTTACAAGCGAAAATAAAAAGCCTGAGCAGGCCGCACTTACATCATATCCCCATGCATTAATAGCACCTATTCTATCGGCAACAACATTGGCCGTGGCCGGAAAAACAAAATCAGGTGTAGTAGTGGCGCATATTATTAAATCAATTTCGGTGGCACTGATGCCGCGCTTTTTTAAAAGACCTTCGATGGCAGGTACCATAATATCTGATACCCCTTTGCCTTCGCCTTTTAATATTCTTCGCTCTTTAATTCCGGTGCGGGTTTGTATCCACTCATCATTGGTATCCACAAATTTTTCGAGTTCGTGGTTATCCATCACGTAATCAGGAACCCATCCGTTTACAGCCGTTATAGCTGCATGAATTTTAGTCATAATGATTGTTGTATTTTTTTGAAAAGGTTGCCAAAGGTAAAAAAGGTTTGGAGTTTGCAAGTTTCTTTAATGGCATGAGCTAAATGTAGCCAACATGATAATTTTCATTTCTTCATGAAATGTCTAAAATAATTTGTCAGGGTTGTGTCTGTAAGAAAACCTGAGTCTATTTCAAAAACTTTGTACAAACTTAAGTCAGGGCATTTGTGTGTTTCATCTTCTTCGCACCAGTCAGACCAACCACCTATTTCAAATTTTCCATCGTTGTCAATATCTCCAAAAATTTCTGCTGAATTTGGTTCTGTAATTCCGAACAAGAAAGTTGTATCAGGTGTGGTCTTAATAACTAAATAATTGTCAGGACTCGGTGCACCGGGTAATTTAAAAATATAAAAGTATTCTTTGTGAAATAAAATTTCTTGTTCAACGAAAATACTATAAGACATTCCGGTTATTTCTAAATCTTTTTCAGTGTACTCAAAAACTAACTTCTTCTTTCTAAAGATTAAAATTTTACCGTAAAAGCCGTTATCTGAAGTATCAGTCTTTGCAAGTACTATTGAGTCACTTATTCCGTCCCCATGTTGAAATGAATTCTGAAAAATGCTTTTGTCATTTGTAGCTGTTCCGGAATTTTTAACGTTGTATGAGCAAGCAAAAAGAAGTGTCAAAAAAGCAAGTGTCAAAATATACTTTAGTTCTTTCATTTTATTACACCTAACTTAAAAACATACCAACAAAAATTCCGCGGAAGCGATAACTTTTTTGAAATGATTTGTTGCACCACCAGCAAGATGCTGGCGGGAGCGAGAGTCATGAGCGTGATTATCGTTTTCTTGAAATCCACTTACCTTCAAAACCTACAATAAAAAAATTGTTTGGGCATTTACCTGTTGTATTATACCACGAGAAAAAAGGCCTGATTTGTATTTTCTCATTTATTGGTATGCTGTAGCAGATTTTAATGTTAAGTCTTTTATAGTAGTGTTTAGTATTATTTTCTGATTTATATATTTGATCATCGTACATGATAGATGTGGTAACTTCATTTACATAAATCGGGAATAAAATTTCTGTATATAATGTGAATCGTTTAAGACTCAGGCCTAAACCGACTGGAATTGAAAAGACTGAAGTGCTTACATCTTCTTTAACACCCGGATTATTTGAAAAAGTACTATATTTAAGAACTGAATCAGGGTTTCCCTCTCTACTCATTTTTAATTTATGAAAACATAATCCTCCTTCAATTGAAAAATATTTATTGAAATAATAATCTGCCTCGCCACCAGCCATCCACGTTATAGAACTCTTATTTTTAAAACTCACATAACTATTAGTTCCATTGGAAACCGGATTAGCAGTTGAATCATATTTTACATAAGTATCGCAAAGAATAGGATGTAAGACTAATCCACCACCGCCACTGAATTCAAAACCCTTTTGTCCGCATAAGGGGTTCATAGAATTAATTATAAAAATGAATGTGATGATTAGAATTGGTTTCATTTTATCGTTACAATGATAACAATAATCGGAATTTGATTTGCAATCGGCATCACATTCCGCGAAAGCGATAACTTTTTGGAAATGCTTTGTTGCACCACCAGCAAGATGCTGGCGGGAGCGAGAGTAGTGCAGTATTTGCTTTACGGATAAGTCACAGTCCAGTTACTTGTTTCCAAATCTGTTTCCGTAAATTGGTATCGTTTAAGTATTTTATATTGTGCCACTATGGTATCCCAAGGTTCTTTCTCTATAGTATCTGCGCTGAAAATAAAGACTTGAAAGGTTGCATTTAGACCAAAAACACCTCTGCCAGCAATTATAGCTCCTTCTTCACTTGGCTTTATTTTGTCGCCTTCCCCTGGTTTTTCTATTTCGTTACCTTTAAGAGTAGAGTCCGGAAAAGAAAAAGATTCTAAATAATAAATTGCTTCACTTGAATTATTTTTCACGTAAATATTCTGTCCTTGATTCTCTTTATGACAACTTGTAATCACCAGACCTATTATTAGGACAAATAGAATTAAATTTTTCGTCATGGTTTTCATTGCGGTAGCGAGGGATGTTATTATCAGAGTTTTCTCCCAACAAAAATTCCGATTACTGTCACAATAATAACAATAATCGGAACTTGATTTGCTATCGGAATTATTTCCCGCGAAAGCGGAGCATTAAATTTCATTTTCTGAAAATTATCCATGCAGCAAATAGAATGATTAACCCTGCTGATGATATTAATGATCTTGTCATGGAAAAACTATTTATAAATGCATTTCCTATTACGAGAATAAATACGGACCAAAGAACAAATACAAATTGGCTTAAAAAAATAAAACGAATCATTATAGTTAGCATAGCATCTGACTGAATTAAAGGTGCGCATGAATATCCAATCAAAAAAAATACTAAATGTAATATTGATCCGATAACCATCGGAATCATTGAGTAGGACATTAATCCGAATGTCATGTTAAAGTTTGCAGTTCCCTGGAGTGAGTTGCTTATAAACAGAACCAACCATGAGTAGATAAAACAAAATAAAACTACGAAAAGAGTCTTGGAAAGAATTGAACCGATTGAGACGCTTATCAAATGTTGCAGGTTTGAAAGTCCAACCTGGCCAGCGGCCAGATACATTCCTAAAAAAATTCCATATAAGACCGGAAATATGTAAACGTGTTTAAACTTTGGTTGATTTAAAAGAAGGTCTATTTCAGTTGTAGGTTTAAAAAGAATTATCGAAACAATTTCTTTGAAGGTTATTTCATTCATTTTATTAATCAGTTTTTAAGTTAGTGCTTTCAACTGAACGGAACACGAAGTAATGACGAAATTTTTGACAAAAAAAGTTCCGATTACTGTCACAATAATAACAATAATCGGAATCTGAATAATAATTTTCTACAATGTATCCCCGCTGTGGCGGGATGTTGGAAGAGCGAAAGTTTTGAGTAGGTTTGTTCATGACATCAAAACATAAATGACAAAACGAATCATAACAACAGCTTTTGTATTTCTTGTTAGTTCACTAACTATTTTTGGTCAGACAGATAGTGTTATCACTGCAATAAACAAACTCTTTAAAAAGGGAAGCTACCTTAGCTTTTGCCAGAACGCAACCGTGCGGGTTGTAAATGATACCCTGGTAATTCACTCAGCATACCTTAATCCACTTGAATGTGATACCACGTTTGCATGGAATTTTACAAGCAACAATCATTTTGCTGAAACTTATAAATGGAACGACTCAAAAGATATTTATGATTCAGGCTATCTGAAAAAAGACATTAGAAAAATCAGTGTAAAAAAGAGGAAGGGTTTCACATATCTTGAAATACGTAAAAAGGGGCATAATGAACTCTTCCGGGTTTTGAAGCTAACCAAAGATGAAAAAGGCGATGCTGATTATCGTGATACTTTTTTGTTGGAGGTTTTGAAGGTGGAGGGGAAGTGAGCGAACTCACTTGCTAAAGCAATCTTCAGCTCGAGTTTCAAAATACTTAAATCGAAAGGCATAAGATAAAATGCCAAGGCAGCAAAGAGGGTTCATTATAAAATATGTTTTATGTGCCGATCTAAAACATTACCAGGCCAGTAAATGGTTTTGTCTGTAAATTTAAATTTACGGAATGAAGATTTATTGAGAAAAGGTTTATACATATCGGCACTGCATATCATGGGATACATATTGATCATACGCGCTGATTCATCGCTAAGTTTTACATAGAGATAATAATCACCGGCATATTCAACATCAGTAATTAAAGGCCACTGATTCGCTTTACCTTTATTTGTTTTTTGAAAATTACTAATTCTGTCCATTGAGCGATAACGGTTTTAAAATGTTTCTTTAAAAACTTAATTACTTTCTTATGTTGAACCGGTGGTAATGGATTACTATAACCGGGTCTGATATCAATATTAATTAGTTTACCTGAATCTATTATTAATTCGTACACCGTTTCATATTCGGCATAAATAGCATGAATATGAACGGGTAAATGATCATCAGGGTAAATGTAAACTTTTATACCACTAAATGTAAATGCTGTAGGAGCCATAATTTTAATATTTGCGTTTCAAATATAATTTAAAAATAAACAGGTGATAAAAGGTTTAATCCGTAAGCTTTCATTATTGTACTTTTCTGATAAAACAGGATTAGTATAATGGACTTACCTCCCCACCGTCTCCTTAATTATTATATAAACTCCCATAGCCAGCACAAACCAACCGAAAGCAGATTTTAGTTTTTCACCCGGTATTTTTTTTGCAAGTGCGCTTCCTGTTATAATACCAATGATGGCCATGGCCGAAAAGAGGATGAGAAACTTCCAGTCAATTACAGCATCATGTTTTAAGCTGCTTACAAAACCTATGAATGAGTTAGCTGCAATAATAATGAGCGATGTGCCTACTGCTTTTTTCATGGGGAGGCCCGCAAAAAATATTAATGCAGGAATGATTAAGAAACCTCCGCCTGCTCCAACCAAACCTGTAATAAAGCCCACTCCTAAACCGATCACAGACAAAAAATAACTATCTCTTTGTGGATGATCATCGGGCTTAACTGCAATAGGTCGTGCAATCATTGAGAATGAAGCCATCAACATAATAACTGCAAAAAACAGCAGTATGCCAATTGATTTGGTAACCTGTAAGTTACCCGCTGTAAACAATACTGCAGGTATTGCAGGTAGCACAAAGGCGCGCGTTATGAGAACGCTTGCAATGGATGGAGTGCCAAATAATAATGCTGTTTTTAAATTAATGTTGCCTGTATTGATATGTCGCAAAGAGCCGGTGAAACCGGTAATGCCTACAATGAAAAGTGCATAAGTGGTAGCAAGCACAGCATCAATTGAAAACAAATAAACCAAAACAGGAACTGTAAGAATGGAACCTCCTGCACCGACTAACCCCAGAGTTATACCCATGATAACGGCTGCGATGTATCCAAAAATTTCTAATGGCATGAGTTGTTATTCAAAGTCTTCGTAAAAACGGAGCCTGTTTTTTAGTGCGGTTAATTCGCTTTGCATGTCGTTTATTATATTAAGCAAATGATTGATGGTATCTATTCCTTCAAGGTTTATTCCTAACTCATCGTGTAGGGTTACAATTTTTTCGAGCATAAGCAATTGTGTTTCGGGAATAAACCGGGTATCATCAACTTCGATAATTTCAATAAGACCATATTCATTTAATGAATTGACAAATGAAAATTCGATATGATGAATTGTGCAAAATTCGCTTACAGCTATGAGTGATTCTTTTTCCATTGTTAGTGTTTTAATAAATCAGGATTTTAAAATGAGCAGGGTAATTCAGTGCTGTACAAAAACCTTAAATTAAATTTGAACCTTAGTAGAAAAGGAGGACACTCATAGCAAAACCTTATTACCTTATCTTCCGGGAAAATAAGGTAATAAGGTTGCCTGGCGGGCTGGTTAATTTCTACTAAGGTTTCTCTGCTACTCATAACTTATCTGTTCAAATTACATTTACAAACTTATTCCGTTTATAGTTTAGCTAACTCTTCAAACAACTCCTTTTGTTTAGCATTAAGGTTGATTGGAATTTTTACCGTGAATGTAATGTAGAGATCCCCAAACTTTCCTTCCTGTTTGTAAACAGGAAACCCTTTGCCTTTCAATTTTACTTTAGTACCATTCTGAGTTTCGGGTGCAACTTTTAGTTTCACTTTTCCGCTAAGCGTGTCCACAGTTACTTCGCCACCAAGAACCGCGGTGTATAAATCAATTTCTATAGTGGTGTGGAGATCGCTGCCTGAGCGTTTAAAGCGGGGATGATTCTCAATTAAAAAAGTTATGTATAGATCACCGTTAGGGCCACCGTTAATTCCTTCGCCACCATGACCTGCAATTTTTATATTTTGATTATTCTCAATTCCGGCAGGAATAGTGATGCGGATTTTTTTCCCGTTTACAGTTAATGTTTGCTGATGTGTTGTAAAAACATCTTCGAGCCTTAGTTTTAATTCGGCATTATAATCCTGCCCTCTGAATTTTGTTTGAGCCCTGCGCCCTGCGCCACCACCAAATTCACCACCAAAAACAGATTGAAAGAAATCTGAAAAATCTTCACCTGTCTCTGCGCCACCTGTGTAGGTTTGCCGCCCCTGGCCGAATGGTTGTTGCCTTTGCTGGTGACGTGTTTTTTCAAACTCATCGGCATGTTGCCAGTCTTTGCCATACTCATCATATTTCTTTCTCTTAACAGGATCGCTTAAAACTTCGTTGGCTTCATTGATCTGCTGAAATTTACGGTGGGCATCTTTATCATTTGGATTAACATCGGGATGATGCTTGCGCGCCAATTTGCGGTACGCCTTTTTTATATCATCAGCCGTTGCATTTTTTTCAACGCCTAATGTTTTATAGTAATCAATAAAATCCATTGTCTTTCCGTTTATTAAATCGCCTTCTCCACAAAATACATATCAATTTCACCTTTATTCTTTGCCACTATTTTACCCCGATAAATACATGCAAATTTATCCTTCACAAGTTCATAAGTGGTACCGCTTATATTTACTTTGCCCACCTCACCGCTGCTTTCCATTCGCGAAGCAATGTTTACGGTGTCACCCCATATATCATAGGCAAATTTTCTGATACCTACTATTCCTGCCACTAATGGGCCGGTATGAATGCCGAGTCGTAATTCAAAAAACGGTTGCCCTTTTGCTAATCGCTCATGATTGTTTCGCGCTATAAAATCCTGCATTTCCAATCCTGCTTTTACCACATCATCAGGATGCGATGTGTTGACGGTGGGCAATCCGCCTGCACACATGTACGAATCGCCAATGGTTTTTATTTTTTCAATTCCATGCTTGATTACAATTTTATCAAATTCGCTGTAACAATGATTAATTTCGTGAACCAATTCTTCGGCACTGAGCCTTTCGCTTACCTGGGTAAAATTTTTAAAGTCGGTAAACATAACAGTTACCAAATCAAAGCTTTTTGCTTTTGCTGATCCTGTTGCCTTCAATTCTTCTGCAGTTTCTTCGGGAAGAATGTTGAGCAACAATTCATCGCTCCGTTTTTTCTCTTTCGAAATGCGATTGCGTTGCGATAAAAACACTACTGCAAATAATAACACGATTGCAAAGCCCCCAATAAAACCATTACGTACTATTTTTTGGCGTTTGATTTCCTGCTGTTGAATTTCTTTGTCTTTTGTAAGCAAGTTGATTTGTGCTTGTTTTTTTTCATTCTCAAAATTGAAAAGCAGCGTTCCAAGTTTTTTATCTGTATCAATATTATAAAGTGTGTCTTTAATTCCTAATAAAAGTGTTTGGTATTTGAATGCATTACTGTAATCTTTCATTTTTGCATAAGCAGTAGCCAAACCTTCGTAAGCAATTTTTAATTCGAGATTGGCTCCTATTTCACTCGTTAAAGTTTCAGCCTCATTGTATGTTTCAAGCGCTAACTGTATATCCCCTTTGTGCTGATACGTTTCCGCTAACCCCTCGAGCGACTTTGCCATATCTAATTTCGAGTCGAGTTTTTTTGCTTTCTCATAAGCATCTTTCTGAAAGCTGATGGCTTTATTATAATCACCTCGCTTAGCATATACTTTACCAATATAGTTTAATGAATACGGAACATTCTCAGAACCTTCATAGGCCTTTAAAGATTTTTCAAAATAATAAAGTGCAGTGGTATCATCGCCCCTGTTAAGATAAATCTCGCCAAGATTGGCGGTGATTGTTCCTATGGCATCATTATCTTCAAATGCTTCGCTGTAAGGCAATGCCTTCTTATCGTAATCAATTGCCTGATCATAAGTGGCGCGCTTCTTACCATAAATGCCGCCAATGTTTACAAGCACAGTCATAATTCGCATCGAATCTTTTATTTCTTCAGCGATCTTGAGTGATTTTAAATTAAAATCAAGAGCCTTCTCGTCATCAGCCTGGTCAAAATAAATGATGCCGATATTACTTAACATATTTGCTACGCCTTTCTTATCATCAATATTCTCAAATATTTTTTTCGACTGTTCCCAATCAACAAGAGCCTCCACATACTTACCTTGCTTATAATAAGTGAGCCCGGTGTTTTTTAAAGCAAGTGCAATGCCTTTTTTATAATTTATTTTCTCGGAGAGTTCTTTAGCTGCTATACCGAGACGTAAAGCTTCATCGGGCGAAGTGCTGAAATAACTTTTGCTAAGAGCGATCAATGTGTTTACTTTATTTGAATCTTCGGGTGCATTGGCCAAAACTGCTTTTAAGCTATCTGTTTGCTTATCCTGCGCAAGGCAGATAGAGCAAAAGAAAACCAAAAATAAAAGCAGAAATATTCCGGGTCGTTTCATAAAGGAAACAAAGTGAGTTCGCAAATGTAAATAACTAATGATTTGTTGGGGAAAATAATAAGAGTCTTCCTATAATTTGTCTGACTGCTTTTGCAAATAGCTTATTGTTTAACGTATTTCGTATCTTTATTTCTTTAATATGATACAATAACTCATGATTAATAACTTACTTAAATGCTTGCTGTTTATTTTTTTCCCGCTGTTTACATATTCACAAGGCACCTGGACAACGTATAACTATACCAACTCATCACTGCCTGATAATACAGTTCGATGCATTACCATTGATGCCGGCAATGTGAAATGGATTGGTACCGATTATGGCATGGCTTCTTTTGACGGGGTTAACTGGACGGTTTATGATATGACCAACAGCGGCTTGCCTGATAATGCTGTGCGCGCCATTACCATTGATAGTGCCAATGTAAAATGGATAGGGACTCAAAATGGTGGACTTACAAAGTTTGATGGCACTAACTGGACTACGTGGAACACATCCAATACACAGCTAAGTGCTGATTATGTAAGAGGCATTGCGATTGATAGTGCTGGTAAAGAATGGTGCGCTACAATAGGTGGCCTTGCTGTTTTTGACGGATCAGATTTTACAGTTTACGATTTTTTTAATTCCAATCTTGCTTCTAACAGCATTAGTGCCGTTAAAATTAGAGATGACCAGCAGAAGTACATTTGCACTATTAATGGTGGTCTAACTATCGTAACTGACGATACCCTTTTTACAACCTATACCATAGCAAATTCAGGCTTTCCTGACAACTCTATTTCAGGGATTGATTTTGATAACTCTGGTAATGCATGGTTATCGGCACCTGCCGGTGGATTGATTGCCTACCTGGGCGCAGGCAGTTGGATTAACTATAAAACTACCAACTCTGCAATTCCGTCTAATTCGTTAAGCTGTGTAAAGTTTGATGCGCAGCAAAACCTGTGGATAGGAACTCAGGGCGATGGTATCATTAAAAAAACAGGGTTCAGCTACGCGCAATATACCAGCATTAACTCAGGATTGCCTGATAATTATATCAATTGCATTACCATTGACGATTCGGGATTAGTTTGGATAGGAACTTCGGTAGCAGGATTGGTATGCCTTAATACCCTTACGGGGATCAAGGATTTTGAAGCTACAAATTCATTTGCCGTTTATCCAAATCCTGCCAAAGATTTTATCACCATAAATAATGGATACGAAAAAATAATATCTCTATCAATTATTAATGCCGAAGGTAAAATTATCAATACCATTATTAATAGCCTAACTGATAGTTATACCCATGTTGACATTTCCGCTTACAGCGGAGGTGTTTATTTTGTAAAAACTGTAACACTATCAGGAAAAATATTGCGAACCAGGTTTGTGAAATTGTAGGGACGCCATGTTGTTGTCTTCACACGCGTGAAACATTATCATTTCTCCCGCTCTTTCCACATCTGATTGAATGATTTTTTCGCAAAAGGCGGTAATGTTTCTTTAATACCCCAAACCTTTTCATAAACTGTTTCCATTACTAAGCGGTTAGATTTAAATCCGCCAATATTGAATTTATCTCGTTTGAGCATGGTCTTTTTCCATAGCAGGTAAAACCATTTTTCTTTTTGAGGTGTCAGTTGGAGCGCAACTGCCTTATGTCGGTTATGTATAAAAAGCTCATGCAGCTTAATGTGTACAGGACATACCTGCGTGCATGCACCACAAAGTGTTGATGCCCGTGTAACGTATTGATGTTCTTCAAAATCTTTAACAAAGGGCATTTGTGCCGCTTTTATTGGTCCTTCGTAAACACCATCTTTAATGCCGATGGTAGTAGCAACCGGGCACACAGTGTTACATGCACCGCAGTTAATGCACCAGGTTGATTGTCGCATTTGCTTATCAGCCAGTAGGTTGCTACGACCGTTATCCACTATCAGAAAGTATAGCTCGCGAGTTACCTCTTCATTCTGCTGGCGTGGGCCGAATAATAAAGTTGTATCCGTTTCAGTTGTTTTGCTATGCAATGTCTTTAACGGCAGAAATAAAGACAAATCGCCAAGGTTGGGCAACACATCATTAATACCGGCCACTGCAATTACGCACCTGCTTTTTGCAAACGCAGTCTGCAATGCGCGGCTAACTTTCCCTAAAACAATAACACCCGGGTCGGCTATAAAAAAACTTGCCTCGGTAATTACTACTGATGTTAGTGCATCAGCATCATCAAGTGATGATATTTTTATGTCCTCGCTATTTAAAAAGTTATGAAGGTCAATTTCATTAATTACTCCTGTGCCCGCAGTATAAACTTCTTTAACAAAATTCTTTGTCAGGACTTCATTAATTGCAAGTTGTGCCTCCTCCACATCACGCGCCCATAGCACCTTTGCACCTGCTTTATTAAAATTAGCTTCAAACTCTATTAGATAACGGTCTAAGTTTTCAATAACCTTCCATCTCCTAACTGCGGCTCGCTGTCGGGCAGCTGCTGGGTCTTTGAAATTTGAAGTTTGAAATTTGGGGTTTGGGGTTTGGGTACTTCGACTTCGCTCAGTGTGACCCCGTTGTTCCCCACCCATAAGCAATGCATCGGTTGATTCATCAACCAAAAATTTAAACTGTTGCTGTGGAGTTGAATTCATTGCGGTGCAAAGAAAAATTATTAGCAACAGTAATTGACAGTATGAATGATAAAAATGCAGAGGAAGTTATTAACGAAGATTTGGCTGTGCCAATACCGGTCGTTATATTTCCTTCTTAATCTCATAAATAAGGCTCGAAGCAAGATTGACATCTGTTTTGCTTTTGCGATTTGATTTAAGACCATTGATAAAACCATTAAAAGCCATCCTGATAAAACCGGCTCCCTTATATTTTTCGCTTAGCATTGAAATATAAAAGGCATCAAAAGGCATAGGAATAATGTTTTTAACAACTAAGCCATTGGTTATCAATAATTTATTAATTGTTTCTTTGTTAAAATGGTTTAGATGTCGGGGTACATCATAAGCCGCC
Organism: Bacteroidia bacterium; assembly: GCA_039931675.1. Lineage (GTDB taxonomy): Bacteria > Bacteroidota > Bacteroidia > AKYH767-A > OLB10 > JAEUTH01. Next base: position 12,773 of record JBDTRM010000050.1, on the reverse strand, counting down.
CATGTGACATTATAAATTTTTGATTCGTAAGCATTACAGTTAGGCACTGCAATTAAAAGTGTTCCGTAATCCTTCAAAATATCTTTAAGCTGCGGTATAAACTCTTGCAGGTTAGGCACGTGTTCCAATACGTGCCACATTGTGATCACATCAAAGCTTTGCGGTTTAATTTCTTTGAGATAATCGAGATCATAAACCGTTAGTTTATTTTGCTCTGTTGCATATTTACGTGCATTTTCACTTGGCTCCAGGCCAATAGTTTTCCAACCCGTATCATTTGCTTTACCAAGAAACTCCCCGGTACCACAACCAATATCTATAAGGTTTTTTTCTTGCGAATGAAAGGACTCAATCAACTTCAATTTCCTCTTGAGAGCAAAATTGCGTACAGCCTGATAAGCCAAATTAAACAACCCTTTTCGGGAATTTGAATGTGATATGTAATCGTCTGATTCATAGTAACGCCCCATTTCATTTTCAGTCGGGCGTGGGTTGGTAAACTTGAAAGAGCAATTATTGCACTGCACTATCTGAAACGTTTCACGTGAAACCGTGTAATCCATACATTCAATAAATTGTGTGAATTGAGTAGCGTTACAAATGGGGCAATGAGAAAGGGTTTCCATAAAAGAATCTATTTATATATGTAGAGACGTTGCAGTGCAACGTCTCTACATTATTCACCTACCCATATAAATCATGAGAATAGAAATATCAGCAGGCGACACTCCGCTAATCCTCGAAGCATGACCAAGAGTTTGTGGTTGTATCTGCGTAAGTTTCTGTCGGGCTTCCACTGACAGCGAATTAACACGCGAGTAATCAAAATTCTTATGAAGGGAAATATCTTCCAGCTTATTCATTTTCTTAACCACTTCGTTTTCCTTTTCAATGTAACCTTCATACTTCATGTTTATTTCTGCCTGCTCAATGATTTCTCTATCTGCACTAATATCCATCAAAAAGTTTTGAAGCCTTGGGTTGCACTCCTCCAAATCCCTAAACGCCAGTTGCGGACGTTGAATAAGATTAAACATTTTTAATTTCTGACGGATGGGTTCCGTTCCACGTGAAACAAGAATTTTGTTTGTCTCTTCGGGCGCAATGCTTTCTTCTTTAAAATAGCGAACTATTGCATTTGTCTTTTGCTGCTTCTCATGAACCCTATCCATTCGATCTTGCTTGGCAAGGCCTATTTCATATCCAATTGGCGTCAATCGCAAATCAGCATTATCATGCCGCAATAGTGTACGGAACTCAGCGCGAGAAGTAAACATTCTATAAGGCTCATCAGTTCCCTTTGTTACAAGGTCATCTATCAACACTCCGATATAAGCTTCAGAACGTTTTAAAATTAATTGCTTTCTATTATTAATTTTTTGGTGAGCGTTAATGCCAGCCATTAAGCCTTGACAAGCTGCCTCTTCATATCCAGTGGTTCCATTAATCTGTCCCGCAAAATACAGATTTTCAATAAGTTTGGTTTCTAAACTTAATCCTAATTGCATTGGCGGGAAGTAATCATATTCAATAGCATATCCTGGACGAAACATCTTAGCATTTTCCAAACCAGGTATTAACTGCAAAGCTTTGTACTGCACATCTTCGGGCAGTGAAGTACTAAAACCGTTAAGATAAATTTCCACGGTATTCCAACCTTCTGGTTCCACAAACAACTGATGGCGTTCTTTGTCGGCAAAGCGATTTATTTTATCCTCAATGCTTGGGCAGTAACGAGGTCCAATGCCTTGAATACGACCTGCATACATCGGGCTTTTATCAAAACCTGTTTTTAAAATCTCATGTACTTTATCATTGGTGTAAGTAATCCAACAACACAATTGTTTCTTCCCTTCATCGGAAGAGTTTTCAAATGGCGATGTGTTTTTTAAGAAGGAGAATTTCTCAGGGTTTTCATCACCCTCCTGCCGTTCCATTTTTGAATAATCCAAAGAGCGTCCATCTAATCTGGGTGGAGTTCCTGTTTTCATACGCCCGCTTTCAAAGCCTAATTTAACCAGTTGTTCTGTGATTCCTGTGGCAGCCTTCTCACCTGTACGTCCACCACCAAACTGTTTCTCACCGATATGAATAATACCGTTCAAAAAAGTGCCATTAGTCAGTACTACTGCTTTCGATTTAAAGGTAATTCCCATAGAGGTTTTTACTCCCTCAATCCTACCATCTTCAACAATCAATTCGTTCACCATATCCTGCCAGAAATCCACATTCGGAGTTTTTTCTAACATGCTGCGCCATTCTGTAGCAAAAAGCATCCTGTCATTTTGTGAGCGTGGACTCCACATAGCCGGTCCTTTGCTCCTGTTAAGCATACGGAATTGTACTGTGCTTTTATCGCTTACGATGCCCGAGTATCCACCCAAAGCGTCAATCTCGCGCACTATCTGACCTTTTGCAATTCCACCCATGGCCGGGTTACAGCTCATCTGGGCAATAACCTGCATGTTCATTGTAATCAGTAAAACCTTGCTGCCAAGATTAGCCGCTGCTGCTGCTGCCTCGCATCCGGCATGACCTGCCCCTACTACTATTATATCGTAATATAAATTCACGTTGCGAAAGTAGTAAATTGGTTGATTGGGTAATTGGGTAATTTAGGTAATCAGCCTAAGTCCGTCATAAAGTTTTAAAAGCTTCTGATAAAAAACAGTGTCGTTAAATTCAGCATCAACTTTTTGCTTGGCAATTTTTCCCATCTCAATAGTTCGCTCTTCATTATTCCACATAGTCTGGATATATTCTGCAAGTTTTGTAAAATCATCGGCAGGATAAACATAACCCGTTTCACCAGGAACAATGTTTTCAGGAATACCTCCGCGATCACTTCCAATTAATGCCTTACCAAGCGCATAGGTTTCAGTTATGACGTAAGGAAAATTTTCATACCAAAGAGATGGAATAACAACAAACCTGCATTTGCGAATAAAATCCTTTGCCTCATCACCCCATTTGCTTCCCATAAATTCCACATTCTGCAACTCAAGCTCTTTTGCCAGATTTTCTAATAATTCTTTATAAGGACCCGTTCCTACAATTTTAAGTTTTGCATGTGGCACCAATTTCATGGCACGCAATAAAATGTCCACCCCTTTCTCGTCACTAAGCCTTCCTATATAAAGTAAATAGTCTTCGTGATCATAATGCGGCTGATACGCAGGGGCATGAAATGGCTTTCCTAATAAATAGCTATTGTGTTTTTTCCCTTCCCAAAATTCGTCCGTGATATTTCGCATAAACTCACTTTCATAAGAGAAAGTATGAATATTCTTCCTCAAAATATTTTTGTATTCATGCACATAAGCCTCAATACTGCTTGCAACGCTAAAAGCAAACGAATGCTTGCAGCAATTATTAACCACAGGCATATAGAGTTTTCCACCCTTACAATCCGTACAAATTTTGCCATGATGGTATAATCTGTAATTGGTACAAATATGCTTATAGTCATTGCAGCTCATCACCACAGGAACACCTTTCTCCCGGCATGCGTCCAGCAAACTTGGTGAGAGCGCTACGTTAAGAGAAAAGCAATGAACCACATCAGGTTTAAAATCATCTATTAATTCACCAAAAGCTAGCTTATTAGGTTTCGAATAAATTATTGATGGTAGATTAAGAATGCGAGTTATAAAATTTCCTCTCAAATAATTGTTTGGAATCCCATAGATTACGTTAGGATCACTCGTCTTCTCGTCAATTCCACCTTCAGCGTTATAATTTGTGGTAAATACTCTTACATCATGACCGTTTGATTTAAGAATTCGAACTACATCATGAAAATACATCTCGGCACCCGAGAGGGTGCGCCAGAATTTGTGTGCAAGAATTATCTTCATAAGAATTAAATTTAAATAATTATTAAATCATTGATTATGAATAGTTTAGTTAGATAGTGCTGGCTTATTTTGGTATCTCTTGTTCAAATCTTCCTTTACCGAGACACTCTTTTCCTTAGCTTTTATTCTCCTGTATTCACCACCAACTAATCCAGCAAATAACCAAAAATAAAATGCAAAAGGCCTGAACAAAAGAGTTCGTATTATGAACATATAAGGTACGTTAACAATTAAAATGGTGATCATAATAAGCCCAATAATTTTATATTCAGGATATTCAGATTTTCTGAAAACAATAAATGCCCCATAGAATAAACATCCCAGCATTACACAAAAAATAGCTAAACCAATTATACCATAGCAGCTAAGCAGTGCGAACCAATAAACATCTGCAATTACCATTACATTTTCTGCATGAAAATTTCCCACGCCTAATACTTTATTACAAGTAATCGTTAGTGAGTTTTCCATGGACGGTCCATACCCAATTAATGGAATTGTTTTTATATACCCCGGAACGAGAGTAGTGATAACGTAACCGCGCGATTTATCAAGGGTGTTCTCAGCATAAGAAGAAGAAAACGCTTCGAGAAAATTACTTACAGGATCTGTGTAAACTAATTTAGGATTATAATAAGTCTGTGCTGGTTTTGGCGCTATTGCCGTATAAGTTACAAAAACGCATAAGAACAAGGATGCTATAAGCACAAAAGGATATAGCTTATGTAGCTTTCTACTGAACAAAAAAACAAGAGGAATACCTAAGAATCCAACCAGCACGGAGCCACGTGAATAGGTGCAAAACAGTGCAAACAATACCAGTCCCAATGTAATAAGCAGAAAGATTGTACGATATGCATTTAAACGAATGTAGCCAACTAAAAGTGAGGCTATAAGCGCGATAGATATTACCATGAAATTGCCCAAAGGTACCGTATCTCCAAAAGTTCCAATGCCTGAACCTTGCTCCCGTCCGGATCCGAAACCGGTTTGTAATAATTTGAAATTTCCGGCAGACTTACCGACAATTTCAACATCGGATGAGCGTGGATACCAGAACTGCGAAATACCTATAAAATGTTGTGAGGCAGTTATTATCCCCTGTATAAAAGCAACGATTACAAATGCTGTGAGGAATTTTCGCAACAGTGAATTTTCAAAATCAATATTTGCTATAATAAAATATAACAAGGCATATTTAAATAGGCCACGCAAATCAACTAAGCTATCACCGATCGGAGCTTTATTAGCAAGCATGGTAAATATTGCAAAGCCAAGAAAAACAAGAAACGGAATATCAAGTAATGTTTTGCTTAACAACTTGCCGCGAGACATATTATTAAAAATCATCATAAAAAAAAGGAGATAAATAATCATCTCTATACCTAACCGCATAAATGAATACACGGCATCGGGCACAGGCATATATTTAAGAATGAGTGTTTCAAAAGGCAGATAAATGGCAAGCGCCACAACTACCGCTGATATTTTAAACTTCATTATTTAAGTCCATTTAAAATCTGTTTGTCTTCTTTATAATATTCATTTAGTTTGGTGAGCACGGCATCTGATATTTTTATTTCATCCCAATCGCTTGATGCCGATTTCACATACGTATCATCAATGCTCTTAAAGACCTTGCTAAATGGCTTTTTCATAAATTCGGGCAGTATGTTTTTGAACGTACGCCTCATTGAGCGCTTAAACAAACGATATTTATTATAGCTGCCGGCATTCTTCACATTAAAGGATTGATTGATTATTTTAAAATCATAATTATTATAAAATGCTGCGTCAATATCTAAAAAGCTGCACACCTCATTCATTACTTCCCCTGGGTTAGACGAAAGGTTTTCATAACTTAGAATCTTTACTTTCTCCTTGCCAAATAATTCAACATATTTTTTCAAATAAAAACCATAACGCCCTTGTTCCACAGCTCTTTTAAATTGCGGAGGGTTTTCTTCTTTCGAATTCAATTGGTCATGGATGTATTCATCAATCGTAACGTCTGCAGCAATTTGATTTAATTGTTTAGAAAATTTATACCATGATTTTACTCTATCCACAGGTTCTCTCAAAATGAATATCAATCGTACATCCTTTAACTTTCCTTTTATAAGTTTAGCTGTGTTTTCGCTGTACAAATAATCGGGGGTGGCTTCTAATCTAAATTTCGCATTTGGCCTGTCATCAAAAATCTGGTCATATCTTTCAACGCCATCATGATAATTGACCTCCTTTTTAGCTAAGAGGTAATCTCCATCCCAAAAAAAACGACTCTCTTTAAATCTGCTTCGCGATATTAAAGGGTGGTCTGCGAGATAAACGTATAGAGATGAGGTTGCACTCTTAGTGCTTCCTCCAATTATAATATATGAATGGTCGTTAACAGCCAACGTTAATGCGAATTTTTATAAAGAGTTTCTTCTTGGGGATGGGGGATGAAAAACAATGTTAGTGCTTGCTGAACTTACCAGAAAATAATGCCTCACAACCTAAAAACCTTATTCCCTTATTAGCGCAAAAATAAGGTAAAAAGGTCAATGTTTATCATACAATTCTTCTATTACGGTTTTTTTGCCGTTCAAATTAATTTCACTTGCTATAACAATACAAATTAATTGAATGCATTTTCACCGGTTATATCCATACCTGTAATAAGTAAATGTATATCATGAGTTCCTTCGTAAGTTAATACCGACTCCAGGTTCATCATGTGGCGCATAATGGGATATTCACCAGTAATGCCCATGCCACCATGTATCTGCCGTGCCTCGCGTGCAATCTCTATTGCCATATTCACATTATTTCTTTTTGCCATCGAAATTTGTTGCGGTGTTGCACGGTTTTCATTTTTCAAAACTCCAAGTCGCCACGCTAATAGCTGTGCTTTGGTAATTTCAGTGATCATTTCTGCCAATTTTTTTTGCTGAAGCTGAAATCCTCCAATTGGTCTTCCGAATTGCTTTCGTTCTTTTGAATAGCGTAATGCCGAGTCATAACAATCCATCGCAGCACCTATCACTCCCCATGAAATACCATAACGTGCACTGTTCAAACATCCTAATGGACCTTTAAGTCCCTTTACATTCGGAAAAATATTTTCTTTAGGGACTTTCACATTATCAAAAACCAACTCGCCCGTTGCGCTTGCGCGAAGGCTCCATTTACCATGCGTTTCAGGTGTCGAGAATCCTGCCATTCCTCGCTCTACAACCAATCCGCGAATATCTCCAGCTTCATCCTTTGCCCAAACTACTGCAATATCGGCAAATGGTGCATTGCTTATCCACATTTTGCTTCCATTAAGGACAACATGATCACCGGCATCTTTAATATTGCTTAACATGCCGCTTGGGTTTGATCCTGCATCGGGTTCTGTTAAACCAAAGCAGCCCATTAATTCGCCTGTGGCTAATTTTGGAAGATATTTTCTGCGTTGCTCTTCTGAACCATAAGTGTAAATGGGATACATAACCAACGAACTCTGAACACTGGCCGTGCTTCTCAAACCCGAATCACCACGTTCAATTTCCTGCATTATTAATCCATAACTTATTTGATCAAGACCTGCGCCACCATATTCAGTTGGAATATAAGGTCCAAAAGCACCTACCTGTGCAAGGCCTTTTATGAGGTGTTTGGGAAACTCAGCACGCTGTGCATAGTCTTCAATAATAGGTGACACCTCTTTCTTAACCCATTCGCGAACAGTGCTGCGGATTAGTTTATGTTCATCAGTTAGCAGGTCATCAATTTGATAGTAGTCGGGGGCTTGAAAGCGATCGGTAGCCATTCACGTTTGAATTTTGAGTTTTGAATTTTGAATTGGGCTAAGCCAACCCTTATTTTTAAAGAGCGCAAATGTAATGGAAATCATAACATGGTTTTTCTCAAACCTATAAGGTTTTTTTGCATTAATAAAATAGCAACCGGGTGGAGCGGTTACGAAAGTGATCACTTTGGTAACAAGAGATAGTAATTTCTTGAGCAGAGATGATGATTTCTTGACGAGAGATAGGGATTGATAAACACGAAGATGACATTTCAGCATACGAAGAAGCGATTGATTAGCATGAAGTGTGACTTTCTGTCTAAGAGGTAGCGATTTCTTGACCAGAGGTAGCGATTTCTTGACCAGAGATAGCAATTTCAGAGCAAGAGATGGCGTTTTCTCGACAAGAGATAAGAGTAAATTATTCATTTTAAGGCATTTACATGAGTAAGACCTCTGAGGTGGAAAAGAATGAATTGTAGGTGGATAAGTATTTGCCGGAAGAAACCCTGGATGCGAATATTTTTATTAAAGGAGTGATCACTTCTGGTTAATCAGTGATCACTTTTAGGAAGTATAAACAAGATGGTATTAATAGGTTATGGGAAGACCTTTAAGTGAGGGCATTAATAAATCACCAACTGGGTTGAAGAAACAGTTCCGTTTTTCTTTGTTGACCTGAGCGAGTAAATACCTGCTGCAAGATTATCCCGCGAAAGCGAAAAATAATTTCCTTTTGTTTCAAAAGTTGTGATGAGTTTTCCATCAGAAGAAAACAATTCAAAAAGATATTCGCTTTGCAGCGGATTTAAAAAATAAACCCCGGTTTTGTCAGTAAAAGGATTAGGATAAACGACAGGTTTAATTTCTGAAAGATTGAGGAAATGTATTTTTAAGACGTCAGAATATCCTTGCGACAATAAATTTATCCGATAAAAATTATCAGCATTTGGCAAAGGGCTGTTATCGGTTAAATCATACGTTACATCAGCAGTGGTGCTGCCGCATACTCCCGGAAAAGAGTATATATTGTAAAAGTTAATTGAATCTGAAGATCGCTGAACCTCTGCCCCAAGGCAACTAATACCGGTTCGGGTAGTGAAATTTATATACACATCATTATTAACCTGCGTTGCATTGAAATTATAAACCGGGTTAAGTTGCCCCAGGCAATTTGCTGAAAGCAGTGATAATAAAATAACCGCAATATTTTTTGTCATTGGAATCTGTTTGCTGTTCGTTTTCGAATAAACGATTACAAGGCTGTAAAGTTACATGTATTAAACATACAATAAAGACAGAATATTGCCCATAATAATTACAAATCAATTAAAGTTTGATAATTAAAGTTTTACTCTTTTACATTTGTGCTATTAAAAACAACATTATGAAAAACCTTATATCGTTATTAATTATTCTTTGCTGTTTTCTATTTATCGCCTCATGCCTTAACGATAAGGGTGAAATTGCACAACCAAATAACGGCTGCGATACTACCTACTATACACTTCAGATAAAACCAATTATTGATAACAACTGTGCAATATCAGGATGTCATATCACAGGAGGCGCAGGCACGGGTAATTTTACAACATACTCTGGTATTAAACCTTATTTACAAAGCGGTTCGGTTAATATCAGAATTAACTTGCCTGCAAATGATCCATTATATATGCCGCAAGGTAGTACTCTTGACCCTGTAGATTTAACAAAATTAAACGACTGGATAGCGTCTGGTTTCCAAGGGTGTGACTAATCTTATTATGAATATGAAAAAAATAACCTGCATTTTAACAACTGCCATTCTATTAATTAATAATTACGCTTTTAGCCAGGTGGCTAAGGTTTATATCTGTTTAAACGGAACAATAAGTTTTTTCTCAGAAACACCGGTTGAAAATATTGATGCAACATCGTTAACACTAAACTGCATTCTAAACACTTCAACCAATGAGATTAATTACCTTGTTGACATTGCCTCTTTTAAATTTAAGAAACCATTAATGCAGGAACATTTTAATGAAAAGTATATGGAGAGCGATAAATACCCGAGGGCTACATTTAAAGGAAAAATAAATGAACAGATTGACTGGAGTAAGGATGGAGTTTATCCGATCACTGCAACAGGAAATTTAAATATTCATAATGTTGAAAAACCTTATACTGAAAAAGGAACTTTGACAATCAAAGATGGCCAGTTTACTTTTGAAGGTAGTTTTAATGTTAAAACAGCCGATCACGATATTGAAGTGCCGACTATAGTGATAACAAATATTGCAGAGGTTATAAACGTGAAACATAAATGCACGCTTGTGCCATACATTCCAAAAAAATAATATGATTTAAATTTTATCAATATGAAAAAATTACTACTCACATCGGTTATTGTTTTTGCTGCCATCATCAATTCATCAGCCCAGGATGATTTGATGAAAGTGCTTAAAGAAAATCAAACTGTAAAACCGGAAAAAGTGATTGCCACTTTTAAAACAACCAAGCTTATTAATATTCAAACTAATGAGACTGTTCATAAACGCGTGCTCGATTTTCGTATTGCACATCGTTTCGGAAGTGTGGGAAGCCAATACAATGGAGGCTTTCACAACTTCTATGGATTATACAGCATCAATGATGTTCGCTTTGCATTTGAATATGGGATTACCGATAAACTTGCTATCGGAGTTTCACGTAGCAAGGTCAATGAAAATTTCGAAGGATTAATTAAGTACCGCATAATGCAGCAGACAAGTGATAATAAAATTCCTGTAAGCTTAACGGTATTCGGCAATACTGCTGTTAGTGCTGTTAAAGATATTTCTGAATCAAAGGTATATGATGTGTTTGCAAGGAGAATAGCGTATTCAACACAACTGTCAATTGCCCACAAATTTACAAGCAGCTTTTCGCTCACGCTTAATCCTATGTATGTTCATCGCAATTATGTAAGCAACCCTGAAGATTTTAATGATGGATTTGCTCTTGGTGCAGGTTTCAGATTTAAGTTCACGCGCAGCATGAGCATTGTGGGCGATTACATTTATAATTTCAATTCATTTACACGCAAGCAGACATCAACATTAACCAACGGTAACGCTGAAAGTTATTGGGACCCCATCGGGCTTGGCATTGAAATAGAAACCGGGGGACATGTTTTTACAATTATGTTTTCTAACACCACTTATTTACTCGAAAGCGAAATGTTGAGTCATGCTTCAGAAAATCCTGCAAAGGGTGGTATAAAATTCAGCTTTAATATAAGCCGTAATTTCAGCATGTAATTTCAACAACTGATTGCTTTGTGCTTTCTGCTTTGTTTAAAAATTATTATCGTAAGGACGGTTATGCAGCTAACTCTGCTTTTCTTTGCACTTAAATTTATTCCTATTGCAAGATTCTCTCGCCATACCTTTAATAATTGATTCGGTTAATAACGACTCTGCTCTTGTATCGTCAGATTATAATTCATTCGCTGCATTAACTGATTCGTTACAAAACAAAACGGATACTACGATAACTGCATTTCCATTTACACCACCGCCTGTAATTGTTGATACGCTTTTTCAATCACATTCATTGCAGTTCAATAGGTTTTATCCTCAAACCATTGATAAGAAAACCCACGACTGGTTTACAGTGATTTTAATTTTTATTGTGATAGCAGTTACCTCTTTAAAAGTTTTCTATTCGAGAATATTATTCCAGATTTTCAAGGCCTTTGTAAATAATAATGCTGCCAATCAAATAGTGCGCGATGAAAACATCCTTGTACAACGGGCATCTGTTCTTTTATCGGTTATCTGCTATGCAGTGCTTGCATTATTTGCCTTTTATGTAAGCGAACATTATCATTATGAAAACGATTTAATAGGCAGCGGCTTTGCCAGGTTTCTTTTCATTTCACTGTTTATCGCCTTCGCATACTCCTTGAAAATGATTTCGCTTAAAATATTCGGTTTTATTTTCAATTGCGAAAAACCGGTAGCGGCTTATATTTTTAACTTGTTTCTGATAAACAATGTGCTTGGCATGGCATTATTGCCATTGCTTATTATACTCGCCTATTTCGATTTTCCTTATTCAAATTACTTACTAATGAGTGCAATCGCCATCGTAGCCTTATTTTACCTGTACCGGCTTATTAAGGGAGTCGTCATCTGGACGGGTATTACTCATTATAATATGTTATATTTATTTTTATACATTTGCGCCCTCGAAATTGCGCCTTTACTAATTATTATTAAAGTTATATTGATTTAGATACTTACCCGGAAGAGATACAGAATGATGGACGTAAAAGTGAAACAGGCAGAATTGGTTAAACTTGCTAAAGTGAAAAGTATCCTGGTTACACAACCTAAACCTGAAACTGAAAAATCCCCTTACTTTGATCTTGCTAAAAAATTCGGTCTCAAAATAGACTTCCGCCCTTTTATTCATATCGAAGGAATCGGTTCCCAGGAATTCAGAAAACAAAAAATAAATATTATGGAGTTTACAGCAGTGGTGCTTACAAGCAAGCACGCTGCCGACCATTTTTTCAGAATTTGTGGAGAGATGAGAGTAACTGATGTGGAGCGTTTCAAATACTTCTGCATATCTGAATCAACAGCTTATTATCTGCAGAAGTATGTTCTCTTTCGCAAACGCAAAATATTTTTCGGCAAGCAAACCATTAATGATTTGATGGATCTGATAAAGAAGCATCGCAAAGAAAAATTTTTAGTTCCATGTTCAGATATTCACAAACAGGAAATTGCGGATACGTTATCAGATAATGAAATTGATTTTACCAAAGCTGTAATTTATAAAACAGTGTGCAGCGATTTATCAGACCTTGCCAACGTGAATTATGACATGCTTGTTTTTTTCAGTCCTTCAGGCGTAACATCTTTATACAAAAACTTTCCTAAGTTTAAACAAAACAGCACGCGCATTGCAGCATTTGGTGCCACCACATCTCAAGCCGTGGCCGATGCAGGTTTAAAGTTAGATGTAAAAGCTCCCATACCCGAAGCGCCATCTATGACTATGGCTATTGAGCAGTATGTGAAGCGGGCGAATAAGTAATAGTACAGATGCTCAATCCTTCACCACTTTACCTTTCTTAATCACACCGTTTTTATTTCGCACTTCGTAAA
>JBDTRM010000049.1:0-50290 GCA_039931675.1 Bacteroidia bacterium | reverse complement strand
CAAAAAGTCTTGGCTTGCGGATTGTAACACGCCTTGCAAAACAAATTAAAGGAACATGTAGTTATGAATTTGATAATGGAGCAAAGTTTTCTATTCGTTTTAAGCAGCAATAATTAATATAGCCACAAAGGCACTAAGCCACAAAGAAAATTAGAGAATGAAACTTAGTGACTTTGTGTCTTAGTGGCAAAAACTCGTTTCAAATAATTTACTCGTAACAAAATAAACACAATTGGTAACATTTCTTTCGCATCAAAAACTTTAGCTTTCATTTTTGCATGATACAAAACAAAAAAATGCCCGCTTTAAAAATAGGAATAGTAGAAGACGAAGGTCTAATTGCCGAAAGCATTATGCAATTACTTTCAAGTCTTGGTTATGATGTATTGGAACCTGCCACCGATTACCTCGAAGCAATAAATATGCTCGAGCGACATAAGCCCGACCTGGTAATGCTCGACATCAATCTTGGCGCCAAAATGCGTGACGGCATTGAGCTTGCAAAATTTATTAAGCAAACCTATTCAATCCCTTTTATTTTTCTCACCGCCAATGCCGATAAGCTCACCATAGAGCGCGCAAAAGAAACCGAGCCTGCAGCATATCTTATAAAGCCATTTACAAAAACCGACCTCTTTGCCACAATCGAAGTTGCTATCGTAAAGCATATACCTTCGCTCAGCTATTCCAATGTTCCCTGTTTGTTCCTTAAAGACGGCAGCACTTATCGCAAAGTATTCGAAACCGATATCATGTATATCGAAAGCGACCATGTGTATCTCAACATTTACACGCACGGAAAAAAATTCCTTCTCCGTTCCACTGTTGATGCTTTTTACAGCCAGCTCAATCCCGAACGCTTTATAAAAATCGGGCGCAGTTTTATCATCAACATACACCACGTTAGCTCCTTCAGTAACGACACCGTTGAAATAAACGGCAACTTATTACCCGTAAGCAAATCTCATCAGAAGGAATTCTTTGAGAGGATGAAGGTGAAGTAGTTGTTCACTTCAACATTCAAAATTCAAAATTCATTATTTTTTGAAGCTATTCTGGCTATTCCGTTAACTTCCAGTCCGATAATGCCTGGAAAATACTTTCTACATTAATGCTCTTTCGAAAGCAAAGAATTATTTATATTTCTTAGCCTCAATGTACGAAACCATACTTTTGACATCTTCAAAAGTGCTTTCCAAATTATCTAAATCTAATATAGCAATTAAGTTTGGTCCATCATAAGTTTTTTTATATCTCTTAGGCGCTTTTTTCTGTTTGCCATGTCTTTCTTTTATAATTTCAAAAGTCTGACTTAGTATAGTGTTAAGCTTTTCACTTGGCTTCTCTATATCCTCCGGGTGTTTGTTTTTTAGTAAAGCGTTTTCAGCAATTGCAATTGGATTTTTTCTTTTATAGTTTTCCTGTTCTCCATAAATTTCTATTTTTTCTGGTTGCGATAAAATCCATGCTTCCATTTCCTGTATCATAAAATAAATTCTTGAAGTGTCTAATGGAGAATAATTGTTTAGCTTCTCATCTTTATTACTTTTTGAAGTTTCTAAGTCAATTAATAAAACACCCTCAATATTTTCATCAATTATTTTTTTAAGATATATTTTGGTTTGAGTTACTGAACCGATTGATTGTATGACTAAATTAAAATCTTGATTTGGAAATTTCTGCGAAAGAAGCCTGTTAAAACCTTCCCTGAATAACACACTACTATCTGCGCCCGGAACTTCGGGCGGACCCTCGATATACACAATTAATTTTACCATCTTTTACCGCCTAACTCTCCCTTTAACCAAAGCTGTCCCACTAAAAAATTATCTCCCCAATCTTTGAAATCATCTTCTGATTTTGTGGTTACTGTAGTCTGATTGTTTAAATCCTTTTCAAAAATTAAGACTTCATCCAAGTCAAATAAATTAAGTAATAGAGGAGAATGTGTAGCAATTATCAATTGAGTACTACTCTCCAAAAAGGGTGAAGTTTTAGATGCAGTTTTCATTAACTTTGAAATTGAATTAATCATATCGGGATGAAGACCGATTTCAGGTTCATCAATACATACCATATTTCCTCTTTCAGGATTACATAGAATTGCAAGTAGGATTAAATATCGTAAAGTACCATCAGAAATATGTTCTATAGAGATTGATTTCGAAAGAGAATGTTCTCTAAGGACTAAAAGTAATTTTGAGCCAATTGAAGCAAAATTAATATCCTTAAATAATGGATTGATATTCTTAATATGTTCTTCAATTATTTCATATTCCAAAGAATGTTGGTTTTTTATCCAATTTAAGATAGACATTAGATTTTGCCCATCTGACAAAAGATACTTCTCTGTACCAAAAGTAGCGGCTTGTCGAATGGAGCTTTTTAAAGTTGTGTCAAAATAGTCATACACTGCAATATTTTCAATCGCCCGTTTTAGTGTAAACAATTGATAGTATCTGTCAGGGTCTGATATCTGTCTTAATATCGTTTCGGTTGATTTAAAACTTATTTCAGTGGGATCTCCAAACTTTACTATGTCTTTTAATCTCGTAGTAATAAACCCTTTTGAATTTTCCATATCTAAATATACAAGGGAGGGCTCGTGGTTATTAATTCTTTGTTCAGATATTTTCTCCTTTAGATAGTAGCCTGTTTCTCCTGAGCGCATAATAGTAATTTCGTAAACCGGGTTCTCATAGTAGAAAAATTCTCGATTATCAATAACACTATTTATTGAATCTTTATTAAACTCATAAGTAATCTTTATATAATCCTTTTTATCGTTTTTTGATTCCTTACTAAAGTTGCAAACAGAATTAAATCCGCTCCAGTCTTTTAAAAAAATCTTTTCAAAACCTTCTCCTGCAATACTCTCCTTTAGTAATCGAATTGCTTTCAAAAAGTTTGATTTACCGCTTCCATTGATTCCGACAAGAATATTAATATCCGGGTTCAACTCAATTGTAGTTGGTTCTCCAAAACTGAAAAAGTTTTCCAATATTATTTTAGATATCATCTCCTATTATTTAACCTGTTT
This sequence comes from Bacteroidia bacterium, assembly GCA_039931675.1. Taxonomy (GTDB): domain Bacteria; phylum Bacteroidota; class Bacteroidia; order AKYH767-A; family OLB10; genus JAEUTH01. The sequence goes on along the minus strand of JBDTRM010000049.1, from coordinate 47,250 downwards.
GAAATATTATTGAAATAATATTCTTGTCATTATTTGAATCTCACAAAAGCATTTTTTTCCAATCGCCAAATTAAATCTATTTTTCTGGCTCTGTGGCAAACAAAAATCACCTCCACTCCACCAAAGTTCATTATTGCTTTTCCAAGCATCAAAAAAGTCAATAAACTTTGACAGGTTTTTTATTTCATACTAATCAAAGCCCATCATTGCAATTCCAACACTTCGGCAGCCCAAAATCCTTTCGTAACATTTTTCCCTCCACTCGTAACATTTTAAATAATTCCGCTCTATGATGATTCATTTTTGAGGTCATATTTCATTACAAATTATTAAACCTCATACATTATGAAAAATCTTTATCTCGCAATTATCATTTTATTGCAGTTTGAATTTACCTCAAACGCACAGGTTAGTTACGTTACCATTACGGGTAATGGTCTGCAAAACGGCACTACGTGGGGCAACGCTTACAACGGCACACAGTTGCAAACTGCCATTAATCAATCGGGTATATCAGAGGTTTGGGTTGCCACAGGCACATATAAACCTACTTCGGGCACCGACCGCACCATTTCATTCGTTATGAAAAACGGTGTGGCTATTTATGGCGGGTTCAATGGAACAGAAACATTGCTATCGCAACGCAACTGGGCAACCAATATCACAACACTGAGCGGAGACATTGGTATATTGAATGACAGCACCGATAACACTTATCATGTTATCAATAACAGTAACCTTAACACTACTGCTACAGTAGATGGGTTTACTATACGTGATGGTTTTTCGTATGTTAATTCCGGTAACGGATATGGTGGTGGTATGGCAAACCAATCATCTTCTCCAACCATTAGTAATTGCACCTTTTTAAATAATGTGGCATTCTCATCTGATTTTTTTGGTTTGGGAGGCGGTATGTATAACAGTGCAAGCAACCCGGTAATCTTCAATTGTATTTTTCAAAACAACCTGGCCAAAACCAAGGACCCAATTTTTAATTGTGGCTGCACATTGGATGGTTTAGGTGGAGCTATATACAATACAGGCAGCAATCCTCAAATCATTAATTGCATATTCACTTCAAATAAAGCAATTGGTGACGCTGCCAATGCTTACGGAATTGGCGGAGCTATTTATTCCGAAAGTGGTAATACCGTAGCTATCAATTGTATCTTTTCAGGTAATACTACAAGCAGCCTTGGCAGCTATGGTAATAATGGCGGTGCCATTTTCATTGACTTTAACGCAATCTCAAACATTACCAATTGCACCTTTTCAGGAAACAGCGGCTACGAAGGTGGTGCGATTGCAAATTCAGGAAATTCAACTATCAAAAATTGTATTATTTGGGGAAACAATGCAAATATACAAGCCGGCATTGGTGGTTTTGGAACTGCTAATGTTACCAACTCAATAGTGCAGGGGGGATTTACGGGTGCAGGCAATCAGAATGTAAATCCCCTGTTTGTAAGCACTGCTGACCTTCATCTCACGCTTCTCTCACCTGCCGTTAATGCAGGCAGCAATGCAGCAGTACCTATTGGAATAACTACTGATTTAGATGGCAATCCCCGTATATACAATAATGCTACAGTTGATATGGGACCTTATGAATTTCAAGGTCAGGTTACTCAGCCGCCAACAATCAGCGGAGCAACTTCATTCTGTGCAGGTAGCTCAACAACTTTAGATGCAGGCAACGGTTACGGTTTTTACAACTGGTCAACCGGGGCATCAACACAAACAATTTTAGTGAACACATCAGGAACATATACGGTAACTGTTACAAATAATCCGGGCGGAACGGCTTCGGCCGCTGTAACAGTTAATGTGAACAGTCTTCCTCAACCCGTAATTAATTCAAGCGGACCTACAACATTTTGCCAGAGTACCAATATCTATTTAAGCACGGGCACTTATTCAAATTATCAATGGTCGAATGGGAATATCTCACAGACAAATTTAGTGAGCTCATCAGGAAATTATATAGTAACTGTAACGGATGCAAATGGTTGCACCGGAACAAACTCTGTTTTAGTTCACACTTCTTCTTATCCACCTTTACAAACAATTAACCCGGGCAGTAGCACAAACTTATGCCCCGGAACTTCTGTGACCATAACATCATCAGCAAATGAGAAAGGTTTACAATTGGATGGGAGCACTCAGTATGCAATTACACCATCGCTGACTTCATTTTTTTCATCACCTTCTTTTACTGCTGAGCTATGGTTCAATGCCAATGCAGCCGGAGTAATCATGAGTGAATTGGGTCAGCCGGTTATTAATTCAGGCTGGCATGATTCGCAAATTGAAATTCTTGCAAACGGACATGTAATGGGAAGAGTTTGGGATTTGAGTGCAATTGATATGGGAACAGTTTCCTTTGGAACATGGCATCATGTAGCCATTCGCTATAATGCAACTACAAATACTTTAGATGGATTTTTAGATGGCGTGCAGTCAGGAAATTCAACAGGTGTAAGACAAGTACCGGCTGCACTATACCTTGCTTTTGGCGCAACAGATGCCACTCATCTTGGAAGTGGCGCTTACTTCAACGGACAATTAGATGAAATAAGAATATGGAATACTGCGTTAAGCAGTGCGCAAATCATCGAATTTCAAAACAGTTCAACTGACGTAAATTTTTCAAACCTGGTAGCTTATTACAAATTGAATGATTTGCCGGGAACCGGAGGTGCAGATGCCAGCGGTCACGGAAATAGTTTGAGTCTTGTAAACAATCCTGCATGGATTACTTACCAGAATTCTCCTTTGCTCGGAAATTTTCTGTGGTCGAATGGAAGCACAACTGCCAGCATAAACATAAGTACTGCAGGAACATATTATGTAACACTAACAAATGATGCCGGCTGTTCAACCGGAAGTAATATAGTGAGTGTTACGCAAATTCCTGATGTGGTTCACCCTGCAATAACTGTTGACGGCAGCACTTCCATTTGCAGCGGCAAATCTGTAACACTCGCATCCGGAATTGCTGCAGGTAACTGTGTACATTTTGACGGAACGGGTGATATATCCATGCCTTATACTTCTGTTTTTAATTTGGGTAGTCATTGCTCAATTGAAGCTTGGATTAAAACAACCTATTCAGGTGAGCAATACATTTCTTCAAAAGAGTTTACTTATCACCTTGCCGTAAACGGAGGAAATGCAGGAGCAGGAAAAATTACTTTTTACTTGCAGGGTGTTTATAATAACTGGCTGGTTTCAGGCAGCAGGGTTGATGACGGTGTGTGGCATCATATTGCATGTACGTTCGACCAGTTTAACGTTAGAATTTACATTGATGGCGTGTTGGACGCAACCGGTGCTGCAACCGGAAGTCTTGTAACCAGTTCCAATCCCGATGCGTATATAGGTTCACGGGGAGGCAACAATAAATTCCATGGAGATATTGATGAACTGCGCATCTGGAGATTAGCCCGCACACAAGCTGAAATAATTAATGGGATGTATGGTAGCGTACCGTATAACAGCACTTTGCTGCAAACTTATTTTAAGTTTGATGAGGGTACAGGAAACACCACTACAGGATACGGTCAACTTAATCCGCTTACCGCAACACTTAACAATGCAAGCTGGGTTACGCCTTCCACATTGCTGATGAACTACTCATCATACTTGTGGTCGAATGGAGCAACTACTGCTTCAATCAGTGTTTCAAATTCCGGTACCTATACTGTTGCAATTCCTGGCAACAGCGGATGTTCGGCAACAAGCGTACCGGTTAGCATCAGCGTACTCCCTTCGCCAACGCCAACTATAAACGCAAGCGGACCGACAACCATCTGTACGGGTGCAAGTATTAACCTGGCAACCGGTATTTATAACGGCTATTTATGGTCTGGCGGTGAAACCACTTCGAATATTAGTGCTGGAATTGGCTCATATACGGTAACAGTTACAGATAACAATGGATGCTCAGGAGGGGCATCTCAAACTATTTCATTAACGCCTGCGTCAGCAAATTTGTCCACGACAAATATTACACAAACAACTGCAATAGCACATTGGGCATCTGCCGGAACCGGGTTGACTTATTTCTTTGAAAAACGTCCTGTTGGTTCTGTTGCCTTTGACCCGGGATGGACAACATCTGACACAAAAAGGCAAATGAAAAATATGACAACCAATGTTCAATACGAATGGCACGTTCGCACAATTTGTGCATCAGGACAATACAGTGATTGGTCATCACTACAGCAATTTACTACTATGGGGATTATATGCACGAATACGCCTACAGGCTTGAGCGCGACTAACTTAACAACAAGCAGTGCAAAGTTCCATTGGAATGTTTTGAGCCCTTCACCGGATAAATATCAATTGCGTTATCGTATTGTTGGAACAACATCATGGATAACAAAAACAGGAGTCGGAACAGCAATTCAAAGATTGATAACCGGCCTTTCTTCTGGCAGCAATTACGAATGGCAAATTCGTGGCAGGTGCGGAACTGTTGCACCTTATGATTTTTCAAACTGGAGTTCATTGTCAACTTTCAGTTTGCCGGCTTTGCGAATGAGCAGTGATGAAAACGAATTGGAAGTAAATGTTTTCCCGAATCCAACAACAGGAATCATATCGGTTTCCATTCCCGGTTGTGATAACTGCACCTATAAACTTACCATGTGTGATGTTGTAGGAAATATTGTTTATGACCAATCTGTAGCCGGCAGCGAACAATTAATAACCCTGGATTTCAGCAATCTTACAAAAGGCATTTATGTTTTAAATGTGAATGATGGCAATGTGAGGAGAATTGCCAAAGTAGTGTTACAGTAGCAAGTTGAGGTATAATCCCCCTGAAGGGTTTTAGAATCCTTCATGGGGTAACTTAGGAACAAAATAAGGACATTCAAATGCGAACCCCGCTGAAAAATTGAAATGAAACATAAAGGAATCATTGATACGTACTTTGCAGAGGTTAACAGCGCCATCTGCGTATCCGGTAAGAAAAAATAAATGCAGGTAAAATAAAAACTCGATTTATCAACGTTTGTCAAAGGCGCTTATACGGTAAGAGTTATTTATAACGGGCTTGCACGGAATTGCAAGCTGATTGTGGAGCAAGGAAGCAAATCAGACATTACTAATCATTAACAGGTTTCCTCCTGAATGACGAGTCACAGTGGTCGTTATTCAGGAGGAAACTTTTTTATAGAATCGGATTTTTCTTGTTTCAGGAAAACTGTATTAGATTGGAAAAGTTGAAAAGGGGTTTTGAGGGTTGTGCCTTATTAATTTACTTTTCGGAAAACATTTTACAAAAGAAATGTACAAGTACAAAAGATGCGTTTCTATTTTTGGCATTGCAATGGCGCCCAAGCGTGGATGTGTTGCCGGTGCAGAGGCAATTATTTTTTACCCCTGCTTTTTTTAGGAATGTTCGCACTTGGAGAATTCAATGTTATTTTTAATTGATTTACTTCTTTTACTACCTCTTGAATCATCTTTACAATTTCTTCAATATCTCCTTTTGTCGCAAAGCCAAAGACCTGCATTGGTTCGTTTGATTTTTTTGATGTATTCTTTACATCAATAAAAAAGTCTGCAACATCAACTTCCAGTATTTCTGCTATCTTGATTAATTTACTTGTTGACGCATCTGTTACGCCTCTTTCAATTTTTGAATAAGCGCTGGTTGTCATATTTAATTCAGCAGCAATATTCTCTTGACTGAAGTCTTTGCCTTCCCTGATTTTTCGTATTCGTTTTCCAATAGTTTCTTTCACAATACGAAATTCTTATTCATTCCGTTACTTTTTTGTCTTTATAAGTTACATAAGTGTCTTTAAAAGATTTAATTTGTCTTTTAAATACATTTTTAATACATGAACGGACAATCACTAAACATTACACAAGACAATTTAGAAAGGCTTAAAGAACTTTTCCCGGATATATTTTCAGAAGGTGCAATTGACCTTGAAAAATTCAAAGCCACTTTTACTGATGATATAAATTTCAATAACGAAAGATATGTTTTGAATTGGGCAGGGAAAGCCGATGCTTTTAAAGTGCTGCAAATACCAACCACTGCAACTCTAAAACCTATGCCGGAGGAAAGCATAAATTTTGACACCACAGAAAACATTTTTATAGAAGGTGAAAATTTAGAAGTGTTGAAAGTATTGCAGAAATCATATTACGGTAAAATCAAAGTCATTGAAATTGACCCCCCATATAACACAGGCAGCGACAGTTTTATTTACCCTGATAGCTTTAAAGAAAACAAAACCGATTATGAAAAACGTGTAGGAGATAAGGATGAGGAAGGCTACCTAATGAAGGAAGGCATGTTTCGTAAGAACAGCAAGGACAGCGGACATTATCACAGCAATTGGTTAAGCATGATGTATCCCCGTTTGTTCCTTGCCAAGAATTTGATGCGTGATGATGGGGTTATTTTTGTTCACATAGATGACAACGAAGTGCATAACCTTCGGTTGTTAATGAATGAAATTTTTGGTGAGGAAAATTTTGTTGGTTGTTTCATTTGGCGTAAAAAAGAAGGTGGCGGACAAACAGATGAATTTTTTGTCACAGAACATGAGTATGTTTTAGTTTTTAGAAAAACGTCAAAATTTATTTGGCTTGATGAAATGCAAGATGATGATGAATCAAAATACTTTTTAAGTGATGTAAAAGGAAAATATAAAATAATGAAACTTGCAAAATGGGGGAGTGCCGCAAGACGGCAAGACAGACCAACAATGCACTTTCCCATTACAGCGCCAGACAATACAGAAGTTTTACCTAAAGCACCTGATGGAAGTGAAGGTAGGTGGAGAGTAGGAAAGAAACGAATGGGCTTGCTTGTTTCTGCCAATCTTATTCAGTGGGAGAGTGTAAATAATGAATGGCTTCCTTATGAAAAAATATATTTTGACCCTAATAAAGCAAAGAGAATAAAAGAAAGAAGCATACTCTATAACATTGCCAATACAGGTGACGGCACAAATGCATTAATTGATTTATTTGGAGTTAAAGATGTTTTTGACAATCCAAAACCAGTTGAGTTACCACAAAAGTTTATTGAACATATTGTTGACGATAATGAAATAGTACTTGATTTCTTTGGTGGTTCAGGCACATTAGCAGAAGCAGTGTTTAATCAAAATAAAATTGATGGTAATAACAGGAGATTCCTAATTGTTCAATTGCCAGAAGTAACAAAAGAAAATAGTGTTGCAAGAGATAAAGGATACAATACAATTGCTGAAATTTCTAAAGAGCGTGTTCGAAAAGTCATTGCTAAGATTGAGAAAGAACGAAAAGAAACACCTGAATTATTTGAAAATGGAAACCTTGCTTTAGGTTTCAAAGTTTTCAAACTCTCACCATCCAATTTCAAAATGTGGAGAGGTAACGAAATAACAGAAGATAATTTAGTTACACAGTTAGATGTTTTCACTAATCCTGTAAAGGAAGAAAGCAAAACAGATAACATACTATATGAGTTGATGCTAAAAGCAGGTTATTCACTCACTGATAAAGTAGTCATTCGACAAGCGCTGGGTGCAAGTAAATTTTATTCTGTAAAAGAAGGTGAACTCATTATTGCATTGGAAGAAATAAACCAAACAATAATTGACACCATCATTGCAGCCCAACCCCAAAAAGTAATAACGCTTGATAATCTTTTCACAGGCAATGACCAGTTAAAAACTAACACTGCATTGCAAATGAAAGATGCAGGGATTGATTTTAAAACGATATAAATTCGCAATGAAACTACACTTTGACAGTAACCAGGATTACCAGTGGGATGCAATTAAATCAATCACTGAAATATTTGAAGGACAACCTTTAAGTGGAGGTGATTTTGAATTTTCGATTAATGAAGCAGGTTCTTTGTTAACCGAAAACGGAATAGGAAATAAATTAGACTTTTCCAGGTTAGACCAATTAGCGGAAAACATTCAGCGAATTCAGAAAAGTAACGGATTGAAAATTTCAACCCAAGAAGAAATTATAAATAACGGATGGAATTTCTCTATAGAGATGGAGACAGGCACAGGGAAAACTTATGTGTATTTGCGAACCATTTATGAGTTGAATAAATTGTATGGTTTCAAAAAGTTTGTGATTGTAGTTCCATCGGTTGCAATTCGTGAAGGAGTTTTAAAAAACTTGCAAATAACACATGACCACTTTCAAAGTTTGTATGATAAAACAGCAATCACTTTTGATGTTTACGACAGCAAAAAAGTTTCAAACCTTCGAGGGTTTTCATCAGGCAATGCAATACAAGTTTTAGTTATCAATATTGATTCGTTTGCGAAAGATGAAAACATAATCAACAAACCAAATGATAGGCTCACAGGTAAAAGACCTATTGAGTTTATTCAAAGTACAAAGCCAATAGTAATTGTTGATGAACCGCAAAACATGGAAACAGAGATTCGTAAAAAAGCCATTCGTAATTTAGAACCGCTTTGCACTTTGCGTTATTCAGCTACACATACTAACTTGTATAACCTCATGTATTCACTCAATCCCGTAAAGGCGTATGATTTGGGTTTAGTAAAGCAAATTGAAGTGGACAGCGTGGTTAGTGAAAACGCAATGAACGAAGCATTCATTCAAGTTGAAAGTATAAATGCGACAGCAACAAGGGTAACATCAAAAATCAAAATTGATTGCAACACCTCTTCTGGTGTTCAGAAAAAATCATTCACAGTTCGTGCAGGTGCAGACCTTTATGAGTTAAGCAACAAAAGAGAAATCTATCAGGATGGTTTTATAATTGACGAAGTGGATGCAAGTAATCAAACCATTACACTTACAAATGGTGTAATACTTTCATCAGGTCAAACGCAAGGCGGAATGAATGATGAAGTAATGCGATTTATGATACAAAAGACAGTTGAAGAACATTTGAAGAAAGAGAAATTATACAAAAGCAAAGGCATCAAAGTGCTGTCACTATTTTTTATTGATAAGGTTAAAAATTATCGTGAGTATGATTCAGCAGGTAATGCAATTAAAGGAAAGTTTGCGGAATGGTTTGCAGAAATTTTTGAAAAAGAAATTACAAAGCCCTCATTCAAAGATTTAATCCCTTATGCAGTGGATGAAGTTCATAATGGTTATTTCTCGCAAGACAACAAGGGAAGAGTAAAAGATACAGGCGGTGAAACACAAGCTGATGATGATACTTACAAACTCATTATGCAGGATAAAGAAAAGTTGCTTGACCAACATACTCCGCTTCGTTTCATATTCAGCCATTCAGCACTTCGCGAAGGTTGGGACAACCCGAATGTTTTTCAGATATGCACTTTGAATGAAACAAAAAGTGAAATCAAGAAACGCCAGGAAATAGGCAGAGGTTTAAGGTTATCAGTAAATCAAAAAGGACAAAGGATTTTTGACCGTAACATAAATAAGCTCACAGTGGTTGCTAATGAACGCTACGAAGATTTTGCAAAAGCATTGCAAAAAGAAATTGAAGAAGATTGCGGAGTTGACTTTACAGGCAGAGCAAAAAATAAAAATGAAAGGAAAAAAGTAAATTACCATAAAGGCTTTGAAGCCGACCCTAAGTTTTTACAAATTTGGGAGAAGATAAAATTCCATTCAAAATATAGTGTTGATTACAAAACAGATGAACTGATTAATGATGCTGCAAAATCAATAAAAGATGAATTACAAATGCCACGCACTAAGCCATCATCTGTCCGTTCAACCACTTATGGTTTAGGCATAACAGATGAAGGTATCAAAGGCAAAATTTTAAGAGAAAAAGAAAATCTATATAGACAGATTTTAACTATTCCTGATGCCTTATCTTACATACAAAGCAAAACAGAACTAACGAGGGATACTATACTCCAAATACTTAAACAATCAGGACGTGTGAACGAATTACTCATCAACCCGCAAATGTTTATGGATAATGTTGTAAAGGTTGTAAGAGGAGTTTTACAGGGATTAATGGTTAACGGAATCAAGTATGAAAAAATCGGAAACAAGTTTTACGAAATGACTTTGTTTGATGATTCTGATATTGAAATTTATCTTGATAATTTTACACATACAGTTAGCGACCCTGATAAAACGATTTACGAAAACTATATTCCTCTTGACAGTGGAATAGAAAATCAATTTGCTACAGATTGTGAAAGTAGTGAAGATGTTGAGTTTTATTTTAAGCTTCCATCATGGTTTGAAATTACCACACCAATAGGAAAATATCGTCCTGATTGGGCAGTGGTATTAAAAGGAGAAAAGAAAATCTATTTTGTTGCAGAAACAAAAAGCGATGCGCAAGAACTACGCGGCAGTGAAATGATGAAAATAAAATGTGGTGAAGCTCATTTCAAAAAATTTGAAGGAGTAAAATACAGAAGAGTTGAAAAGGTATCGGAATTGAGAAGGTAAATGGAAATAATAATTCCTATGGCAATCGGGATTATTTATTACTGATGCTTGGCAGTAACGTTTACAAAATGAAAATGGAAAAGGATATAGGAAATCACAGAAAACACAACTACCACACTTTCACTACCGTAGTTCCTGGTTACTTTTGTTTATTCGAGTGAGTGCATCACGAAGCAACTCATACTAATAAATATAAAATTCAATCAATAAAATTATGACAACTAAAAACATTATACTTTATTTATTATTTGCAGGTGCATCAATAAACCATGCAGCAGGCCAGGGTGATTCGCTTGCTTACAGGTACATGAGATTAGCAGAGGATTATCAAAAGAATTCGAAAAGAGATAGTGCAATATTTTATTACAAAAAGGCATCTGTGGAATTTCAGACTTTGAGCAATAAAGAAAACTTAGTCAATTGTTATAATCAAATTGGAATTATACTAACAAGACAAGACCAATATGAAGAAGCAAAAACATTTTTAAATAAAGCTTTATCAACGGGATTGTCTTCTCTTGATTCAAACAACCTGCTCATTTCCACTACATACATTAGCTTAGGTGTGGTATATAGTGCAGAAGAAAATTACAATCAATCATTAGTGTATCATAATAAAGCGCTTGCTATACGGCTATTGAAGCTTGGTGAATACAGCGCTGAAGTTGCAACAAGTTATGGAAATATCGGGAATGTTTATTTGAAGAGCAAGGATTACGACAAATCAATTGAAGCACATTTAAAAGCCATGCAGATAAGGGAGAAATTATTTGGAAAGACCAGCGCAGAGATTGTTGAATCATATATGGGACTTGGGAATGTTTACAGGGAAAAAAAAGAATACAAAACATCATTAGCATATTTTGAAAAAGCATTACAAAATAAAATTGAACAACGTGGATTAGGTCATAAGGACTTAGTTAAAATATACAAGAATATCAGCGATGTTTACTACCTGATGAACAACAAAGAGCAGGGAGATTTATATATGAAAAAAGCAAAGGAAATTACACCCTGATAGAGGCAGTTTTTAACTCATGTCTTTTCCCCCCTGCACTTACCAGGCACTCCCACTGACGTCCAGCCAGTGCGTGTTTTAGCAACCACCAATACAACACTTTCACTCAGGCAGCTTATAATTTCATTAAGGGCACCGACAATTATAAAGTTGATTTATTATCTTTTACCAAAGACGCCTATACAGTAAAGGTTACTTATAAGAGGCTTACGGGGAATTGTAAGCTGATTGCATCATAATCAGCAGACTCATTGCACTTGTCAAATAGATTTCAAGGAAAACGGTTTTCCTTTATAATAATGTTTTAGAAAATCTATTCTATCAATATTATCCATTAGTTTTGACAAGTGAACTATATAATACTAACAAACTCAAACAGAATATAAACAGTGAGTAAACAACTGCTAATTTTTTTCGGACTTGCATACTTAATTTCGTGGATAATTTGGTTGCCTTTGTACGGCCACATTTTCGGACTAACCAACCTGCCTGCATTACCTTTTCAGCATGCACTTGGCGGACTTGGACCTTTGATTGCTTCCTTCATTACAACTTATATTTTCTTAAAAACTGAAGGGCTTAAAACGCTATTAAAAAAAAGCTTCCAGTTAAAACCATTTATGTATTTGTCAATTGCATTATTCAGTCCATTCTTACTCGCAATAATTGCATCTGTAATTAACCACTTCGTTCACAACCAACCAATAATTCTCACCGGACTATTAACCACCAAAGAATTTCCAAACTTTAACCTGCTTACTTTTTTTATCTACAACTTGTTTTTTTTCGGCTTCGGTGAAGAAGCAGGTTGGCGCGGCTTTGCATTACCACGACTTCAAAACAAAATGAATTCATTGACTGCAAGTATAGTCTTAACCCTCTTCTGGGCATTGTGGCATTTGCCTTTATTCCTTTACCGCCCAGGTTATACGACTATGGATATTGCAGGAATTTCAGGTTGGGTGTTCAGCTTATTGACAGGCAGTATTTTGCTGACCTGGTTATTTAATTCAACAAGAGCAGGCATTTTAATTTGTGCAGTTTTTCATTCAACCATAGACATTGCATTTACCACAGACCTTGCCGATAAAAACATTGTAACCTATATGGGAATATTAATAACTGCCTGGGGAATACTTACAATCATTATTTTTAAACCAAAAAATTTAGCGACTGTCGAACGGATAAAGTATGCTATATAAACTAAGAACAGTGAAATAATTAAAGCTGCTTCGCGTTCTCAACAAACGCAACATCAGGCGTCAAGTCTGTGATGTTTTAACTAACATCAATACAACACTTTTACTCAAGTAGTTTATAAATATATATTTGTGATTAATACAAATGTGTGGAGGTAACTGCTCCTGATGTTTCGGGATAAAAAACTTTAGTTATCTCCGTAAGTGTAGTTTACAATTATCAAAAACGAATCGTCATGAAAAAAGGAAAACCATTATTAAAAACTATTTTAATCTCTATCGTAATCTTTTCAACTTTGAGTTTTGAAGTTCCTGAAGGCTGGACAAAAGGAAAAGGTAAAGGCACCGAAGAATATGAAGCTGGAATAGACAAAGGTGCGGGACAAAATGGAGGAAATGCGTTAACCATTAAATCCATAAACAAAAAAGTAAAGGGAATGGAATCCCTTTTTCAGAAAGCATTACCGGGAAAATTTCTTGGGAAACGAATTAAGATGAGTGGCTTCGTTAAATCCGAAAATGCAAATGCAGGCGGGTGTTTATTTATCAGAACTATTTCTAATAGTAAGGTAATCTCAGAAGACAACATGTCTCACAGACTTGTGAAAGGAACATCATCATGGAAAAAATATGATTTAGTTCTCGATGTCCCTGTTAATACCACTGTAATGTCTTATGGAGGAATATTACATAACAGTGGTCAAATTTGGTTCGATGACATTTCATTCGAGATTGTTCCTGACTCGATTAAAGTAACCAATGGAGGTGATGAGAATAATATTTTGCCTGAACCAACAAATACGAATTTCGATAAATAGTGCCTGCTCTCCCCTACTCTTTGCAAACATATAATTTCACAACCGTGCGTGCATGAGTAAACACCAGTTTAACACTTTCACTAAAGTAGTCCATTCAATATTAGCCTATACGGTAAGAGTTACTTATAACATTCAGGAAAGGGATTGTTATAACTCAAATCTTTGCTGATAACGATCTGCCTGCTACCCTGCCTGAAAAAATACAGCCACCTAAAAATGAACCCTCCAAAGAACGATAGCCATGCATTCCGCCTCCGCCAAATCCTGCAACTTCACCGGCTGCGTATAATCCTTGTATTGGTTGTCCGTTAGCATCTAAAACATTTCCGCTTAAATCTGTTTCAAGGCCGCCCAATGTTTTGCGTGTAATGATATGCAGCTTTACTGCTATTAAAGGTCCTGCTGATGGATCAAGCAGCTTATGTAGTTTTGCTGTTCGCACTAATCTATCACCAAAATAATTTCTTGCTCCACGTATGGCTGTAATTTGTATGTCTTTACAAAAAGTGTTATCGAGTTGCATATCTCTTGCTATGATTTCCTGTTTGATAGATTCATAGTTTATTAAGGGAGTTACCGTTAATGCATTCATGCCATCAACCAAACTTTTTAGGTCATCCTTAACTACAAAGTCTTCTCCCTGCTCCTTGAATTTTTCTATTGGCTTGGTGGCATTTTTGCCAACTGCACGGCCTAAGACTAACCACCAGTTTTTATTTGTCAGGTCAGGATTCTGCTCCGAACCTGAAAGAGCAAACTCTTTGCGAATAATTTTTTGATTCAAAATAAACCAGCTATAATCATAACCTGTTTGCATAATGTGCCTGAGCGTTCCGAGCGTATCAAAACCTGGAAAAAGCGGAACAGGTAAACGATTACCAAGTGCATCAAACCATAATGATGAAGGTCCCGGAAGAATCCTGATTCCATGATCCTTCCATATAGGATTCCAATTTTTTAATCCTTCGGTATAATGCCACATCCTGTCAGGATTTATAACATTACCTCCTGCTGCCTGCGTTATCGCAAGCATTTTTCCATCCACATGTTCGGGAACACCAGAGAGCATATTTTTTGGAGGATTGCCTATATGTTGCGGCCAGTTTTTTCTCACAAGCTCATGATTACCACCCAAACCACCAGATGTTACAATTACTGCTTGAGCATTAAAAGTAAAATCACCTGTAACAACATCAGAATTTTTCTCACCTCTTTTTAAGGAACTTGGTTCTAAAATATTTCCATGAACACCGTTAACAGTTCCGTTTGAAAGAATCAATTCCTTAACACGATGACGGAACTTAAATGTAACCAATCCTTTTTTTGCAGCCTCGCGAATGCGATATTCAAAAGGCGCCACCACAGCAGGTCCTGTACCCCAGGTAATATGAAAACGCGGAACAGAATTGCCGTGACCGATAGCTCCATAACCGCCTCTTTCAGGCCAACCTACTATTGGAAAAAAACGCATACCTAACTGCCGGAGCCAGGAATATTTTTCACCGGCAGCAAAACTCACATAAGCTTCGGCCCATTTGCGCGGCCAGTAATCTTCTTTGCGATCAAAGCCTGCTGTGCCCATCCAATCTGAGAGCGCCAACTCATAACTATCACGAATTCCCATTCGCCTCTGAATAGGTGAATTGACTAAGAACAAACCACCGAAGGACCAAAAGGCTTGTCCTCCCAAACATTGCTCCGGCTCCTGCTCAATAATCATTACACGCTTACCTTTGGCTGCCAACTCATTAGCTGCTACCAAGCCTGATAAACCGCCACCTACAATGATTACATCGGTATCTGAAGACATTGATTTACGATTTGAAAATTGTCGTTCTATCTATTGTTTTAACATTACCTGACTTCGCTCTGCAAAGGTGTATTATTTTATTTTCACTTTGGTTGTTTTATCACCATGAATAAAAGTTATTTACAACATCAATTACGCAATTGAGCTGAAACAACAATTTACGTCATATTATGTGTAAGACATCACTTCAATATCTTTTCCATTTCAGCTATGTATTCAGGATTGTAAGTTATTCCATTATGCCCTTGTCCGTTTAAAGTAATTAATGTGTCAGTCTTTTTAAAAAGTCCCCTTAATTTAACTGATGAATTGTAGTATATAACTTCATCGCTATTCCCATGGAAAATCACAACCGGCATTTTACATTCCTTAATAAATTTATTTGTTTCAAATTTATATTTCAAAATAAAGGTTGGAATAACAGGGTAAGTATGCCTCATCATATCAATCAAGCTGTAGTATGGAGCTTGTAGAATTAATAATTCGGGATTATTTGAAGCGGCAAGTTTTGTCGCAGGTCCCGTTCCGATTGAGTAACCCAGTACTATAATTTTATTTTCGTCATACCTTGTTTTTAAATTGTCATATACCGTTTGAATATCTTGATATAATTGTTCTTCACTACTAATTGACCCTTCGCTTTTCCCATAGCCTCTATAGTCTAAAATGAAAACATCATAGTTTAAGGTTGTATAAGTTGATGCAACATCACCCCATGATTTTAATGAGCCTGCATTGCCATGCAAATAAAAAATGAGGCCTTTTGAACTGTCAGATTTAAATAATAGTCCATTCAATAAAACATTATCCCTCGTTCTAATATTTAATTCTTCAAAGTTTTGATAAAATTCAAATTGGAAATCTTTGTTTAATTTTTTCGGAAAGAAGATTAATTTTTCCTGGATGAAATATAATAGTCCGCAAACGAATATGTATATTATTAAAAGCGCTTTTAAAACCCTCAGTAAGATTTTTTTCATTATAGAATTTTATAACAGTATCAGGAAATTATACGTTTACCCGTAAGCTTTTTACTTCGGATTAAACTGTTTTATATCTCCCGATGGAGTGAGGATGTAATAATTATTGATTTGCTTTTCTTCAGGTTTCAAAAAATACTTTACGACTACGGTATATGAAATCTGAACAACAGGTTCTGTTATTACAGGATTAATCACAATGTCGTACTGATCATAATCAACTGGTGCATAAAATTTTGATGTTGTCTTTGCAATTTCAGTCACATTGGGTGGAGATGATTTTTTCCTTGCTGCATTTAAGGACGGTCTTGAAAATGCCTGGTAACTAAAATATCTTGTTGGAGGATATATGGTAACAAAGTTATCTGACATCACTTTTTTTAAGGTGTCTAACTTAAAGCCAATAAGGTCATAAGATTTTGTTTTTGATTTAATTTCCTGCAAACATCTTACTCTTAGACTGTCAATTGATTTTTGAGTATTGGCAATAAAATAGTCAACCTTAACGAGGTCATAGATTTCAGAACTTGCAGCAGCAGAAACAATTTCATCAAGTTTAGCGGCTGCATTGTAACGCACCGAAACATTTTTCTGTAGTTCATATCCGGCAGGTATTTCATTATATGATTTGCTGAAAATTCTGTTTTCAACCTGTAAGTCATATTTCGGAACAAATGAAAGCATATCAATTTTTATATCTGACGCATCAACACCAATTCCTTTAAGCGCATTCTGAAAATTTAAAATTCTCCTGTTCATTATCTGGTTGGTACTGTCTATTGATTCGCCAACCTGGACAATATTAAATACTGCCACAAAATTGTCGGCAACAATATTCATTAAGCCGTTTACTTCAATGGTTACTTCATTGTTGACGGAGATAACTGCATTGCTCGCAGGATTTCTGCCAACACTTTGCAACGTCTGTTGATTGTTGTATTGGTAATTGCCCGGCACCTGGCCGTTTAATTGATTTAGTGCAGTTATGGACAAAGCTGTTATTATTAAAAGTTGTCTATTCATTGATGTTTAATTTTTAGCTATTAAATTCTTGAATTTGAAGTGATGTAAAGAACCTTGACAAATATCATTATGGTTATTCTATAAAATCTGCGCACCACTATTATTTTTTTTTTCCGAAAAGTAAAATTAGTATAGTGCCAAGTAAAAGCAAAATGACAGCACAACCAAGGTAAATTATAGCGCATCCTTAATACTCAAAGTTTGCCCGATGGATTGAACACATAAAAGCAGTAGTCCTGCTATGAAAGTAAATCTTATCATTTTATTCTGTCAGCCAAAAATTACTGCTGCAACAAAGCTCTTAGTAGGTCTGATAATGAATCAGAATAAATCAGCAAAAATTTTTCACTAATGAATAAACTTTTGAGAATAAGAGTTGGTCCCATCCATTAATGTCAGATAATAAATTCCTGAAGGCAAACCTGTGATGACTATGTTCTTTAGATTTTCACCTTCATAAATAAGTTTACCGAGGCTGTTATGAATTTTAATTGAAGGATTCGACATAGAATTATTGTATGATAAATTTATGGTATTGAGCACAGGGTTAGGATAAATTACAAAACCTGATATCGGTGCAGGCACTTCAATAACACCGGAAGCAACATTTCCTTCATTATCTGTTTTCACAAGATAAACATCGGCATTATCAGGAAAGTCCTTAACAGTAGTAGAGCCTGTTATAGCATATCCTCCGTCAGCGCATACTACAATCCATTTACATTCATTCAAATGATTTTTATCGCCAAAGGTTTTCATCCAGTGTTGGTTTCCGAATTTATCTGTCTTGATAATAAATGCATCCATGCTATCACCAAAACTTTTGGTAAAACCTGTGATCATAAATCCGCCATCGGCAGCAGCCACAATTGAATTTGCAACATCATTATTCAATCCTCCAATATTTTTACTCCACAACTTATTGCCGATGTCATCCATTTTTATGAGATAGACATCATCATCACCACTGCCAAAGCTGGTGCTAACTCCTGCTATTACGTAACCTCCATCATTGGTTGCACACAAACCAAATGCCTCTTCATCACCTGCTCCGCCAATATTTTTAAGCCACATTAAGTCGCCTGCACTATTGGTTCTGAAAACCAAAATGTCGCGCAAACCAAGCGAATTGGTTGTTGTTTCACCGGCAATAAAAAACCCGCCATCTACAGTTTCAACAATGCGTACACCTGCTTCCACTCCAGGTCCGCCATAGGTTTTTACCCAGATTAAATTACCTGCGTTATCATACTTTGTAAGGAATGCATTGCCAAGCGTATCTAACGACCGTTCTATACCTGCAACGATATAATTGCCATCAGAAGTTTCAATGCCCTGCTCGCCTACATCATCTCCAATACCACCGTAGGTTACATTCCATAAAATATTTCCTGTATTATCAGTCTTAATCAACCACGAATCGCAATCGCCTGCACCATAACTTTCGGTATGATTGGTTATTAAATATCCTCCATCAGTAGTTTGAATTATCGAGTTGCCTCCCTCCAATGCATTGCCCCCGATTATTTTTTCCCATTGTTTCACACCGTTTTTATCAGTTTTCATAAGGTAGGTATCTCCTAATGAATCGCTGTTAAAAGTTTGACCGGTGATGATAAAGCCACCGTCAACAGTTGTTGCCATAGCCCTTCCATAATCACCACGGCTACCGCCATAATTTTTTTCAAAGGTGTTTATTTGTGCAGTGGTTATGCCGACTGAGCTAACTGTTACGAGAAGTGTAACGCAAACAGTTTTGAATGTAATTTTTTTCATACGTTTTAGATTTTAAGAGTGCCAAGGAGCAACGTTGATTAACAACTTTTATTATGCAAGCTATAAATTATTTCGTTGGAAATATGTTTCTGCAAAATTGTTTTACAATTTCTAACATTCACGGTAAGGCCACTTATCAACCACATTGTAACACTACTCAATCTTCTGCATCTTAATTAAAAGTTTGTTAAAGCAAAAACAACAATATCAGCATGGTTTCGTTAAGCTAAAAATAGTGGCAGTGAAAATAACTTTGCATACCAATGAACCCGTACCGTTGAATGAAAGCGTTAGTACATCACGTTCATCAATTATTCCTGCTGATGCATATTTTCAAAAATCAGTTGAAATTCCGGGCATTTTTAATTTATCATCTATCAGTCGTTTCACTTTTAATCGTCCTCCAATTCAAAAATTAAAGAGTGAACTTATTCCACACACGATAACTTATAAAGAAGTAAAAGAGTTAGCAGGCAAAAGCAAAAAACAGTTGAAGAACAAAAATCCCAATGAACTTGAACCTTTTATTAAAAGGTTGTATCAATTAAAGTTAAGTGCATTGAAAGGGTTAGAAAATGCTTTTACAGGAAATACAAAAATGATTCACATTATTAATAGTATAAAAAAGCAATATGAATAATTTGAAAAATTTCTTCTGGTTCTGTTCTGGCGCCAATAGTGCGCTGCTCAAACGAAGTCCTACAGAGCATATTAAATATGCAGGGATAGGCGCCACTGTGTTTTTTACAGGATTGTTTGCAATGGTTTCGGGCAGCTATGCCCTGTATTTTATTTTTAATGATACGCCTTTCTTGTGGCGGATAACAGCTTCATTGGTTTTTGGTTTGATATGGGGCGCTATGATTTTTAACCTCGACCGCTATATTGTTTCAAGCATGAAAAAACGCGGCAGCTTTTGGAGCGAGTTTAAATTAGCCTTGCCACGGTTTATTCTTGCAGCCATAATTGCTTTTGTAATTTCAAAGCCATTGGAGTTGCAGATATTTCATACTTCAATTGAATATGAAATGGAACTGATGAAACAAGCGGAACTTAAACAGCAGGAGAGCGCACTAACCAACCGATTTGAAAATGAAATTACTTTGCTTGCCAGCGATATAAAAACATTGCAGCACGAAATTGATAACAAAGCAACCCTGAGAAACACCATAGCCGATGAAGCCCGCAAAGAAGCTGACGGAACAGGCGGCTCGCATAAAAGAGGAGCGGCAATAATTTACAATTTAAAAAAAGTTGATGCAGATAAAGCACAAAAGGAGCTTGAAAATATTACAGCGAATAATACACCGCTAATCAGTTCAAAGCAAAATGAATTGGATGCTAAAAGACATTTAGTTGACAACTTGAAGTCCACCATCAAACGTGGTGCTTATGATGGTTTTGATAAACGGTTAGATGCATTAGGAATTGTTTCATCACAAAGCAATACTATTGCCATTGCAAGCTGGTTTGTGATGTTGTTATTTCTTGCTATTGAAATTGCGCCCGTTCTCGTTAAGCTGTTATCTGCCAAAGGTCCTTATGATGATTTGCTTGAAATGCATGAACACGCTATAGAGAATTTTAAGATCGAAGAAATTTCGAAACGCAATCAAAAGACGAATGAAAAACTACAGGTGCTTGTTGAAACCGGGAACAACAGTGTGAAGGAAGAAATTGAAAGTAATAAGGAACTGACCAAACGCATCATAACAGCCGAAGCCGAAATTGCAAAAGAGCGCATCAGCAAATGGAAAGAAGATGAACTGAATAAAATTAATGAGGAGCGTTGAAAATAGATTGTGTCAATAACATTGATGATGCCTTTTTTAATTTCTTTTTGGTTCTGGCTTTTCTGTTTTAGGGTTTTTGGATTATTTTGCTCCCGCAAATAAGTCAACACAATTTTTATATAAGCATAGCCACCACGCTAAACGTAAGAAGATAATACAAATGGCACCTACCGATATAAATATTCAACCTGCTGTCTTGTCTGACATTAATCGTTTAAAAGAAATAAGTGAAAAAACTTTCTATGAAACTTTTGCTGCTCAAAACACAAAAGAGAATATGGAAAAGTATATTTCGGCAACGTTTAATCTTAACCAGGTAAGTGCAGAACTTAATGACAGTCAAAATAAATTCTTCCTCGCATTGCTCAACAACCAATTGGCGGGCTATGTAAAACTGCATACAGGCCAACCGCCTGAACATCTGAAAAACAAAAAGACAATTGAAATAGAAAGGATTTATGTTTCCAAGAAATATCATAACATGAAAGTTGGTGCATCCTTAATGTCGCACAGCATTCAGTATGCTGCTGCCAACAAGTTTGATATAATCTGGCTTGGGGTTTGGGAATACAATCCAAGAGCAATTAAATTTTATGAACGTTGGGATTTTGAAAAGTTTGGAACACATATTTTTATCCTTGGTGATGATCCCCAGACCGATGTATTAATGCTAAAGGAATTAAACCCGTAATCACAATGGTTTTATAGAAAAGTTTTCGGGTTGCATTTCAATCATCTCCGTTTTGAATTTCTCGTTTTGAAATCGCAACATATATTAATGTGAGAATAGTCAGTGACAAATATGATTTAAATCATAATCTGCCATTAGTAATTAAAACATCTTTACATACTAAATTCTGGTTTCAAATTTGTCAACGGATTTTTATTGATTAGCACAATGTGCTTTTTGCAACAAAATAAATCCGATTATAAATTTAAATCATGATGAGATCATCATTAATAATGCTACTATGATCAATGTATTAATCATTGAAGATGAGGAACCGGCAGCTAAGCGGTTACAGGAAATGCTTGCCACTATTGATAACCAGGTAAATGTGCTCAATGTAATAGTGAGTATAAAAAGCGCTGTTAAATGGTTTGCCGAACATGAAATGCCTGACTTAATATTTATGGATATTAATCTTGCAGATGGAAACAGTTTTGAAATTTTTAAATCAGTGGAAATTAAAACACCAATAATCTTTATTACTGCTTACGATCAATATGCACTGGATGCATTTAAAGTCAACAGTGTTGACTATTTGTTAAAACCGATAAAGAAAAATCAGCTTGCGGCTGCTATTGAAAAATATAAGCAGCATCACCTGAAACAATCACCGGCAGCCAATTATTCTAAATTACTTGAATTGCTTAACCCTGGTCATAAAACATATCAGCAACGTATAATTATCAGGTACGGAGAAAATATAAAAGCAGTTCCTGTTGACCATGTAGCTTACTTCTATACTGAAGAGAAATATAATTTCCTTACTACTTTGGATAAAATCTCCTATCCCATTGATATGAATCTTGATGAAGTTGAAAGCATAATTAATCCCAAAACATTTTTCAGAATAAACAGGCAGTTCATCATAAATATTAATGCAATTGAAAAGATGACTGCATATTCAAAATCGCGGGTAAAGCTTGCACTTAATCCGCCTTCACCTATTGAAACTATTGTCAGTACTGAACGTTCGCCTAATTTTAAATTCTGGCTAACAGGCAACAACTAATTGATTGTATTTTTTTTAGACTTATGATTCCCGTATTTTTCAGGTCTTTTTTATTTTGGAGCATTAATAAAAAAAGAGGGGTCAACCACTACCCCTCGATTAGAAAAATAAAACCCTAAACCAATTTTTTAAGTGATTGGATCACCAGTGCTTTGCTGATGCAATTTTACATCATAAAGCAAATACTAAACAAAAAAAATATTTTGAACGGGGAATAAAGAATACTGAATGGGTTATATTTTGCGAACAGTGTTTTCCAGTTCCATGTTGCTTAAAAATTTAAACAAAAAAAAGAGGGGCCAACCACAACCCCTCTGTTGAAAAATTACAACCTAAACCATATTTTTAAGTGAATGAATCACTAGCGCTTTGCTGCTGCAATATTACATCCAAAAGCAAATGCCATCCAATAAAAAGATATTGAACAGGAAAAAACCAATACTGAGTAGGGATTATTTAGTTACCAAGCTATTCAAAGTGTTACTGGAATTTTTATTGGTTGACATCTATTGATTTTAAGGTTACAATAAATCCTGTCAGATAAAAGCTAATAAAATTGGATTACATGGCATGAATTTTACACTGTCAAACGTAAGAAGACTAAATTCACAATAATGCCGTTTTAACAGTCATTTTTCCTCGTTCAACATGATTAATTTTCCGGTAGGTCACCAGTTTAGTTCATTTACATCATAATAAAATCAGATACTATTTAGCCATTTGCATTATGCGTAACATCTTCCCCCGTTTGCGAAGTTTCTTTCCTCTTGCTGCTGTGGCTTTCGTTATTGTTTCAATGCTGGCAACTTTAATGTCAGGTTGTAAAAATGACCCGGCAGTTCCACCAACTTATAACTCAGATAACTATTTGTCAGAAATAGATTGTGATTCTGATTCTGTTTATTTTGCCAACAGTGTGCTTCCGCTAATCGTTTCATCATGTGCCAAAAGTGGTTGCCATGACAGGGGTAATAATGAAAGTAATGTTGTGTTAACCGATTACAACTCCATAATTGTAACAGGAAAGATCAAAAAGTTCAAACCTGAAAATAGTGATTTTTACAAAGTAATGGCTAGCGGTAGCATGCCTCCAGGAACTCCTTTTACACCTGGTCAATTAGACGTGATTTATAAATGGATCGAACAGGGAGCACAGAATAATCATTGCACTTCATGTGATACTAATTTATTAGCAACTTATTCAGGATTTGTGGCTCCATTAATGCAAAGCAAGTGTCTTGGATGCCATAACGGAAATCAAACAGGCGACACCATAAATGTAAGCACCTACCAGGGTGTAAAAGGTATAGCGTTATCGGGTCAGTTGGTTGGAACAGTAACGGGCAATGGATACTTACAAATGCCATATCAAAGTCCCCGTTTACTGGATTGTGAAATCAATAAAATTATTGAATGGGTTAATGATGGTGCCCCGAATAATTAATGGCGCAAGTGAAGGTGAAAGTTAGAGTCAAACGAATTAATAAAATCATTAAAGAAATTACAGGTAAGAATTAAAATAGTCCGTTCAGATATGAAATCATTTATAAAAATTCTGTTCACTGCTTGTGCAATTACGTTGGTTTCATCCTGCTATTATGATTCGCAGGAGGAACTATATCCATTGATAAACCAGGGAACTTGTGATACAACCAATGTTACCTATTCAAACCAGGTTAATGCAATAATTTCGAGCAATTGTTTGAGTTGTCATAGTGTAGCAGCAAGTACATCATCAGGTGGTGGTTTTATACTCGAAACATATAACGATTTAAAACCATTTGCACTGAGCGGCAGTCTTATGAACAGTTTAAATGGAACAGGCGGTAAAGCTACAATGCCAAAAAATGGAACAAAACTGAGCGACTGCGATATTTCAATTGTCGGAAAATGGGTAAATGACGGAGCACTTAATAATTAGAAATCGGTTGATTGAAGTTTACACTGAAGCAAATATATTTAAGGATAAGATTCAATAAACTATTTAAAAAGTAAAGCTATGGAAAAACAGGTTGTTGAAGTTAATGAAACACAGAAATTAAAAACTGAACAGGCACAATCCTTTGATACTTATAATGCTGTTAAAAAACGCAAGAGGAGTATTAAATTGAAAATAATACTGGCATTTTTAGTGATATGCAGTTTAGGCGCTCTCTATGGTTATTATATGTATAACAAACCTGTTGGAAGTGTAAGCGAAATAAATCCTGATTATAAGTTGGATGCAAAAACATTGCAGGCCTTGTATGAAGGGAATGAAAAACTAAGTGATCAAAAATACCTTGGAAAAGTAATTGAAGTAAGCGGCAATATTCTCTCTGTTGAAACGGATGCAAAAGGGAATATTAATGTGTTACTCGAGACTGATAATCCTGTAAGTGCAGTCAGTTGCTCCATAGATTCAAAATCAGGAAATGAAGCAGCTCAATTAATGCAGGGACAAAAAGTAATACTGAAAGGATATTGTTCAGGTTATCTGTCAGATGTTGTTATGGTAAGATGTGTTGTTGTGAAATAATTTTAAAATTCTAATTAAATAAATAGATATATGAATAAGATGAAAAGAATATCAATTGCAATTGTAATAATGGCTGTAACAATTGGCAGCAGCTTAAATGCTCAAAGTAAATTCTTTACACGTAACGGAAA
Organism: Bacteroidia bacterium; assembly: GCA_039931675.1. Taxonomy (GTDB): domain Bacteria; phylum Bacteroidota; class Bacteroidia; order AKYH767-A; family OLB10; genus JAEUTH01. The sequence continues at coordinate 22,032 of JBDTRM010000049.1, read as the reverse complement.
TATTTCATTTTTTTCTGACGGATCAAGCGAAAAAATTGATGCGGTTAATCACAAGGTTTCCTGTGTGATTGATGCCACAACAGGGCAGATTGAATTTGGCGTTTTAATGCAGGCTTTCGAATTTGAAAAAGCATTGATGCAGGAACACTTTAATGAAAATTATGTGGAGTCGGAAAAATTTCCAAAGGCAACATTTAAAGGAACTATTGCAGATAACAATATTGTGAAATATAATGCTGATGGCATTTATAAAGTAAATGTTACCGGTAAACTTACACTGCATGGTGTTACCAACGATGTTACTTCTAAAGGAACAATTACAGTTAAAGGCGGAAAAGTAATTGCTAATGCAGAATTTAAAATACTGTTAGAAGAATATAAGATTGAAATCCCATCGTTGGTTAAAGATAAAGTTGCAAAAGATGTGCGTATTGTAGTTGACATTCAGCTTGACCCATTAAATAAATAACCGCGGATACTTGAAAACTGTTTCCCGAGAATTTATCGCACATTTTTTAAATTTTAAAAAGATTTCGAATAAGTTTAGTCAAAGATTCAGTATAAAAGGGTACTGAATCTTGACTTTTAAAATACTAAGGCATTCTATTTTACATTCTTAAAAGCAGGTGCTTTTTATATCCTATTTAAATTATGAGAAAAAAATTATTATTCCCTGTAATGATATTATTACTGCTTGGTAATGCAGTAAATGGGCAGAAAGATGATTTGCTAAGCATGATTGATGATACTGCCGCAACAACTGAACGAATTAAAAACGCCTTTAAATCAACAAGGGTTATTAATACCCACTCATCAGAAATGCTTGCTGAAGGTGTTCTTGATTTCAGAATCCTCCACCGTTTTGGGGAAGTGAGTTCAGGCGTTAATGAGTTTTGGGGATTAGACCAGGCATCAATGCGAATGTCTTTTGATTATGGAATTAAGGATTGGTTAACTGTTGGTATAGGACGAAGTACCTATAAAAAAGAAGTTGATGGTCTTGTAAAAGTTAAACTACTTTGGCAAACCAAAGGAAAAAAGAATTTTCCGTTCTCGCTTACGTATGTTGTTGGAACTACTGTTAATACACTTCCAAATCCATATCCCGAATACAAATATTATTTCAGTAACCGGGTTACTTATTATCATGAATTACTTTTTTGCAGAAAATTCAATTCCAAATTCACTTTACAAATAACACCTACTCTTGTTCATTACAATTATGTTGAACATGCCAGCGATCCGCATGACCTTTTTTCAGCCGCAGCAGGCGCCCGTTATAAAGTAAGCAAACGCATTGCATTAGTGGTTGACTACAACTATCGAATTAACAAAGCTGATAATGATCCTTATTATAATTACTTCGGTTTTGGTGTGGATATTGAAACAGGAGGACACGTTTTTCAATTGCACTTTACCAATTCTATTGGCATGAACGAACGCGCTTATATTACCGAAACTTCGGGCGAGTTTCTTAAAGGTGATATTCGTTTTGGATTTAACCTGTCGCGAGTGTTTACAGTTAAGGACAGGAAAAATAAAAGCTGGTAACACTGCTAACTTTAAGTCATCTTCTCCATAAATGCAACCAATTGTTTTACTGCTATAGAGCGATGACTGATTTTGTTTTTATCATCCAATGATAATTCAGCAAAAGTTTTTGAATCACCATCGGCTATGAATACAGGATCATAACCAAATCCATTATTGCCCATTCTTTCTGCTGTTATCGCGCCTCTTACGATACCTTCAAAAAAATAAGTGCCACCATTGATGAGCAATGCAATAACTGTGTGAAACTGTGCTTTGCGGTTTTCTTTTCCTTTTAATTCTTTTAACAGCAGATCAATATTAGCTTCATCATTTTTTGGTTCGCCTGCATAACGTGCGCTATACACCCCTGGACGCATATCCAAAGCTTCTACTTCCAGACCTGAATCGTCAGCAAAGCAATTGATGCCGGTCTTGCTCAAAACATACTTCGCTTTTATTAAAGCATTTGCTTTGAAAGTATCTCCTGTTTCTGGAATATCTTCCGTGATGTTTACATCAGCAAGACTCAGCAATTCCACTGACAGGGGAAGTAACACTTTAATTTCTTCCAGTTTTTTTTTATTGTTGGAGGCAAAAATCAATTTCATAATTACAGGTTTTAATATGCTCCGATGCTTAGTAATACCAAACTGCAAGCTTCCTCTACTTCTATTCCTTTATCAGTTGCAAGTTTTTCTAATTCAGGATTCTCAGCACCGGGGTTAAAAATAATTCTGCGTGGCTTTAAATTTAATATATAATCATATAGTGGCTTTTGATTGTTTTGGTTCAGATAAACAGTAACAGTATCCACATTTTCATATTGCGGCAGTCCGGTGTCTATGGTTACATTTTCAACTTGTCCTTTTTTTCTGCCTAACGCAATAACCTCATGCTGATGCTTAAGCAAACTGCGTATTGCTTTGTTTGCATAACGGTCTTCATTTTCACTTGCACCTATTACTAAAGTTTTCATTTCCTTTTATTTTATGTCATTATTCGTTTACAATAGACTTTGTCCTGTTGAGCGCAGCGAAACATCTTTCTTCAAATGAAGTAGTTACTTGAAGTGGAGAAAGTTCCTTCGCTTTGCTCAGGATGACAGCATCCTACAGTCTTCTTGTCCTGTTGAGCAGAGCGAAACATCTTTCTTCAAATGGAGCAGTTACTATCAGTGGAGAAAGTTCCTTCTCCCGATGAATCGGGATCAGGATGACAGCATCCTGTAGTTCCTTTCAAAAGTCCATATCTTTCAAATTATTTTTCTAACGACATCTTCCAATTTCCATTTTGTTGCAACAAAACGATATGGCAATAAAGCATCTTCTTTTGCATAAGCAACACCAATGCGTGGAGTTGTTTTAATTTCACTAATCACTACTCCTCTATCTTCAATCCAAATTTTATTTCCGAGCAAACTTAAACCTGAATTTGAATAATGAATCCCCAATGCCTGCGATACTGCTCCGGGTCCGGCAGCGAGATTCTTTTTTACTTCAGTCATCGCTCTTCTTGCTAATATTTCTTTTATACCATGAGTGGGATGCAATGCGCGAATTAAAACTGCATGTGGAACATCTTTTACATTAGTTACAACATTAAACAAGGAGTGAATTCCATAACAAAGATAAACATAAGCAGTTCCTCCGGCTTCATACATTATTTCAGTTCGCGCAGTGCGCCTGTCATTGTATGCATGAGAGGCTTTGTCAATTATGCCGTTATACGCTTCTGTTTCAGTTATCATGCCACCAGTGGTTACGTTGTCGAAACGCGTGAATAAATATTTTCCAAGTAGCTCTTTTGCTATTTGAACTACATCATTGCGTTGATAAAAATCATGTGTAAGCTTCATGGTATCGTTTAATATATTTGTCTGACACCCGAAAAGGTGTCTGACAAAAATCCTGCTTGCTCTATTTGTCTGACACCCAAAAAGGTGTCTGACAAAAAATCCTGCTTGCTCTATCTGTCTGACACCCAAAAAGGTGTCTGACAAAAAAATCCTGTGGGCTGTGTCAGACACCTTTTCGGGTGTCAGACACATTACACGGTGCAAAGGAAAATTTTATTCAACATGTAAAACCAAACCTTTAAGATATTCTCCTTCGGGATGATAGATGCTGATGGGATGATCTGCCGGTTGAGTTAGCTGATGCAAAATGCGGACATGCCTTTTGCTCATCGCAGCAGCGGCAAAAATAATTTTACGAAACAATGTTTTGTCAATTGCCTGCGAGCATGAAAACGTAAACACAATTCCATTTTTATTGATGCGCCTGAATGCATCGTAATTCAAATTGCGATAAGCGATCGCAGCTTTTTTTACTGCATCTAAATGTTTTGCAAAAGCCGGAGGGTCTAAAATAATCATATCATAATTTCCTTCTGATTGTTTCATGAAATTAAAAACATCAGAAGTGAAAAATATTTCTATTTCATTATCATCAGCAATGATTTCTTGATTCAGTAAAACATTTTTTTGATAAGCCTCTGTAGCTTTTTTTGAACTGTCAACTGAATGAACCATTGATGCACCGCCCTTTAATGCATACAATGAAAATCCACCCGAATAAGCGAAGGTGTTAAGCACTTTTTTATTTTTTGAATAATGCTGAAGCAGTTGACGATTTTCACGCTGGTCAATAAAGAAGCCTGTCTTTTGACCCTCAACCCAATTTACTTCAAACATTATATTATTTTCTTTTACAACTGTTGATGCTTCATTTCCAAGTAAAAAATCATTCTCAACTTTCAGTTGATTTTGGTTGTGAAGTGTATCTGCACTCTTATCGTAAATAGTTGTCAGTTCGTCTTTGAAAACTTTGTGTAAACATTCAGCAATCATTTTTCTTGACCGATACATGCCGATACTGTGACATTGAATTACGGCAGCTTTATTATAAATATCAATAATCAATCCGGGCAATCCGTCACCTTCGCCATGAATTAAGCGATAAACATTTGTGGTTTCAGAATTTACTAAACCCAATTGTTTGCGCACTTCCAAAGCTGCATTTAATTTCTCTATCCAAAAGTTTTCATCTATTTCCTTTTGTTCGAATAAAAGAAGACGGACTGTAATTGATCCTTTATTAAGATGACCTGTTGCAAGATATTTCTGATCGTCAGAAAAAACTTCCACAACATCACCATCTTCAATATCGTTATCCTGCTTTGCAATAGCTCCGCTGAAAACCCACGGATGGAAATTGAGCAGTGAACGCTCTTTATCTTTTTTAAGAATTACTCTTTTGTAGTTATACATTTAACGGGAAAAATTACTTCGATTTATTTGATTGTAAAAAAGTGTTTTCTTTTGCAAGAAAACAACCTTAGTAAAAAAATTACTGCCACAAATGAGACCTTATTCCCTTATCTTCCAATAAAATATGGTAATAAGGTTGTTGATGTTTGTTGTTCTTTTCTACCAAGTTAATAATGTTATTGCGTACTGTTGTTCTTTCTTGCTATCATTAATAAAACCGTTGGAAAGAAATTGGGTTGTTCCCAACTAAGCGCAAAATCAAAAATTTGATTCATTAACAGGTTTAGAAATAAACCTCCTCAACTGATTGATCATTTCAATCATATCATTCAAACAATCTTTACTGAATTGAGTTAATGCTTCACTTAACTCCATATTTTTAAAAAGATCATTTGCCATTTGCATTTCTTCAAATGCTGCTGTAGCTTCAGTTTTATTTTTTACAAAACCTTTCTGCATAAAAGGATTTAATTTCAGGTATGCATTGATCTCATTTAAAGTTGGACTGGAGTTATCATCCTTGATAAAAAAATCAGCAATTGATTTCAGTCTTTGTTTTATGATGATGAGTGATGCTGCATATTCAGGATAATGATCAGCAACATCCTGCAACGCAAAGCATTTCGATTCATAATCATTTACCAATATAATCCCCGGTTCAATCGTTTGTTTTATTAATTGCTCAATGAAAACAGAGTTAGGATTTTTATTGTCTTCAGAAATAAACTGAGTGATTTTATTATCAATTACAGCCACATCTACAATGCTGAACTGAAACAATAAATTCTGATACGGTTGTGTTCCATCAAACATCGGCACAGCCGGGCGCGATTTTAAAAACTCCAATACATAAATTTTTTCCTGGTGATTTTGAAGTACTGAATTAATTTCAGTTTCATTTAAATGTAATGTTGAAATTTTAGAAACATTTTTAAAACATGTTCCCTGGTAATCGCATGGATAAGGATTGAAACAATGTTCGCCTGTTTCTATAGCAGGAATTTTTCCATTATCCAAAGTAAGTTTTGCTTTAATTAATCTTGACTTTACAAAGTCAGTTTGCTCTTCGCAAAAAGTTTTCATCTCCCGAAATAGAAAAAAGCGTCTTACATCAAGTGCGCCTTGCAATACATAATTTTTATTTACATACACTAAAGAAAAATCCGCGAGTTGCGCATTGACGATTTGTGGCAATGCATTGCTGATTACATAATATTGCAAAGCAGCATCATTCATAAAAGTATCGCTTATGTCCATTGAACTTTTCACTTCATACACTTTCCATCCTGTTTCATCATTCACTAAAATATCAGCAATCACCCACACATCGTCATATTGAAATGATGCTTCATAAATTATTTTCTCACCCTTCTGAATTAAGTCAAGCGTCTTTATCAGAGCATCTTTACTTCGCTGCTTAACACCTTTGCTTGCATCCACACCACCGGGAAATAACTGATGTGCCAACGCGCCAACTGAATGACCCCTGCTGAATCTCGCTTGTTGCTCAACAGAAATTTTATCACGTTGTGTGTAATAATTTTTATAGAGATACAATGATTTGAGGCACTGCAAACTCCTTATATAAGTTGATTTGCTGAGTATTGGTTTTGACATTGATTTTTGAATAGTTATTTGGTAAACCTCGCAAAGTTGTTCATTATATTTGACTAAAAATCTGTGCGTCATTTAGAAACCTTAGTAGAAAAATTACGAACTCAAATTATAACCTTATTACCTTATTTTTTGTGTAAAATAAGGTAATAAGGTTTGGGAAATGGTGGCATTATTTCGTTAAAATGATCCCAATTGTTATTGAGATAAGGTTTAATCCTACTAATTTATATCTCATGCTGTATTATCTTTTGAATATTCCTTTACCAAAGCAATACACTCAATTGCTTCTTTCACATCATGCACTCTCAAAATTTTTGCTCCGTTTAATAATGCAATTGTATTTAATGCTGTTGTGCCGTTCAATGCATTTTCAGGATTTACTTTAAGCACTTTGCAAATCATTGACTTGCGCGAAAGTCCCTCCATAATCGGCACTCCGAATATTTCAAAACTCTTTAAGCTATTTAGTAATTTATAATTATGCTCTACAGTTTTACCAAAACCAAATCCAACATCCAATATCACATCATGAATATGCGATGCTCGAAGTTGCTCCATTTTTCTTACAAAAAAATTCATCACCTCCATAACAACATCATCATATTGCGGATTGATTTGCATGGTTTTCGGAGTGCCCTGTATATGCATCATAATATATGGAACCTGCAAAGCGGCAATGGTATTAAACATTTCAATATCCATCTCTCCAGCCGAAATATCATTGATAATATGCGCACCTGCTTCAATACTTTTTCGCGCAACAGCGCTGTGAAAAGTATCAACAGAAATTATGATGTCAACAAAATTCTTTTTCAGCAGAGTGATTACAGGCAATAATCTTTTTAATTCTACTTCCACAGTAAGCATTTCTGCACCGGGACGCGATGATGCTGCACCAACATCAATTATGCATGCACCTGCTGATAACATCTTTTCAGTTTGCTTTAGTATTTGCTCCTCTTCGATATATTTGCCGCCATCAAAAAATGAATCAGGCGTAATATTAAGAATCCCCATTACGCAAGGCTCAGACAAATCAAGTAAACGACCACCACAATTTATGGTGTTATTAATAAGATGCATATTCGGTTTTCATTTAGCGCTCATTTGACAAAGATATGTTTACGTAATTCGGTTAGTATCCCGACCCCGAAGAATAAACTTTACAACAGCAATAATAAAACATTAAAAAATAAAACATGAAATACATTGTAAACATCATTCGCGTTTTGGTTGGAGCATTGTTCATCTTTTCAGGATTCGTAAAAGCTATTGATCCGCTGGGTACAGGTTATAAAATGCATGAATATTTCGCATCGTTTGCAACTATCGGGATGCAATCATTCTGGCAATGGATGAATGGATTATCCACTCCTATTTCAGTAATCATGATTGTACTTGAAATGGTTGCAGGCATTGCCTTGCTAACAGGATGGGCTAACAGGTTTACAGTGTGGTTATTGTTTTTAATGACTTTGTTTTTTACTGTGCTCACAGGCTTTACATACTTATCTGGTTATTGTCCCAATTCAATGTTTGCGGTATTTTCAATTGTTCTGGTGGCATTGTTTATGGTATGTGCTGCAAAGTATCACACAGCAAACGGAAAGAAAATTTTTGCTGTAACGTTACTTGCACTTCTTGCTTTTGTTGTCCTTCTGAAATTTACGAACCTGCTGCTCACCTGCGATTTTGATAAAACAAAAATGAAGGTAACCGACTGCGGATGCTTTGGAGATTTTCTGCACTTAGAACCTCATACAACTTTTTGGAAAGATATTATTCTTGATATTTTAATTTTCATTTTGGTGATTGGAGTTGATTACATAAAACCGCTTTTCAAAGCTTTTGCAACCAATGCAGTTACAGTTGCTGCAACAGTCGCTTCACTTTGGTTTTGCTTCTCCAATTATTTATGGGGATTACCAATAGTTGATTTTCGTCCGTACAAAATCGGGAATAACATTCGCGAATTACGCACTGTTCAAAAGGACCCTGTGATTGAATATGTTTTTATTTACAAGAATAAAAAAACGGGTGAGCAGAAAGAATTCGGCATGAATGAACTCGGCAATCTTAATGACGATTGGGAGTTCGATACTAAAGCTGGTGATGGTGGCCGCAAGGATAAAATTATTGATCCCGGAATTCCCGCTAAGATTGATGGCTTTTATATTAACGATGAACATGGTGATATTACCGATTCATTGCTATCTGATAAAAATTATTCATTGATGGTAGTGGCTTATCATTTATCAGAAACAGAAAAAGATGCTTTCACAGAAAAATTAAATCCGCTTGAAGCGCAATGTGAAAAAGCAGGTATTAGTTTTTATTGTGTTACCGGAGGTGATATACCTTCTGATCCGTTCCGTCATGATATGCAAACAGCTTATCCGTTTTATACTTCTGATGAAACGCCTTTGAAAACAATCATCCGTAGCAATCCGGGATTGGTGTTATTAAAAAATGGTGTGGTAATTAATATGTGGCATCATCGCCATATTCCTGAGTTTGCTGAGTTGAATGAAATGTATTTTAGTAAGAAATAGATCGGCTCCACTCAAAGCCCTCCGAGGGTTAGCAGCCGCGTGGGCAGGCAAACCCTCGGAGGGCTGTCTGACTCACATTTTAAATTAAAGACAATAAATAATTAATTCCTTCAAGTGACTTATAAATTTTTTCGATTTCATTTTCTTATTCTTTTCATTTTCAATTTTCAATTCTTAATTTTCAATTCCCTTGCCCAGGTTCAGACTCCCTGTACTTTAACTCAAACAGACCTTTTCAAAATTTCGCGCAAAGCAATTATGGGTGACGGTCCTGTTGTATTTAAAATAGCAGTAAGTAATAACAACTTTATCGCCATAAGCAGTTGCAATAAAAAGGTGATTTACTTTTTAAATATGCAGGGTGAAATTACTGATAGCATTAAAACGCCATTTAACACCTGCATAAGAAACATGGAGTTTGATGAATGGAATAATCTGCTGTTAATAGAAAACACAGAAGCATTTGTCTATCGCCTTAACATGCCTTCAAAGCAAATTGAAAAGTTAGCATACAATAAACCCGAAGATTGGTTTTATTATCAGAATCATTATTTCAAATTCTTTGAATTAAGCTCTGTGCCTGCGTATTATTACAATCCCAATTATATACAGGAAAGTTATTATACAAGATTTCCTTACGGATATAATCTGTACCTGAGTTATAAAACAGGGTTGCTTTACCAGACTAATTTCAATTTCATCAAACGCATTGGAGATAAAAAAACTTATGAAGGTTTGAAGAAAAAAGATTTATGGTTCAGTGATCTGATCAACAACAAATCAAAAATTCTTTTGATAGATGATACAACCAAACGCGCAACTTATTTTGATCGCTCGCTTAAATTAGTAACCGAAGATTTCATTAATGAACAAAGCGAAATAACTGATTGCGGGCGCGGAGTAACAGAAGCTGCACAATTTGATTTTGCTGTTAACATGAAACAGGATAAAATTTATGGGGTTAAAGGATTTGATAAAGAGTGGTTGTATTTTAGTACATGGAGTATGAGTGATATGAAGCAATGATTTAGCTTAAGCTAATGCCCCAAACAAGAAACTAAAACCCAAACCCAAACCCTTTTTCCCATTTAAATATTTTTTCTACTTTTATTTTTCATTTCTAAAATCCATTACACCATGACAAAGAAAATCTACCTCATTATTATTGCCTGCCTGTTTTGCAAACTAATTGCTGCGCAGGCACCCGCTGAAATTGTTCCGTTATCAGTAAACGAAACATCACCTTGTATTCCTGATGCTGAAAGGCAGATGGTTGAAACACGTTTACAAAACAATCGCGCGCAGCTCATCGCTCAACATATATTGCAGCCTGTTACAGCCAACAAATTAACCCACCCGCTTTTTCGCTGGCCACTCACGCCTAAATCAACATTAACTGACAACAGCTATTATGTGATTTCAAATTTTGTTGATCTTGATTCCATCAATCCCGGCTCGCTGAAGGATTACAACTGCGGTGCAAGAACTTATGATATATCAGGTTATAATCATTCAGGAACTGATATTGCTTTATGGCCCTTTGGCTGGTATAAGATGGAGCACAAATCAGTTAAGATTGTTGCTGCTGCGCCTGGAATTATTCTTGACAAACATGATGGTGAATTTGATCATCAATGCGCGATGAATAACAATCCTGCAAACTATGTGATTATCCAACATGCAGATGGTTCCACAGCATGGTACTGGCACATGAAAACAAATTCAGTTACAACCAAAGCTATTGGTGCAAGTGTTATCGAGGGTGAGTTAATTGGTTATGTTGGAAGTTCGGGCAGTTCAACAGGACCGCACTTGCATTTTGAAGTGCATGATGCAACGAATAAAGTAATAGAACCTTCATTCGGTCCCTGCAATTATACCACGCCTTCCACGTGGTGGAAAATTCAGAAGCCGTACAATGAAAGAAATATAAACAGGCTGCTTGTTTCAAGAACCGCAGTAAATATGCCTTCATGCTCCACAGAAACTTTTGATGAGTCGCAAAAAGTTTGTGCTGTTTATTTGCCACCTTATAATTTGTCTCCATATTTTTATGTTTTCTATAGAGATTTTGTTATGGGTGACACTGCTTTTTTTAAAGTAATCCGCCCGGATGGCGTGGTGTGGCAATCATGGAATTACGTGGCAACTTCTACTTATACTGCTGCTTATACTTATTGGTCTTTTTATTACTTTCCCAACATAGGCGGCACATGGACCTTCGAGGCAACGTACCATAATAAAGTTTATACGCAGCCTTTTTATTCTTACACTGAACCACCAGCTATAACTGTTACCGGAGGCACGACACTTTGCACAGGCGATAGTATTCAACTTACCTCTTCATCCGATTATGGAAATACATGGAGCAATGGCGCAGTAACTCAAACCATATATGTAAAGACACCGGGCAGCTATTATGTTATCGCAAATAATCCATGCGGAATTGATACCTCTGCAACAATTGCAATTTCTGATGGATGCACTCCTCCGATAACAGGATTGAGTGCCACTAACATCACAAACACAGGAGCCAAATTAAATTGGAATACACTAACCTGCGCAAAAGGTTACCAGGTGCAATATCGCAAGACGGGAACAACTACATGGACGAGTTCCACGATTAATTCAAATACAGGAAATAAAACTATTTCAGGATTAATCGCAGGCACAGGTTACTATTGGCGTGTGAGAACAAAATGTGCAACTACTCCTTCTGTTGTTTGGTCACCATACAGCGTGATTAAAAATTTTACAACCACAGGACCGCGATTAGCTTTAACCGTTGATGAAAATGCAATTCAACTTTTTCCAAATCCAACTACGGGAGAATTGAATTTAGTATTAAATAATTTATCCGGGAAGTATCAGCTTCAAATTACAAATGCTTTGGGACAATTAATTTTTGAAAAAAATATTTTTAATGATGTTGATGAATATTTAACAAACATTGATTTGAAAAATTATCCTGATGGAATTTATTCTGTTGTTTTAAAAAGTGATGAAGAGTTTTTTGTACGAAAGCTGATAAAGCATAAATGATATTAAAGTCATAGTTGCTTTCACCTGAATGACGACTATCGGTAGATGCCATTCAGGAGGAAACTTTTTTGTTATATAGACTGAAGTTGCTTTTTTGATTAATGTTTGATTGAAAGAAGAATTAATTTTATTTTAGGAAGTTTTGAACGCGTAAGAAATTTTTTTAATAGAAGGAATCATTGCTTGCAGATTTCATCCTTTTGCATTTACATTTACTCCATTGAAAACAATTTTTTTATGGGGTGCAGCCGAAAACCTTACAGAGTAGGCGTTTATATAAATATAAAAACAAATGAAAACACAATTACGATTATTTACGTTGCTATCCTTATTGCTTGCATTATCTGTTTTCAAAACCCAGGGACAAATTATGACCAATGGCGGTTTTGAAAGCTGGGGTCTTCAAGGCCTTTACATGAGTCCTTCGGGATGGATTACCAACAACGGCATACCGGCCGAACCAATAGTGGGACAGGGTCCGGCACATTCAGGAAATTATTCTGCAAGGTTGATGAGCGATACACTTATGGGTAGTTATATTGGTGGACAGGTTACATTGCATTACACAGGTTCTGTAAAACCGCTGGCTGTGTCAGGTTATTGGAAAGGCACTATGGCAAATATAGGTGACGAAGTTGCGGGTGAACTTTATGTTTATGATGCTTCTTTTAATTTTATAGGGGTTGGCAGCGATTATATTTATACTACCCTTAGCAATTGGACACCATTTAATTTGATTGTGAATTATACTTCAGGCAATGCTGCTGTAAGCACTGATATTATTATAACGCTGTTCTGCACCGGCCCAGGCAGCGATGCAGATCTTGATGATTTAACCATGACCTACGTTACTTCAACGAACGATTTAATTACAGCTCATTTACCCTCTGCGGTGATGATGCCTGTGCTGAGTACAAATAATTACAAGCTATATGCTGACGTGATGAGTAATGCTCCTTTGCATATTGAAGTATTAAATATTAACGGAGCAAAAATTTACGATTATGATGAAGCAGGTTTTACCGGTCATCATGAAATAAATATTCCTGCAGATAGATTTGGCAATGGTATGTATATATGTCATGTTACAGGAGCCGGTCTTGAAAGCAGCCTTAAGTTTATGTGTACGAAATAAGATATTCCCTGAACTATTCATTAACAAGTTTCCTCCTGAATGATGATTAACGACAGATGTTATTCAGAGGAAACTTTTTTGCTATCGAAATGAATGATTGTGTTCCCGCAGTTGATTAATTGAAAGCACCCTGCCGTCATTCAACCATAGCGCTATTTCAATTATTAATTTTCCTCCTTTGCCGGTATCTCATTTTTGGCCGCGCCAAAAGTAAATTGCAATATAAAATGCAGAACAAGATTATTTCCATTATTAAATGTTGATGCAAACGGAATAGGCGAAGCAGAATTTTGTTTGAAGACAGGAATAACAGAATTGCTGTAGCGAAAACAGAAATTAAAATGCTCTGAAAAATTATAGCCTAATCCTGCCAGCAAGCTCACATCTGTTTTATTAAGATAGTCCGCATCATTATTCGAATAAAAATTATCTCCTTCTCCTTTATTGCTGATAAGCCTTCCAATGGAAATTCCGGCATGAAGATAAAGTCCGTTCACAGATTTTGCCCCAATGTTAAAATGAAAACGGTAATTAAGAATAAAAGGAAATTCCAGATAATTAAAAGAGAATTTATAAAAGCCATTTCCGTTCGCATCAGCAGGCTGCTGCGTTCCTTTTTGAATGTAATTTAATTCTAACTCTAAGGTGAGTTTTTTATTCAGGGTTGTACTCACTGTTCCACCGAACATAAAACCTGCTTTAAAAAAGTCGTTATCATTATCATAAATATCAGACCCGTAAACATCCGTTGCAACCAGTCCGGCCGAAATACCTGCCCTGAATCTCTGGGCATTGACTTCTAATTGCTGCATTAATAATATTGCAGAGAATAAAATTGTATAGAATAATTTTTTCATTTGTTTTTTTGTTCACCTCTGCAATAGTAATTAAGATTAAAACAAGAAATCCTGCTGTGTTTGCATTGTGCTACGAATTATTAAGTCCACGAAAAACCATTATACTCAATTTTATTTCCTAATAAAAAACTGAAATCTCAGGATAACATTGGTTGGTATTAAATCTTTTTTGCAATTGATTTAAGAAGTGCAGCATGAAGAGGCCTTACCAAAGCGGGGATTTTTATAGTGAGGTAATATAATCCTCAACTTACCCGCCTGGAATGAAAAAACCCGTATGGTTTAATTAACCACACGGGTTTGCGCTGCTTGTTTGTTATACTGATTCCTGTTGCGGCATTTATTCAATTACCACCTTTATCATTTCCCGTCTGTCACCATCTTCCACACTGAGGGCATATATTCCCTTTGTAAGATAACTGAAATCTAAAGTTTGCTGGCTGCTGTTTATGGCTTGTTGCGTATAAACCACTTTACCTACAACATTATACATGGTTAATTTATAATTACAGTTATCACAATCAGGAATCATTAATGTAATCAAACCTGTCGTGGGATTGGGGAAAACCTCCAATGTCATTTGGGGAGTTTCATCACCAATACGTACAGATGGCAACGTGAAAGTGTTCAATGCACTCCACATCGAAAAAGTATAAGGTGAGGTGGTGCCGCATCGTGCGCGTAGCTGCCATTCATATTCACCACCTGGTGTAAGACCGGTTATGTTCCTTAGTGTGGCGTTTCCCAGGCCCAACACCGTAGTCCATGTTGTAGTTCCTGTAATGCGATAACGAAGCTGGTATCTCTCAGGAACCGGATTAAGTGCAGCCCAATGAAGTTTTGCGCTCGTGGTGGTTTTCTGATTCACATATAACCCCGTAGGAGTGTTTGAACAACAGGTGCCGGTATTAGTAATATTAACAGCATTGTTAATCGTTTCATTTCCGCAAACGCCTGAAATCATTACTGCAGGGCCGGGAGCAGTGCCATTAGTTACATCAACCTGGTAAACATAGGCGGTACCCACATTCGCCCCCACAGTAGCAGTGCTGATACCATCGGCATACATTATAAACTGTCCCGAAGGCCAAACATCATCATACAAAGCAAATTGAATGTTGGGATGTGCTGTGCCGTTGCCGCATCCTGCCGGACATGTGCCACCGTTGCCTGTTCCATTCGGAACTACTGAAAGGGAAAAAGTAGCCGAGCTACATCCTGTAATTGCTGCGGGATGTACATTCCAACCTCCTATGCCGCCATTACCAAAACGCACACCCAGTGTAATTGTGGAAAGATAATTCCCATTAGCCTTGCGAGTTACACAATAAATAGTACCTCCGATGGTATTACAGGTAACTGTTCTGTTTGTGCCCGCTCCTGATATGTCATACCAGCCATTGGGGAAATACCAGATATAAAATGCTGCGTTGGGCACTGGGGCTACATCATAAGTATAAGTGTAACCCGAGCAAACTACTGTATCACCGGTAATCTGTGCCTGCGATGAGGCAATACACATTAAAAATAAAGAAAGGGTTGTAATGATTTTTTTCATGCTATTATAGTTTTTAATTTGTGCTAAGTAAATAAAATATCATTCATCTTTAACAAAACATGAGCCATTTTTTTTCCATTTATTTACGCGTCTATTCTTCGGAGACTTCAACTCTCTTTAAAATTTTTCTTATTTGTTGATGTAAAAAAATTTTCGTCTTCAACAACTAATGCATCCCTTGCTACAACTTTGCACTTACCTTTTTTTATCTACCTTCATAGCTATAAAAAATAAAAGGGAAAGCAGAAAACATAAAACAGGGTAACCAAAACAAATTAAAACTGTAACATGAAAAAAACCATTCTACTCTCAGTTGCTTTATCAATCCTGGCAAGTTTTGTAAATGCACAATGGCAACAAACCAGCGGTCCGTGTGGTGGTTCTATCCAATGCATGGCTGTTAGCGGCAGCAGCATTTTTGCGGGAACTTATGATGGTGTGTTTTTATCAACCAACAATGGAAGTTCATGGACCATGGTGAATAACGGGTTGACAAATACTGACACCCGTTGCTTTGCCATATCAGTAACAAACATTTTTGCAGGGACTAATAGTGGTTTGTTTTTATCAACCAACAATGGAGCCTCATGGTCTGCGATGAATACCGGTTTGACAAATACTACTATCTTTTCACTGGCAATATCAGGAACAAACATTTTTGCGGGGACTGCCGGTGGCGGTGTTTTTTTATCAACCAATAATGGAACTACCTGGACAGCAGTGAATACCGGTTTGACAAATACAGTTATCCATTCAATTGCAGTAAACGGAACAGATATTTTTGTTGATAACGGCATTAACGGTGTATTTCTATCAACCAACAATGGAAGTTCATGGTCTGCAGCAAATACCGGAATGTCAAATATTGCAATCCATTCATTTGCTGTATCAGGAACAAACATTTTCGCAGGGTCGAATGGGTACGGTGTGTTTTTGTCGTCCAACAATGGGGGGAGTTGGACTGCGGTGAATAACGGCTTAACAGATACCCATGTAGTTTCACTAACAATATACGGAACAAATATTTTTGCAGGGACTAATGGTGGCGGAGTGTTTCTATCAACCAACAATGGAAGCAGTTGGACTTCGGTGAATACCGGGTTGACAAATACAACTGTCCATTCATTTGCCGTATCAGGACCTAACATTTTTACGGGAACTGGTGATGGACTGTTTTTGTCATCCAATAATGGAAGTTCATGGACTGCTACCGGCTTGCCAACTGTTTCTGTGCTTTCATTAGCAGCAACAGGAACAAACATTTTTGCGGGGACTTTTGGTGGCTATGTGTTTACATCAGCCAACAATGGTAGTTTATGGACTAAGGTGAATCTCACTTTAACAAATACGGCAGTCTATTCATTAATTGTATCCGGTACAAATATTTTTGCAGGCACTGGCGGTGGCGGTGTGTTTTTATCAACCGACAACGGGAATTCGTGGAGTGCGATGAATACAGGTTTGACAAATCCTTTTATCCTATCATTTGCCATATCCGGAACTAACATTTTTGCAGGAACTCCCAGCGGAATATTTTTATCCATCAACAATGGAAGTTCGTGGAGTGCTGTGAATAACGGTTTGCCAATTGCCCAGGTTAATTCATTAACCGTATCCGGAACAAACATTTTTGCGGGGACCGGTGCCGGTGTGTTTTTGTCAGGTAACAATGGAAGTTCATGGACTGCAGTGAATAACGGTTTAACAGATTCCACTATCGTTTCATTGACAACATCGGGAACAACTATTTTAGCAGGGGCTGCTGATAGCGGTGTGTTTTTATCAACCAACAATGGAAGCAACTGGATGGCAGCGAATGCCGGGTTGACAAATACTGCTGTGCGTTCATTTACTGTATCAGGAACAAATATTATTGTGGGAACTCTTAACGGTGCATTTTTATCCACTAACAATGGAAGCTCATGGACACCGGTGAATAACGGTTTGACACATACTTTAGTTCATTCATTAGCTGCATCAGGAACAAATATTTTTGCAGGGACGAGTGGTGGCGGTGTATTTATTAATTCAAGTATAACGGGCATAAATGAAGAATGGAACGATAATCCTGATTTTATTATTTACCCCAACCCTTTCAGCAGTTTCGCAACAATCAATTCGAAAGGACACGGTAAAGGAAACCTTGTCATGAAAATCTACAATGTTGCAGGACAATTAGACAAACAAATAAAAATTACAAACGATAATTTTTCACTTGACAGAACCGGACTAAACAATGGAATCTATTTTTATCAATTTTCAGACAATGAAAATATTTTAACCACAGGTAAATTTATTGTTGAGTGAGGCCACCTCATTATTCTTGCTTTGCATCATGCATTTATTTTAAAATCATTGATTGATAACCCATCCTTTGAAAAAAATTAGGGAGTAAATAAGAAGATCGTTCATTTTCACAGAGGTTCCTTTCAGGAGGACATGGTTCTGCAGGCTCACTATACAATTATTACATTACTTTTGTAACAAACTAATAATTCAATTTACGATATGAGAAAATTACTAACCCTTGCAATGCTATGCTGCTGTCTTAATGCCTTTGCGCAGGACCGCTACGTTATTTATTTCACTGATAAAAATAATACGCCCTATTCGTTAAGCAACCCCGCTGCTTATTTGGCGCAGCGCGCCATTGACCGAAGATCTAAGCAAAATATTACTATTGACAGTCTTGATATTCCTGTCAACAGTAGCTATGTGCAAGGTGTGGCTGCCACTGGCGCCACGGTACTTAATGTTTCAAAGTGGCTTAACAGCGTTACAATACAAACTTCGAGCAGCAGTGTGCTTGCTGCCATCAATGCATTGCCTTACGTTAAAAATAACACTAACGTGGGCCGTATGCCGGGTAGCAATACGGGCTTGCCGGATAAAAAAATTGATAAATTTAAAAGTGAAGCGGTTGCGGGAATTCCATCAAATGCAGCCAATAAAGTGAGCACGCTTTTGCAATACGGTGCGTCTTATACTCAGGTTCACCAGTGTAACGGTGATGCGCTGCATGACGGTGGTTACCAGGGACAGGGCATGTTGATTGCTATGATGGATGCAGGTTATCTTAATGCTGATACGTTGAGCGTGTTTGATAGTCTTTGGGCACAGAATAAGATTATTGCAACTAAGGATTTTGTAAATCCGCTGAGCAACATCTTTAACGAATATTATCATGGTGCAGCCTGCTTTTCGATACTTGCATCGAACAGCCCGGGCATAATGATTGGCACTGCGCCACAGGCTTCGTACCTGTTGCTGCGCACCGAAGATGCCAATACAGAAAACATTATTGAGGAATACAACTGGGCATCGGCAGCAGAATATGCTGACAGTGCCGGGGCTGATGTATTCAGCACTTCGCTGGGATACACCACCTTTGATAATCCTTCACAAAATCATACCTATTCCACTTTAGACGGAAACACTGCACCCATGACCATTGCAGCCGATATTGCTGCAAGCCGCGGTATTGTAGTACTCAACAGCGCAGGTAATGATGGCGCCAATGCGTGGAATTTCATCAGTGTTCCGGCAGATGCCAATAATATACTTGCAATAGGTGCAGTGAACAGTGCAGGGAGTTATGCCTCCTTCAGCAGCAATGGCCCCACGTTTGACGGGCGTGTGAAACCCGATGTTTCGGCTATGGGGTCAGGTACTTCTTATTGTTCTTCTTTCAGCGGAAATATTCAGACAGGCAGCGGCACTTCATTTTCATGCCCCATCATGGCAGGACTTACAGCCTGCTTATGGCAGAAATTTCCTACCCGCACTGCAATGGAGGTAATAGATGCCATAAAGAGAAGCGGCTCCATTTATAATAATCCTGATACTTTAATAGGTTACGGAATTCCCAATTTTGCCACAGCCTCAACCATTCTTTCAGTCAATGCAACTATAACAGGCCCGGTTACTGCCTGCCGCACTTCTATAGTAACATTTAATGCAAATCCGGGTTTGGGTTCTTACTTATGGACCACTTCGGCAGGTGGAGTTATACAGGGTTCAAACAGCGGAGCTACTGTAAATGTTAAATGGAATGCAGCGGGGAGTAAACAGGTTTTTCTTACCGTAAGCAGCGGTATTTATAGCGACAACAAGTCGTTAACTATTTCTGTAAACGCAATACCCGCAGCCACCATCACTGTAGGCGGAAGCACTACATTCTGCAAACCGGCAAGTGTAACGCTAACAGCTAATGCGGGTGCGGGGTTGAGTTATCAATGGATGAAAGGGGTAAATATATTACCTGGTGAGACCAATATAAATTACGTGGCATTTCAAACGGGAAGTTATAAATGTGTGATAACAAACAATGCCGGATGTTCAAAAACTTCGAATGTAATTGCAGTAACTGCAAATGCGCAGCCACCTGCCACCATTACTACAAGCAACCCTACAACTTTTTGTCATGGCGACAGTGCGGTGCTGCATGCCAATACCGGTGCAGGGCTTACCTATAAATGGCAGAAAGGTTTGAACATTATAGCTGGCGCTACCAATGGAAATTACACTGCAAAAACTGCCGGAACGTATAAGTGCATAGTTACCAATTCAAATACCTGCTCAAGAACCTCGTCCGGAATTAAAATAACTGTGCCATGTAAGGACGGAGAATTGCAAACTACAAATGAGTCACTAAGTATTTTTCCTAACCCGGCAGCAGATAAATTTACTGTTGAGTTTACTTCAGGTGTTAATGAAGATTGCAAGTTAATGATTTGTGATGTTACGGGAAGAGTGGTTATGGAGAAGGAAATTACGGTAAGTGAAGGATGGAATGAGATTCAGTTGAATGTTGAAGGACTTTCTAAAGGAGTTTATATGGCTAAGTTGAAAGAAAGGGTTGTTGAGATGGTGAAGGAGTGAGGTTATAAGGGGATATGGGAATAAGGGCAAACCTGAATGACAGTTGGTGATAAACATCATTCAGGAAATTTTTTAGAAGCGGAAAAAAAAGCTGCTCTGAAGATTTTATCAGAACAGCTTTAAGGAATCATAGAGTTACACAAGGCTATGCCGCTAAATTAGTTTGCATTTCAATTTTATTCATTTGTAAATTGAGAGCGGTGAGGTAACCTGCGTTTACGGTGATGTTATTTATTATTAAATCTTCGTACCCTTCAACTTCAACTTTCATAGTATAGATACCGGGTTCTAATTTTTTGAAAGAATAATGGCCAGTCTTTGTTGATTTGCGGGTTGAATCAATTTCGACCAGTGTGATTTTTGCATTCCTTAGTTTTAATGTTGACACCTTATCTTCTACGTTACCTTTAATACCGGTGGATGGGCCTTTTAAATCAATGATGATGCGGGCGTTAAAGTATTCGTTGTAAAAATCAGGATGTGAAATGCGAAACTGCTCCATACCTGCATCAAGACGAAATTTAAGTGTTTCGGAAATTGATTTGCAAACCACTTTGATTTGTGAAGTAGCATTTTTAATCTTAACCCGTAATACACGAGGCGCAGGTATTGCCAATTCGTATTTTCCAATAAGTGATTCGAAATCGGTAACCTGGGTATCTGTAATTCCATAATCCTTTAAGGCTGCTACGTTGTCCTGTGCCAGTGCAAGCAGGTATTTGAGTGTATCAAGAGCCTTGCTATCGCGCCCTTTGTTGATTTTTGTTTTGCTGATAGTAGCGTTTGAAAGCAGATCAGTTAACTTTTTATCGTAAGCATAGTTTACAATACCCTGTGCAATTATAACAGCAGCAACGGCTGAAGTTAGACGTATTTCTTTTTTAACAATAGTAAGCCCTTTAGTGGATTGACTTTGCAATTGCTGAAATAACTGAACTTCTGAAATTTCCGAATCGAGTTCGGTAACTGCAGAAGTAAACGTAGCGGACGGAGTCCATACAGACTCGAAGGTGTAGCAAACTTTAGAAGTTGCAACAGCCATGGTAATTAAATTTTCTGATGTTGACAGCATTTTTGTGGGGGGATTTGAATTGTGAGTATTTATTAATTAATTATAAAATGAAAATGATTTTGAGTATTTAATTGAATTAAAAATTGAGAATTATTTGAATTGGCCAAATACAAATTTTACGATGCAAAAATATGTTAATGTTAGGTGAATATCCAAATGGAATTATTAACAAGCAGGGTAAATTTTGTTGAAAAAGTTAGAGAAATAAAATATTGATGCGGGTTTTTGTTGTTAATAAGTCGTGAATGATTTGATTTTCCTGGGGACTAAGATGCGTATATGGCTTTAAGTATTTGAAAATAGCCGATTCCTCCACTTTTATTCTGGCGGCTTGTCCCATTTCAGAGGGAAGCATATCAGAAATGGAAACGAAATGTATGCTTGAAAGATTGGTGAAAGTATAATGCCTCTAAAATTGCGGAGGTGAAAGTGCATTCACGTCATTCTTTTCGACAAGTTCAATGTAAACCCCCGACCAACGCATATTGCTTTCATTTTTCATAGTTCATTAGTTTGC
>JBDTRM010000048.1:0-33279 GCA_039931675.1 Bacteroidia bacterium | reverse complement strand
TTGCACCTACTTCAACCACCAATTTACTGGTAACAATGTCACCATTTACTTTTGCCGAATTTTTAAGAAAAGTGGTTTCACTTACGGTTGATTTGCCTTTAACTGTTCCCGATATGTCGGCATTTTGTGCAAACACATCGCCTTCAATTAAACCTGTAGGACCAACCACTACTTTTGCTTTGGAACGCACCGAACCTTTAACTGTTCCGTCAATGCGAAGATCGCCTGATGACTTGATCTCACCTTCGATAACAGTGCCTGCAGCTATCATATTTAAAGCGCCTGACGAAGCCGCAGCAGGTGTAACTGCTTCTTCCTGTGTTCTGTTTTTTGATGTGTTAAACATTTCGAACTGTGGAGTTAAAGTGTCCGTATAAGATTTTTTGATATCGCGCAAATATAGATACAAAACCCATTTTACCAATAGGTAAATTGAAATTGGGAAATTGGGGATTAGGAATTGGGAAATTTGTCCTGAATGAGTTGTGTCAGACACCTTTTTCGGGTGTCAGACACATTGCAGTGAATGAATTGGAATTTGGGATTTTGGATTTATCAATTTTCCTCCTTCAACCATTTATCAAAATCAGTTTGCTTTAATCCTTTTTTCTCAACCGCCTTGTCAATTTTTGAAGTAAGACGTTCAGCAAAAAAAATTTGCAAGCAGTTGCTTTATTTCAATGAGTTCCTTTTCTGAAGGATTAAAAGAATAAACTTTTAAAAGTTCTAACTGAAGTGGAGATAATTTTGATGCAGTAACCATAGTGTTGAAAATCAATTTTCAAAAGCAAGCTTTTTTTAGAGTTGCAGAAAGGGATTTCTACTTGATATTTGGAATAACAGGCAACTGGTTAATGCGCCACACTTTCCAAAATTCCTTCGGCAAGTTGAGGAAAGCATTGTCCGATAATTTTGTTTGCATTGTTTTCATTAGACGGAAAAAATGTTTTTGCAAAGTTGCCTGCAATTAATTTTCCCGTGCTATCATAAATTGTAAAATGCAACATCACTTCGCGTTTGTAAATTTTATTTGCAATATCTATACATGAGGCATAATTTGTTTTTATTTCCATTTGTGTTACAAAAACAAAAAGGTCGAAATGATATTTGGCTGCTAATTCATTAAGCAATTCTGGTTTGCTGATAACTGCTTTCATATAACGAAGCTCGGTTTTATCATTCAGATATTGCGCTGATGTTCGCGAATCATAAGCATCTTTATTGGGGTCGGTTTTAATAATGCGGTCTCTTAACGATACCTTTTCTTTTATAGTAGGAGCATCATAAGCAAAGCCTATTTTACTCATCACGTTTGCAACATCTTCAAACAACTCCTGCGATGTATCCTGCAACATTGAAATACAGGAAGTTTCTCTTGCAAATGCACGATAAACATTTCGGTCGGCTTCTGTACGAAAAATTTTTCTGAATGCTTCAGGATTTGTTTTTGATACTGCTGCAATATCACGGTCAGCATCGCTTAAATAATAATGCGGATCATAAGGTATTATCAAAACGCTGTGATAGGTAATGGTATCTTTCTTTTCTTGTTTTGATTGCTGGGCAAATAATAATTGACAGGCGAAGCAAAAAGCAAAAGCAATGGAAAATGAAATTTGAAATTTGGGGTTTGAAATTTGGGGTTTGCAAAAAATGTTTTTACGAATATGCATGATAAAATATTTATTCATCAAAAGTATTTGTAAGTGACTGATGAAAAGAGTTTAGTTAAGAAAATGTTTCAAGATAGTTTTGCACATGCAAAACCTTATAGGTTTTAAAAACCTATAAGGTTTCGGGGTACTTATTTATTAAACAACTTCCACAAATCATTTCCAAAAACAAATACCATCAGCGTAAGCAGAATTACCATGCCTGCAACTTGTGCACGCTCTAAAAGTTTGTCACTTGGTTTGCGACCTGTTACCATTTCTCCTAAAAGAAAAACCACGTGACCACCATCTAATGCAGGTATTGGCAGGATGTTCATAAAAGCAAGCACCATAGAAAGCAATCCTGTTAAAGTCCAGAAACGTAACCAATCCCACTGTGCACCAAACAATGTTGCAATGCCTATCGGACCTTGCAATGATTCAGTTGCTTTTTCTTTACCCTGAAAAATTTTTCCCAGGCCCGCAACGGTTGAAGTAATGGCTTCAAAAGCATCGCCTGCGCCATAGCTTAACGCTTTGGTAAAAGTGTAAGGCGCCATTAAATATGAAGGGTCAATGTCTGCACCATAGGAAGGCGCTATACCAATACGCCCCGAATCATTTACCATCACAGTAAAATTCATAATTTCTTTATCGCGTTTGATGGTGACTTTTACATTTTGATTTTTATAGTTTGGCAACATTGCAATCAGTTGTTCAGGCGTTAAAATTGAGCTATCGTTTACTGCTAAAATTTTATCTTTTATTTTCAATCCTGCTTTTTCTGCATTTTCAACAGTTGTAAATTGCTTAATCATGCAAACCTGAGGACCTGCACCAATAAACTCCCAGCGGCCTTTTGTATTAAGCGTTCTGTAAAAATCATCAGGTATTACAACTGTTGTTTCTTTACCCTCGCGAAGCACTGTAATGTTGGCACCAAATAAAACATCAGAAG
The DNA here is from genome assembly GCA_039931675.1 of Bacteroidia bacterium. Lineage (GTDB taxonomy): Bacteria > Bacteroidota > Bacteroidia > AKYH767-A > OLB10 > JAEUTH01. Next base: position 30,669 of record JBDTRM010000048.1, on the reverse strand, counting down.
AATAAATATCATCAAACCGTTCAAATGATTTTCCATTTATGGAAAGCAGTTTATCACCTGTTTTAAAACCAACTTGTTCGCCAAGTTTGTAAGCAACTATTCCTTTTGTGACTGAACTGTTTGGCAAATATTCTTTCTTGGAAAACATGAGCAAACATGTAAAAATAGTTACTCCAAGAATCAGGTTCATGGTTACGCCACCAATCATTACAATCAAACGTTGCCAGGCAGGTTTGCTGCGAAATTCCCAGGGTTGTGCAGGTTTTTCTAATTGTTCAATATCCATGCTTTCGTCAACCATACCGGCAATTTTTACATATCCTCCGAGGGGCAACCAGCCTATTCCATATTCAGTTCCACCACGTTGAATGCTGAAGAGCTTAAAATTCCATGCATCAAAGAATAAATAAAATTTATCAACCTTAATACCGAAAGCACGTGCAGCCCAAAAGTGACCCAGTTCGTGAAGTGTTACTAAAATAGAAAGCGCCAGTATTAACTGCGCTGTCATTATTAATGCGTCCATTCTTATAATTTACAATTTTTGATTTACGATTTTGCTATTATTCGTCATTGCGATCCCGATAGCTATCGGGAGAAGCAATCTTTGATGACTAACGAATTCTTATTGTTACAACTTGTTTTTAAAAAACGTGCGCGAAGATAGCATTGTTTAAATGAAGATAACAGGCAACGGTTTTCATTGACCAAATTGTAACAGAAACCAATCATGCGTTAAATTATTTATTTGAAAGCCAGTGCATAAAAAACTTATCGTTCACTTCGAAATACGATTGGGAATTTTCTACATTAAAAAAAATCAATTCCTTTTCAACAAGCGATTCCAATCCGCGTTTTACATGCGCAGGTGTTCCTATGCGATGGCCATATAAAAATTTACGCGAATAAGGTTGTTCAACTTTTTCTTCCTCGGCTATGGCTTTTAATAAAGTCCATTGCGATGAAGTGAGCAGGTTGCGATACTGAAAGTACATGTTTTCATTATCGTTCAAGATACTTTTTAAAACTAACAAAACTGTTTCCGGCTTGACATTTTTTTCAGCATTGATAAAAATTTCATGACACAGTCGTTGTGTATAATAGGTGTGGCAGCAAGTTAAATCCAAAATTAATTCCAATGATTCACTGCTTATTTTAAATTTATGTTGTTCAAAATGCTTGCGGATAAAAGATGCATAAATCGCTTTATCAATTTTCTTCAGGTTAATGTTTTTTGCACTTGCATAAAACGGGCGGCTGGCGCTGTTGAAAATATGATGCATCATTTTTTGATTGCTCCCGCAAAAAATAAAGTTCACATTTTTCATTTGTTGTACACAAGTGCGAAGCAATGCTTCGGTATTTTTTTCGGGATAATTGAGTATTTGCTGAAACTCATCAATGGCAATAACCGCTTTGATGTTTTGGTCGTCAATAAATTTAAGCAGTTGCGGAATGGTTTTTTCAAATTGTTTGGGTTGAGTAATGTCGAGCGATAATTCAGGACTTCCGCTCATGCTGTCCACACTAATTACCGGGCGCAAAAGTTTCAGCGCTTCGAGAAATTTTTTGCCGATGCTTTTGTTAGCCGGGAACACTTGATAAATAGCATTTGCCAAATGATTGGTAAATTCTTTCAGATTTTGAGTAGCATAAATGTCAATGTAAATGCACACCTGTTTTTTCTTTTTCAGGAGATAGAAAACATGCTGAATCAATGCGGTTTTTCCCAACCTCCGTTGTGCAAAAAAAGCGGTATGGCTGTTATTGGCTATGTTATCAGTAAGAGTTTTGGTTTCCGATTGTCGGTCGCAGAAATACTCAGGTGCTTCATAATTATTAATCAAGAAAGGATTCATCAGCTTTTATTTTTCAGCCACAATGGTAATTATACATTTTGTATAATACAAATTGTATAATACATTTTGTATAATAATGAAAAACATGAAAAAAGTGCAGGTGTGTTGATGCTGATTTGAATAGGATAATAAAATTATCGCTTAATCAATTCGTTTGCCACACTTCTCGTTTCCCCATCACTAGCAACATAATCATCATAAGTTGGTTTTTGAATAAAAGAAACCTTATTGATACACTCTTCAATTAAAGTTGGCATTTGTGTGAAGCTGATTTTTTCTTTCAGAAAAGCAGCCACTGCAATTTCATTTGCAGCATTTAAAATGCATGGAAGATTGCCGCCTTTATTCATTGCATAAATTGCAAGTTCAAGGTTGCGGAATACTTTTTTATCAACTGTTTCAAACGTAAGATTTGGATAATTTAAAAAATCGAAGCGAGGAAAATTGGTTTTGGGTCTAAGTGGATATGCAAGCGCATACTGAATTGGTACGCGCATATCTGGCAATCCCATTTGTGCTTTCATGCTGCTGTCTTCAAACTGCACTATGCTGTGAATGATGCTTTGCGGATGCACCACTACATCAATTTGTTCAGTACTTAAATTGAACAACCACTTTGCTTCAATCATCTCCAATCCTTTATTCATCATGCTTGCACTGTCAATTGTGATTTTTGCACCCATTGTCCAGTTAGGATGTTTGAGCGCCTGTGCAGGAGTTACGGTATCTAAAAATTTTAAATCTTTTCCCCGAAAGGGACCTCCCGAAGCGGTGAGATAAATCTTCTCAATTTTATTTTCCCACTCGCCCTGCAGGCATTGAAAAATTGCTGAGTGTTCTGAGTCAACAGGATAAATATTTACTGCTTTTTCTTTTGCAAGTCGCGTTACCATTTCACCGGCAACAACCAATGTTTCTTTATTTGCAAGTGCGATGGGTTTACCTGCACGAATCGCTGCCAGCGTAGGTTTCAAACCTGAATAACCTACCAATGCAGTAAGCACAACATCAATTGTATCCATCTCAACTACTTGTGTAACTGCATCATAACCGGCATAAACTTTTATGTCAGTTGCAGCCAATCCCTCTTTCACTTTTTGATATTGCGATTCATCGGCAATCACCACAACATTCGGATTAAATTGAAGAGCTTGCTGAATTAATAAATCTGCATTACCATGCGCAGTAAGTACTTCAACTTCAAAAATATCCTGTTGTTGTCTGATAACATCTAAAGCTTGTGTGCCGATAGAACCTGTAGATCCAAGTATTGCAATGCGTTTCTTCATTTCTTTTTTCGTGATGAGCTGATTAATTGCAAATAACGAGGACAAAAAAGTATTCAAAACAACAGATGCTTTGATGCAAATGTGTTTTAAAAATTGTTGCGTTTAAAAACAACAGCGCTTATTCGTGTCCGCCTTCCTGATGCGTTTCCGGAACAGCCTTACTGCCGCCAATAGAATAGTCTCTTGACTGACAGCCGCTTACACAATAAATAAGACTCATTAAAAGCAAAGCAGTTGTAATAAAATAAATCATGAAATGTGTAGTAGTAAATGATGATGTTGTGTTTGATGAGTTATCCATAATTATTTACGGGATTAAAGTATGACCGCAAATTTGTAAAAAAATCAAACATGCAAAAACAATGTTCTATTCTTTTCCTTTTACAACTATTACAATTTCTCCTTTAACTGTTTTAGCTGAGAAATGTTCAACTGCTTCTGCTAACGTTCCACGAAAGTTTTCTTCAAACATTTTTGTCAACTCACGCGAGACGCAACATTGTCTATCAATATCAAAAACTTCAATAAACTGTTGAAGGCACTTTACTAATCGGAATGGCGATTCATAAAAAATCATGGTGCGTGTTTCTTCTTTCAATTCATTCATGCGAGTTTGCCTTCCCTTTTTTTGAGGAAGAAATCCTTCAAAGCAAAAACGGTCGCATGGAAAACCGGAATTAATCAATGCAGGAACAAATGCTGTAGCACCGGGCAATGTTTCGACTTTAATATTTTCTTTCAAACATTCACGAACCAATAAAAAACCAGGGTCAGAAATTCCTGGTGTTCCGGCATCAGTTACCAATGCAACTGTATTTGACGTTTTGATATGCGCAATTACCTGTTGTAAAGTATGATGTTCATTATGCGCGTGGTGGGAAACAATTTTTTTTTCAATACCCAAATGTTTCAATAAAAAACCTGTGTTACGTGTGTCCTCAGCCAATACATAATCACATTCTTTTAAAATTCGGATAGCACGAAGCGTAATATCTTCAAGATTTCCGATGGGTGTGGGCACAAGAATGAGTTGAGGCATGTGATGATAAGTATGAGAGAACAAAAGTGATTTTAATTTTTTGTATGAAAAAATAATGTATAAGAATTGATTTTTAAAAAATTAGATAATCACAACTCATTTGTTTAAATTTGGGAAACAAAAAAAATGAAAAAACATACATACAGAATAATTTTAAACCCCGAGCCTGAAGGAGGTTTTACGGTTGTAGTGCCTTCATTACCTGGCTGTATTACTTATGGAGAAAATCATGAACATGCACAGCAGATGGCGCTTGAAGCTATTGAAGGTTACATTGAAGTGCTGCGTCACCAGAGGCAGCCGATTCCTGAAATAAATTAGAATTCGAGAAACAAAAAACTACTCCACCCAAAACATTTCCGAAGCAATATGGTCAGTCATTAGTTTGCCTTCATCCGATAAGCGATAATTATTTTGTTGCTGAATTACTTTTCCACCATTTACAAAGTGAGCAATGTTCGTTTTAAAATAATCAGCAAAAGTTTTTCCGAATTTGCTTTCTATTTGATTTAATTGAACTCCCCACTTAGTCCGCAATGAAGTCATCACATATTCATTGTATAGAGTAAAAGGTTTCAGATTTTCAATTTCAAAATTCAATTCTTTTTTATTGATAGATGAAATGTAAATTTGATTATTAGAAATATTCCACTGTCGCGAAGTGCCGTTATAAGAATGTGCTGAAGGTCCCAATCCCAAATACGATTCACCTTTCCAGTAACTGCTGTTATGACGTGAGTACATTTCGTTTTTTGCGAAGTTGGATATTTCATATTGCTCAAAACCCTTTTCACTCGCTGCTTTTATTAATATCTTAAATTGTGCAACAGCACGGTCTTCATCAACAGCAGGAATTTTACCTTGCCTGATAAATTTTGCAAGAGCCGTTTGTTCTTCAACAGTTAGATTGTAACAACTTAAATGTTGCACAGGCAATGAAAAAGCAGTTTGCAAATTTTGTTTCCATTTATCATCAGTTAAAGTTGGCAATGCATACATGAGGTCAATGGTGATGTTTTCAAATCCCGCATCAGCAGCATTTAAAACACTTCTTTGTGCTTCATCAGCATGATGAGCACGGTTCATCAATTGTAAATCATCATCAAAAAAACTTTGCACACCTATGCTCAAACGATTAATTGGTGTACGTTTCAATTCTTTTATTTTTTGCTTCGATAAATCATCTGGATTTGATTCCAATGTAATTTCAGCATCAGCATTAATTGAAAAGTGTTGATGCAGTTTTTCAAAAATCATCATCAAATCATCGTAACTTAAAAGTGATGGAGTACCTCCACCGAAATAAATGGTGTCAATTTTTTCTCCATTCAAATAATTTTTTTGCAGCTCAATTTCTTTAATCAAACAACTCACAAAATCATTTTTGTATTGAAGCGAAGTGCTGAAATGAAAATTACAGTAATGGCAGGCCTGCTTGCAAAATGGGATGTGAATGTAAATACCAGGCATACTTTATTCTTTGCCAATAAGTTTTAAACTTTCTAATCGCTGAGAAAGAATTTTATAAAGTTGGTCGTACGTTACACAAAAGATGCGCTTGCCATTCAGTTCAAAATTTTCTCTTCTCCATATAAACCTTTCTTCGTCTGATTTATCAGTAAAGAATTTATCTCGACCAATAACGAGCAATCCCAAATAATCAATCAAGTCATTACCAAAAAAATCGTACAAATCATTTGAGCGTTTCATGCGCTCAATTTTCCAAAACCAGTCAACAAACTGGCTATAGGCTTTTTCAATAGACGTTGACCACTTTTTGTAATAACGGCTGTTTCTGGTTTCAAAAATGCTGTTTGGTTTAGCACTTTCAAATTCAACAAAAAGAAACTTTTTGCTAATTGCATCCCCAACTATCAAATCACTTTTAAAATCTCCTGTTAAAGGTTTCTCAAAACTAATTTCGAAAGCGTTATTAAGTTCAACATAAAAAGCACCGATGAAAGAGCAGAGTTGTTTTCGGGTTCTGAAAAATGGTAAGATTGTTTTTCGTTCGTCAAGTTGGTCGCTACTGTCAAGCAAGTTTCTAAAATCAGACAATTCTCTTTCAAATTGTTTGGAGTTCAGGCTAACAGTTTCAAACGATTTCATTTGCCAACCAAACTGTTTGCAAAGTTTTTATTGATGATGTCAAGTATTCTGAAAGTATCATTTCTGAATTCAAAAATCACCCTGAAAATTCCAGCTTTCAATGAATAAATTCTTTTGCTTTTGTTAGATGAAAGGAGTTGAAATTTTTCTTCGTGAAGCGGGTTTTTAAAATTATCTAAATTATCTAAGGCAGATTCAACCGTTTTTCTGGAATCATCGCTCAGCGTTTGAAAAGCAATTTTTGCAGTATCATCAACCTCAACTTTATATTTAGCAATAGTCATCTTATTTTCTTTGAAGCAAAGTTAATCAAAGGTTTTGATTTATTCAGCGTGGTTATTTGGAAATTTAAAACGGGTTTTATTTTGATAAAAGTAATGTCTTAAATTATTTCGGCAGCACAATCCTGAAAGTAGTACCCTTGTGTACATCAGAGTTTTTCACAAAAATTTGCCCTTTGTGATATTCTTCAACAATGCGTTTACTGAGTGAAAGGCCAAGTCCCCAGCCACGGCTTTTTGTAGTGTAACCCGGTTTAAAAACAGTTTGATATTTTGATTTGTGAATTCCTTTGCCGCTGTCTTTAATATCTATATAAACAAATTGTTTCTGGTCTTGCAGTGTTACCAAAATATCGCCTGCGCCTGCCATTGCATCAATTGCATTTTTAAAAATATTTTCGAGCACCCACTCAAACAATGGTGTATTTAAAGGAGCAAGCACTTCATGGTTCTGCAAATTTTTCACGCTCATGGTAACTTTTTGCGATGTGCGCGATTTGATGTAGTTGATTGAATTCTGAATTACCTCCACTAAATTTTCTCGTTTCAAAGCGGGTGCTGAACCAATTTTTGAAAAACGTTCAGTTATAGTATTCAATCTCGAAATATCTTTATCCATTTCGCTGATGTTGGCATCGGCAGGATATTTTGTTTTCAGGTATTCAGTCCATGCAGCAAGCGATGATAGTGGCGTGCCTAACTGATGAGCTGTTTCCTTTGCCATTCCTACCCACACCTGGTTTTGCTCAGCTTTGCGCGAAGTGTTGAAAGCAAGGTAACTCACAATTAAAAACAATCCGATTATTCCCAATTGAAAAAACGGATAGTAGCGCAGCTTGTTTAGTATATCAGAGTCTTTATAAAAAATATACATTCTCTGATTCACATCATATTCAATTACTATCGGTGGATGTTCTGCACGCATCAATGCCAATTGCTTTTTTTCGTACAGCGAATCATTTGCTGCCTGTGTGCTATCAAGATTTACAGACGATATGATATTCAGCTTATCATCAGTTTGAATAACAGGGATGGTGGTATTAATACTTATCACATCAAGTGCGAGTGAAATGTCGGGTGCATTAAGCGGAGCCGTTGAAGCATAATGTATTGCTTTTGCCCAAACTTCAATTCGCTTCTTTTCTTCTATCTGCAACACTTTAACCAACTTGTTGGTGTACCAAAGCGAAACAATGCCAATGAGCAGTGCCGCTGCCAGTAGCAATAATTTCCAACGTTGTTTTTGTGTATAAATATTCAATGTTTTAAACTTTGGGGTCGCAATATTAATTTATTTTTTTTCAAGCGCGTTAGCTGGCTTTTAGCTGTTAGCCTTTGGCTTTTAGCTAAAACATTCCGTGTGGAAATCTGCCAACGTCTAACGGCTAAGAGCTAACAGCTATTTCACCGTGTCCTCTTCATACTCTATTTGTATTTCTTCTTTTTTCTTTTGCTGTTGTTGATTTTGTTTTGCAATTGTTGAATCTTTTTTAAACCATCCGAACTCTTTATTCAAAACTACTTTCATAGTTTGCTTTTCCTGTTTTGCCTGCTGCGCTATATTTTCCTGTACACCTTTTTTATCATAAGCAAATTTCGGATTGCTTAGATTACCTTTCATTGATAAGTAAAGTTTCCATCTGCCTAAACCGTCATCTTCAATTATGCCAAACTCCGTATTGAAGTCTCTTACCTTCTTGTTCAGCAATTGCGATAGCTCCATTTTGATTTTATAATCAACCATATTATCAAAACTATGCGTGCCGCTTGCAGTTAAGTTAACTGCGGTTGAGCGAATGTCCATAACAGGAATTATTAGTTTTTTGTTTTTAATCTCGATGATGTTGTGAAGTGTTTCAAATTTTATGTTTCTCAAATCGCTGCCTTTAACGTACCGGCCGAGAGCAAGCATGGGTTCAAAATTTATCAGTTCACCATTTTCAATAGTGATGTCACATTTACTGTATATGCTGTTAGTGTTAATAGCTAACTGCCGCGACCATACCGATGCAAACTGAACTGTTGCTGTAACTTTTCCTTTAAGATTTTTATCAGTGATAGTGGTTTGACCAAAATTGCCCATTTCTTCAAAAGCCTTTGTGATGTTAAGTTGCGTCACATTTGCATTGTATAAAATTAAAATACTATCGCCACGCGATGCATCTATGCTGCCTTGCAGGTTAACGCTGCCATCCATAGTTTGCATATTGAGCGAGTTGGTATGTAACACTCCATCTTCAAGCGTTACACTTCCATTAATTCGCCTGGCAGAAAACTTTTTATAATCTAATTCACCAACACTCACTATCATATTGCAATTGAGGTTTGGAGAAAAGTGTATCCCGCCTGCGGTATCATTTTTACTATCTCCTTTTGTGATTATTTCATCGAGATTAATTTTATTGCTCAAAAAGTCTGCATCAATATTTAAGGTTTGATTATCAAGAAAAATATAATCGAAAATATTATCAATAACACCATTGACGCGGAAGTCAGAACCTGCAACATTCCCGCTCAGGCGGTCAACCTGCAGTTCATTATCTTTAAGTATAAACGTGCTTGAAAATTTTTTAAACGATGTTGGACTTTGTTTCAATTCAAAATTTACTTTTTGAAATTGTGCCGTGCCCGATGATGAGTATGTAGCTGCATTTCCTATCTGTCCTTTAAATGCTGCATTGATTAATAGTGTGCCTTCAATATTTGATAAGGTATCAGGTTTATAAAATTCGGCTAACTTTTTTAAATCAAAATTTCCATCCATCATCATATTTATAAATGGCTTTACACTGTTTTCCATTTCAAAGTTGGCGCTAAGCTTTTGACCTTCCAAATCGGCCTTTACATTTTTAAGTGATAAATAATTTACTCCGTTTGCCGTTGATTTTTTATTGGTAAAGAATCCGCTGAAGCTGATGTTTTTTAAAGTTGCAGAAGCATGTGGAGGAGTGAGTTCAGAATTTTTAGTGCTGAAATTAATTGCCACAACAGGCGATTGATGCGCTGCTATTGCTCCGCTGATTTTTGCATTGAAAGTTACACTGCCTTTTGCATCATAATCACTTAATGCGCCCAAATCACTTTTCGGAATTATAGACAACAAGGAAATTATATCAGCATCTTTTCCATTCAACGATAAATCAATTTCTGTCTGTTCAGCTAAATAGCGAATGCGACCTTGTACTCCCAATTTTAAGCCTTCTAATTGTAGTGTTGAAGGTTCGAACACATAAACATTATTTACGTTATCAACTTTTAAATTGAAATTTAGTTTAGCTTTTTTCAATGTGATGTAATCCTCATTCCCCAATCTTGTTTTATAAACATAAACATCTCCGTTCATTTTCAGTTGGTAAGATGCATCACCAAATTTGCCATTCATGTGAGTGTCTTCTAACTGCATCCCATAAAACTTCTGCTGCTTAAAATCGCGATAAACAAATTGCACATTCTTAAAACTCACTTCATCAAAATTAAGTTGAAAGTTGTTTTTGTTTTTTTGCGTTGAATCATTTTTCCACACATCAAAACTTTTATTGCCTTTCGTATCCGTAATCATTTGTACTGTTGCATTTTCAACCTGCACTTTTTTTAAATCATAATTGCCCCGCAAAACATCAAACAAATCAAACAACAAATAAATTTTATCTGCATAAAGCAATGTGTCCTTTCCTGCAAAAGGTTTTGCCGGAGCAGCATATACATTTTGTAATTCAATAGCAGCATTGGGAAATTTACGGATAATGGAAAAACTAACCTGCTTTACTTCAACCTTTGTATTAAGATTCTTATTTACTTCCCCGATAACGTGTTCAATAATTTTGTCTCCAAACAAAACAGAAGTTCCCACACCTAAAAGAAGTAAACTTCCGAGAATGATCAGCGTAATGAAAAAGGGCTTTTTAATTTTTTGCCACATACTTTAAGAGTGTGAATAAATTCAGAGTTGAAAATCAAAGTCAAATGCGAAGTAATAAGGAATGATTCAATTCTGAATTCCACAAAAATGTTTTTATGCTCAATGAAGTTAACAAGTTACAACGCAGATAAATTTGTATTATTGCTATCCTAAGTTTTTCAATAACAGTCAATGCATCACCCCATGAAAAAAATTTATGCAGTGTTATTGTTTGCCATTCTTATTCATCATAAAACCGATGCACAGTATTTTATGCAAGCTGCAGGCGGTGTTGTTATTGACGAAGGATTAAGCATTGCAACTACTCCGTCAGGTGAATCATACATTACAGGTTATTATTCAGGTGTGGCAACTTTTGGTAGCAGCACCTTAAATTCAACCGGTTTAACAGATGGTTTTGTAAGCAAATTAAATGCAGGTGGAAGTTTTGTATGGACAAATAGTTTTGGCGGTGCCGGCATTGATAAGGGATTAACAATTGCAACTGATAACTTGGGAAACGTTTATGTCGGTTGCGCCTTTGAACTCACTGCAACAATTGGCAGTAACACCTTTACCTCCTTTGGCTTACGCGATATTTTAATTGCTAAATATGATGCAACCGGTAATTTGCTTTGGGCACAACAAGCTGGTGGAAGTAACAACGACCAGGTAAATTCTATTAGTGTTGATAATGCAGGTAACATAGCCATTACCGGAACTTTTACAGGTGTTGCCACATTTGGTAGCAACACATTAACCAGTACGATAAATCCAGCTACAGCCATTCAATCGGCTGATATTTTTATCACCAAGCTTAATACCAGTGGAACTTTTCTGTGGTCAAAAAACGGAAATGCGGTAAACGATGATAAAGGTGTTGACGTGGCTTTTGACCAGACGGGCGCAGTTTATTTATATGCGCAATTCAGCGACACACTTACGTTTGATGTAACGCATAACAACAATATCAACAATGCTGTTTGCCTGATAAAGTTTGATTCATCAGGTAACGAAGTGTGGTTTAAAAAATTTGTAGGAACCTCCACAGAACCAACATCCATTGCAGTTGATGCTTCCAATCACATTATTGCTGTTGGAAATTTTACAGGCACGCTCAATGTTTTTACTACCCCGTTTGCAACGCTTACTGCTACTTACAGCAATCGTTATTATGTATTGCGCTTTGATGATAACGGAAATTTAGATTGGCTTGCTGCAAAAAGCAGCGACAGCCAGATAAGCGCGAATGATGTAGTAACCGGTGCTAATAATAACATTTACATTATAGGTGATTTTGAATGTAGGTTGAATGACTTTGCCGATGCTTACGGACAAGGTGTATTTTGCAGCGTTGGATATGGTGATGTATTTTCTGTTGGATATGACAGCAATGGAGTATGGCAATGGGCGCGCCAATGCGGAGGACCGAAAGATGATGCCGCTTACAGTGCAGGCATTGATGCAAACGACTTTATTTATTTTACAGGAAGTTTTGAGGTTCTGTTTAATGCACCGCTCACCAACAGCAACGGCAGTTGTTTTTCAACAAATACAGTATCACCCTATTGCGGTGACAATGCTTACAATCTGTATTGTCCCATCAACAGTTCTAATATTTTAGTTGCGGGCAACCGCGATGTACTTGCAGCAAGATGTATTGACCTCGCGCGCGAACCTTACGATTATTTTGTTCGCGCAGGAGCAGGTTGCGTTCGCGATGAATTATCTATTTGCATCAACGATATACTTAATGGTGTTAACTGTCCAGATACTATTTTACTGTGTCCGTTCAGTACAGTTTATTTAGGCGTAACAACATTTTATACGGGTGTTAATTCTCCCAATATTCAATACGTGTGGTCAAATGGAAGTACTGGTGGCATTATAGCAGTATATGGAGGTGGAACCTACACGGTAACAGTTACTACCGAAGATGGTTGTTTCTCGCGCAGCAAAAGTATTTTTATCGGCACACAGCCTTCTCCGTTGACGCCCTTAATAAGTGATGGCAAAGGGATTAATGTGAATGCGTGTCCAACAATGACTGATACCATTTGTGCAGGAGATTCGCTTATGCTTTGGGCAACCAATATTTCCCCTGGGTTTATTTACTACTGGCAAGATAATAATGGTGTGAGTATTTATAATGATACAATTACTGCTACTCAGACAGGCACCTATTATTTTCATGTGGGGAGTCCAAATCAATGCCCAACCGTATGTCTTATCAACGTGGTTGTTAGCGAACCTATTCCGCCCGGTCCCTTTAAAATAAGAGTTGACAATGATTATAACCAGGACGATACTGTGGTAAGTTGCGGAAATAATATACAGGTTTCATTTATAGATTCTGTAACAAGTGTTTGTTTTCCATTTGCCCCGCAGTGGTCAATAAATCCCTCCAGTATCCAGTTTGGGGGTGGGAGTCCGTGCATTCAAGCCACCACTTCATTTGTTCCTGACAGTACAGGACTTTATACTATCAGTGTGATTTATATTGTTAACGACAGTTGTAATCAGGATACGATTGGTCCTATCTCAAAACAGGTTTATTTTATAAAACTTGCAGTGCCCGCTGAACCGATATTAAACATTACAGGTATCACAGAACTTTGCCCTTCGGGTGATACTACAACATTAATTTGCGACTCAGCAGCTAATTACGCATGGTCAGGCCCATCAATAATAAGTAACGATACGCTGCAATCAGTCCAGGTAAATCAACCCGGAACTTATACAGTAACCTCTACTGTATATTCCGTTGATGGATGTATGGCAATGGGGGGCGCTTCTATTAATGTCAACTACAAATCAAATCCTGTCATTGGTATTACACCCATTGATGGAACAATATGCCCTAACGATTCAGTACTGATGGTTTGTTACACACCGGGTAGTTATCAGTGGATAGGTCCATCAGGTAGTATGGCTGTTGATTCATTTATTGTGTATGCTTCGCAACCCGGCAGTTATTATTGCATAGTAACTGATACTGATGGATGTGTATTGGTTTCTAATACCGTTGTTGCACAAAGTTTTTCAAGTCCCACTTTGCTGGTTACGCCTTCTAATATGGTTTGCAACGGTTCAACAGCTACGCTTCAGCTCATAGCAGGAATAGGAAGTGCGTGGCAATGGCAACCTCCGTTAAGCGGTAGTTCAGCAATTCAAATTGTTGACAGCGCAGGCACTTACACCTGCGCGGTGTTATCGTGCAACCTTACTTTCATTCTATCCGCCACTATTACATCACCTGTTTTTCCAACAGCATTAACTTCAAATGGCAGTACAACTATTTGTTTTGGCGATTCAGTACAACTTACTGCTCCTGCGGGATACAATTATTTATGGTTTCCAACAGGTGAAATCACACCATCAATATACGCCAATTCGTTGGGGTACTATTATGTTCAGTTAACTGATTCGAACGGATGCTATGGTTACACCGATTCAGTTTTTGTGAACTTAGTCAGTCAGCCTGCATTACCGATACTTACAAGCAACAGCCCCGTTTGTGAAGGAGACTCTATAATACTTAATGCAGCAGCAACTCCCGGCTTGACTTATAGTTGGAATGGGCCATCTGGTTTTACATCAACCATAAACAACCCGGTTATCAGCAATGTATCATTAGCTGACAGCGGAGTTTATTCATTGAATGTTTTGGATGGAGGATGCAGCAGCGATACAATAAGCATCAATATTAATGTATTGGCAAAACCAAATGCTCCCGCTCTTAATTCAAATAGTCCATTATGTGCAGGAGATTCTTTGACGCTTACTGCCAACGGAACATCACTTCAATCCTACCAATGGAACGGCCCTTCGGGTTTTTCATCAACCATTCAAAATCCTGTTATCGCCAATACCACTAATGCAAATGCCGGAACCTATACAGTTGTAGGTTACGATGGAGCATGTTATTCTGATACATCAATAGTAGGTGTGCAGGTAAACACAATTCCGGCAAATCCTGTAATAACTTCAAACAGTCCGGTGTGCGAAGGAAGTTCATTACAACTTACAGCCATTTCCAATGCTGCTGATTTTAACTGGACAGGGCCGGGTGGTTTTACATCAACACTACAAAATCCTGTAATAACAAATGTACAGTTAAGTAATGCAGGCAGTTATTATCTCATTGCCGCAAATGGAAATTGCCCGGCCGATACAGTTGCCTATACGGTAACTGTTAATCCAACTCCCCCATCACCGGTGGCTTCATTAAATTCTCCTGTATGTGAAGGAGAAGATGTACAACTCAATTGCAATGCCTCACCTGCTGCAACAATTGCGTGGAACGGCCCTAATGGTTTTACTTCAGGCATCAGCAATCCACAAATTACAAATGCGCAATTGCAAAATGGGGGTTGGTACACCGTAACAGCTTCGTTAAATGGGTGTAACAGTTTGCCTGATTCTGTTTTGCTAACGGTTAATCCAAATCCACCAACGCCAAACATAACAGGCAACAATATCATTTGTGAAACCGATACAATTATTTTAAACACCGCGAGCATAGCTACCAATTATTATTGGATCGGACCAAACGGATTTACATCATCACTGCAACAAATAATTATTTACCCGGCATCTGCAATCAATGCAGGGGTTTATCAATTGGTAATCAATTATGGTTTTTGTTTTAGTGATACTGCAACCGTAACAGTTACTGTAAATGTTGCATTGCCGTCACCAACAATAAATGGAAATAGTCCACTCTGCGAAGGCGATGATTTATTTTTAAATACAAGTACATCAGGGGTTATAAATTATCAATGGAATGGCCCGGCAGGTTTTACTTCAACTGATCAAAACCCTGTTATTACAAATGTTACTGCAAACAATAGTGGTGCATATTCATTGATAGTTTCAAACGGATGTGAAAGTGCTCCCTCCGCCATTACCATCATCATTAATCAAAACCCTTCTGTCACAAACATTAGCAGCAATTCACCTGTATGTGTTGGCGATGAATTACAGCTTGTTTTTTCAGCAACTGATTTTGACAGTGCATTTTGGAATTTGAATTCAACAATTTTTTCAGCCAACTCAAATCTTATTATTCAAAATGTTCAACTCAACAATACTGGATTTTATGTTATCAATCTTTCAAACAGCAATTGCAAAAATGCTGATTCGCTTTTAGTTGAAATTAAAGACTGTGAAATAATTATTCCGAATGTGTTTACACCAAATGATGATGGTTACAATGATGTGTTTGAAATAATAAATTCATCAATAGAAAATATCCGTTATAAAATTTTCGACCGTTGGGGCGTTGTTGTTTATGAAGGCTATGGCAGCACATTAAAATGGAATGGAAAATTAAATGGAACCGGAAATTTCGTCCCTACAGGTGCTTACTTTTATATTTTTGATATTACGTTTACTGATAAAACTCAAAAGAAAATAAAGGGATATTTTGAGTTGCTCAGGTAAGACCTGTTGAACAGATTAGCAATCTGTTTTTCCAAAAGAATTTATTCGAATAAAAACCCGTGAGATTGAAAAAAACCTCACGGGTTAGAAATATAGCGACATTATACTTTCGGAAAGTTCCTTCAACTTTCCGAAAGTTGACGCGAACAAAACCCGTGGTAAAAAAACCTCGCAGATTGAAAACGGATTTTGAATTGCTTCTCAATTCGGACAGATTGCTAATCTGTCCAACATAAAATTACATCGCAAATCTTTTTGCAACTTCATTCCAGTTAACCACATTCCACCATGCTGTAATATAATCAGGTCTGCGGTTTTGATAGTTGAGATAGTATGCATGTTCCCACACATCGCAACCTAAAATCGGATTGCCTTTAACCTCAGCAATATCCATAAGTGGATTGTCCTGGTTTGGTGTACTACTGATTGCTAATTTACCATCGGCAGTTTTAATCAACCAAGCCCAGCCCGAACCAAAACGTGTTACTCCTGCCTGTGCAAATTTTGTTTTGAATTCATCAAAGTTTCCGAAAGTGGCATTGATGGCATCAGCTAATGCACCTGTTGGCGCACCGCCTGCATTGGGAGCCATTAAGTTCCAAAACAAAGAGTGATTGTAATGTCCGCCACCATTGTTTCTTACAGCGGGGGCAAATTTTGAAATGCTTTTGCAAATATCTTCAATGCTCATCTTTTCAGCATCGGTGCCTGCAATGGCATTGTTAAGATTAGTCACATAAGCCTGGTGATGCTTGCCATGATGTATCTCCATGGTACGTACATCAATGTGCGGTTCTAATGCGTTAGTCGCATAATTTAATTTGGGAAGTTCGAATGCCATGATTTTAAGTATTTAATAATGAATGTTGAATAATGGAGTATTATAAATACTCTTTGTGCCGCAAAAGTAAACAATGAATTGAAACAAAAGTTTTCAATTCATTATTTCAAATAATCTCAAGCTTGCGCGCGATTGTATCGCGTGCTTCCATGAAACGGGAAATAGTATAATATCTTTCATCCATTTTTTCTCCATGAACAATTTATGAATGAAATTTCCTGAAAAGTTTTCTGGCACTGCAATTGAAAATGTGTAATCATCTTTCAATTTAAATTAAAAATAACGGAGGACTACACTATGAAAAATAATTTACTCATCGCAGTTTTAACAGTAATCGGGATGATTACTACTGCACAGGTTAATGCTTCTGAACTGAACCTGAAAATGTTTGACAGAAGTTTAATTACAGTATCTATTGATAACGGGCCATTCACAGCACCTGCGCCTTCAGTTGGAATTAATCACATTCCTGAAGGCTATCGCTTAATTACCGTTTACAGTTTCAATCCTCAACCTGTTCATTGCGGTAACGGGCAGCAATTGGTATTCCGGGAAATGGTTTACATGCCTGCAATGATTGAGATGAACGCTGCTATAAATCGCTTTGGCCAGTTTAAGGTAAATAACATTATTCCGAAAAATAATCCGGCACCTGCTTGCAATACACAGTATCAAAACTATAATCAGAATGGTTATAACAACGGCTATACGCAAAATCAATTCACGAATTATTATGGCAACGGTTATGCTCAGCCAAATACTTTTAACAACAGCGATTTTGACGCTTTGCACAACACTGTTGAACAACAAAGTTTTGATCAGACACGTTTATCAATTGCCAAACAAGCGATACAGAGCAGGATGTTGAATACAGAACAGGTAGCAGATTTAATGCGGTTGTTCAGTTTCGAAAGTACTAAGCTGGATTTTGCAAAGTATGCTTATCAACACACTTTTGATAAAGATCGTTACTACGTTATCAATAACGAATTCAGCTTTAGCAGCAGCATAGATGAATTAGTAAATTATATAAACCGCGGATAATGCAATGGGAATAGGGGAATAAGGAAATATGAGAAATGGCCTCAATAAAATTTTTCTCAAAAGAAAAGCCCTCCAAAACGTGAGGGCTTTTCTTTTCTTATTTAAAATTCGTTTACTGTATCAAAACACGCTGACGATAAATTCCTTTATCACTTTTTACTTCGATATAATAAACTCCTTTTTGAATTCCTGATAAATTTAAAACACTTTCAGTAGCGTCACTATGTACGTTTACAACTGTTGTGATTATGCGTTGACCAATATTATTAAGAAGTGTAATTGTATAATCAGCAGGCAGCATGTTTTTCAAAGTAACTTTCAAATAATCCTTAGCAGGGATAGGACTTAAAACCACCTCGCTATTAGCACCAAAATCATTTATTCCCACCAAAACAATTATCAGAATCGCATCCGATCCAGTGCAACCGTTTGCATCGGTAACTGTTACTGTATATGCTCCTGAAGCTCCAACAGTTATGGTTTGTGTTGTTAATCCGTTTGACCATAAATAAGAAGTGAATCCTGTACCAGGATCAAGTGTTACAATATTTGGTGCTGCAATGGTTGTATCGTTACCTAAATTAACAACAGGAAGGGCAACCACATCTACTTCAACTGTTGCACGGTCGCTCGAACATCCGCCTGAACCGCAATCTGAAAACACTGCTGCTATGTTAGCATTAGTTGCATTTTCGGTTTCTGTTTCGCAAGCCCAATTGGTTGCATCATCATTGTCTGTGCTGCCCAGGCGGCTTATTGACCCTGTGCTGCATGCTGTTGTTCCATCTCCAATCCAGTTGCTTGTAATGGTAATCGGGAAGCCATTGATGGTTACATTCATTGCCTGAATCTGAGGGTCTGTCCAACCCCAGGCAACAAAATCAACTATCTGACCTGTGCCATCAATAATAATCAACCAACCGGGCTGGCCCCCGGTGTAAAGCAGATTTTGGCCCCAATAATTTGAGCCGGAGTTAACATCATATCTTATTTGCACTTCACCGGGATTGAAAGATCCCAAATTCCACAGCGTTGCATTTACCAAATTAATATCTGTGTAACTATCACTTGAAGCTACCACCCAGCCTGTGGCATCAATAACCCCTGATGATAAATTTTGGATTTCAACATAATCACCTCCGGCAACTGAAATGTCATTTAACTCTATTTCTGTAATTCTTAAACATCCGCCTCCGGTTGCAGCAGTGTCGCGCACTTCAGCATAATAGGTTGTTGTATCGGTTGGACTAACGATTAGAGGATTTCCTGTTCCGATAAGCGTTCCACCCGATGCGGCATCATACCAATAAACCTGGTTGTTAGGTGCAAAGGTTGCATTTATTGAAACTGAATTGCCAAGACAGGTAATAATAGAAGCCGGTAATGAAGGTGGTGGTGGAATTGCAAGAATGGTATCTGTTGCCGTAAGCGTATCATTGTTAATATTCTCGTCACTTGGCAGCGCAGTGAAGCAGGTGATGCTTAAGATTCCTCCTGCTGCCGTATTAATAGGTAGTGCAAAAAAGGCAGTATCGCTTTTACCAACAGGTATAGGGCCCGCTAAAATGATGTTTTGATTAGATGTTACCAAACCTGTAATCTGAATCTCAACAGGTATATTCACTTGAGGTGCATCCGTAAAGTTTGTTACCACTGCTGCCACCATTTGTAATGAATCTCCGCAGGCATTATTGTAAGGAGAAATAATTTTAGTAACCCCTGCATCTAAACAAAGCCTGATAGTATCAACTTCTATTAAAGTATCATTGGTTATGTCTTCATCATTCAGTTGCGATGTATAAGCAGTGATGTTTAATATACCCCCACCTGTAGTGTTTACAGGCAACGCAAAAAAGGCTGTATCCGTTTGAAGAACACCTATTGTATTTGTTATAACAGCTGTTTGAGTAGAAGTAACAAATCCTGTGATCTGAATATCAACACTAACGTTGGTTTGACCAACTGCAGAATAATTTTTCACTATCACAGCAACCATTTGTACCGAATCCTGGCAGCCGTTATTATAAGGTGAAACTATCTCCGTAACACCAACATCAAAACTTGGTGCAGGAAATTCATCTGCACCAATATCAGGTGTTACAAGATCACGGGTATCTCCATCAATATCCGTAGTAATATTCGTAACCGGCACTGCAAGAGCATTCAATACAAAACTATTCACATGCAGGTCGGTAGATGAAACAAAAACCGGATCAGCACTTATTGAATTTGCGTCAAAACCTGTTCCCGTTTGCCATGCGGTTAAGTTGGGGTAATTAGTAAGACCGTTAATAGCAAAATTACCTGAAGTTGTATAAAGATCATTATTATTCATTTGCGATACAGCATTATTATTAATTCCAACTGCATAGCCGAATCCCGATACAAAAACATTATTAAAGACTTTTAAATTTGTTGCTGTGGTTGCAGCATTAAACGCATAATTATTAGCTGTTACAGTGGCTGTTATATTTACATTATTAAAATAAACACCTGTGTTACTACATCCGTTTATCCTTATGCCATAGGCTTGTGAAGTGGCAATGGTATTGCTAACAAAAACAAAATTATTAGCAATCATTATCTCTGCACCTGCTCCACCATTTGATTGTTGCAATGAAATGCCTGTTCCGCCATTAGGTAACTCAATCTTGTTTTCCATAACCATTGAATTTGAGGTGCAACCACTTGCATAAATCGCATTTCCATAACCGGTATTAGTAGCTGTAATATAATTGCCGGTTATCATTAAGTTTGATTCATTACCGGCCTGAATGCCATAATTGCTCTGATTGGTTATGCTATTATTCATAATCATATTCCCATCTTCAACCACTGCGGCTGAAGTGCCGTAAAAATAAATTCCGAAAGAGCCGTTTTCAACCCTGTTATTCATAAAAATATTGTAATTGTCACCTGTTCCCGGAGCCGAGTAAACAACAGCATTAGAAGGAGCTATGCTGGCAGTTATTGCACTTGTAATTACACAATTTGTAAAGTTATTGTAATCGCAGCCACCTGCCATTTCAATTACGTGGCTATTTGTATTTGAACCCGCACGCTCAATTGTTAACTGGTTAAAATTTATATAGTCTGCATTAGTCATTGAAATGGTATAATTGGTTGTAGCCGCTGCCAATGAGGGGGAGGTAATTGTAACCAAACTGCTGTCGCCACTTTCTGATTGAAAGGTAACTGTATTTGTAAACGTTGCTCCCGTTACAGCGGTGAGCACCATTTTTTCTGAATAAACACCATCGCGGATATTAAACATTACAGGTGCAGAAATACCCTGCAGGTTTAAGTCGTTAACAGCATCAGTTATTGTTGCATAATCGGGCGATGTGCCGCCAATAGTGTAGGTGCCCGATAACTGAGCCTTTGCAATTCCAAAGGTCAAAACCATAATAAACGCAAGTGCGGAAGTAAGTTTTCTGTTCATGAGATTGTATTTTTTGAGTTCGGCTAATATATGGATTTTTAAAAGTGAACAACAATTATTATTAAACATTTTAAAACTGCATAATACCCGTTCTTTTGAAACTGAAAATATTAATCCATTTATTCCAGTATAAATTATCTTTGCGCCAATAGCGATCAGTAATAATGCAAAAAATTCTCCCTAATTTTATTATTGCCGGAGTTCATAAATCCGGCACCACTTCTTTGTTTCACTACTTAAATCAACATCCTGATGTATTGGCGTCCGTAGATAAGGAAACCAACTTTTTTATTTATCCCAAATATCAAAAAGCATCACGCCCTATTGAAGAATATTATCAACAGTTTGAAAAATATGCGGGCGAAAAAATAATTATGGAAGCATCACCGGGCTACTTTTATGGTGGTAAGGCTATTGCCGAGGTTATTAAAGAAAAATGTAATAATCCTAAAATCTTAATCATACTTCGAGAACCTACTGCACGGGTTATTTCTTTTTTTAACCGCAAGCGCGAAGTTTTTCAGTTGCCGGAATCATTAACGCTCCAAGAATACTATAAGCAATGTATGAACTTTACCGAGTCGGAATTGCTAATGGAAAAAAATCATCTTTATACCGGTTTTGAATTCGGTTTTTATATTAAACACATTGATGACTGGTTTCAGACTTTTGGAAGTAATTTAAAAATTATGTTTTTTGAGGATTTAACAAATCCCAAAAAGGTGATGGATGAATTGTGTGATTGGTTAGGCATTGATAAAGGGTTTTATGAGAATTACGATTTTAAAGTGCAAAACAAATCTGTGAATTATAAAAACAGGATGTTACAAAGTGTTGCAGTTAAAGTAAGCTTTGGTGCTCAGCGATTTTGGCGAAACAATCCAAGATTAAAATCAACGCTTCGTGGCCTGTACTATAAATTGAATGGTGTAGAGGCTGGCAAAATCAGTCACGATGCCAATGTAAAAATGACCATTCAAAACATGTACGGAACTTATAATAAACAATTAGCAACATATCTTCGCGAAAAAGGGTACAGTAATTTGCCCGCTTGGCTCAAAGAATAATATCTGTTAATTATTATTTTTTAAACGTTTAAAAATGTACTTTTGCCAAACAATTTAATGCCATTCCCCCATGATAGGCCAAATTAATCCAGAATACATTCGTACACGTCCGGCAAAGCTCTACTCCAGGCTGATGTCCTACCTTTTTTTTGAAGGCCGTCCTGTTACTACGCCAGGTCAATGGATCAATCCGTTAGTATTTAAAATTTTAAACTTTGCTCAAAAACGGGAGCTTGGTAATAATGTAAAGGAGCCTGTTTTCATTCTTGGCACTGGTCGAAGCGGCACCACCATACTTGGTATTGTAATGAGCATGCACAGCGATGTGGCATTCCTTAATGAACCAAAGGCGTTATGGAATTCTGTTTTCCCCGATGAAGATTTGATCGGAAGCTATTCGCGCGGTGATGCCCGTTATGAACTCTTTGCTGATGATGCCGATGAAGAGCAAATAAAGCGCATTCGAAATATTTATGGCTTTTACCTGAGTACCGTTTTTTCAACCCGTGCTTTAGATAAGTATCCTGAACTCTTATTCAGAATTGAATTGGTTAAAAAAATATTCCCTGATTTTAAAGCATTATTTCTTTACAGGAATGGTTGGGACACCTGCCTGAGTTCTGCCAACTGGAGCGATATAAACAGCGAGCAGGTAAACGATGAAATGCACGACTGGTGGGGAGTTAATAACCGCAAGTGGAATTTTATGGTTGATCAATTGGTTGCAAAAGATGATGATCTTAAAGCGCATGTAAATGAAATCAGGGGATTCACTAACCAGGTTGATATGTCAATAGTGGAATGGATAATTTCTATGAAAAAAGGTTTGGAAATGTGCGAAAAATACCCTCAGCACATTATGCCGGTACGCTACGAAGAATTAGCAAGCACACCGCTTAAAGTAATTAAGGAAATATGTAAGTTTTGCGATTTGAAAAATGATAAAAAATTATTCAGTTATGCTGCACAAATTCTGAAAACTGTTCCTTCTAAAAATCCTGTTGCATTGCATCCCGTTCTTGAAAAGCCATTTAATGAGCTTATGAAAAAACTCAATTACTAATTCCTTTTCTCATTTACATTTTTTTATGCAACAAGCACTGCCCATTATTTTTGTAACCGGTTACAGCCGCAGCGGCACTACTATGATGGCACGCATTATTTCGCGCAATGAGCCTGTACATGCCTTTCATGAGATGCATTTTTTTGAACAGCTTTGGATGCCTTCTAAAGAAAGAAAAAATATATCCCATGACGAAGGCGTTCTTTTGGTAGCCAATATGATGAGCATACATCGCGAAGGATATTTGATGGATCATCATCCCGAAAATTTTTTAGATGATGCAAAAAAAATGCTTGAGGATTATAAAGGAGAATATTTTCCTCCTATGCTCTTTAAACATTTTTTATTTTCTGAATGTAAGTTGAATAATAAATCCATACCTGTTGACCAGACTACGCGCAATACTTTATTCCTAACTGAAATACTTCAATACTATCCCGAAGCACGTGTCATTTGCATGGTGCGCGATCCGCGCGATGTGTTATTATCGCAAAAAAGAAAATGGAAACGGAAGTTTTTAGGCGGTAGTTCAATCCCGCTTCGAGAGAGTATTCGCGCCTATATTAATTATCATCCTATTACTATCAGCAAATTATGGAATGCTGCCGCAACAAGGATTGCTGCTATTGATCATCCGCAAGTTCTAAAAATAAAATTTGAAGAGTTGCTTCAACAACCTGAAGCAATCATAAGAAAAATTTGTGCTTTTACGGGTTTGGAATTTGATGAAAAGATGCTCAAGGTGCCGCATGTAGGTTCATCTAATGCTACCGACAAAGGCGATAAGCAAGGCATCAATGCTGAAAAGACCGGCAATTATAAAGATGGGTTAAATGATACTGAAATTTATCTTTCACAAAAGGTAACTCGTAAAAACCGGCAGCATTTTAATTATGCTGATGAACAGGTTAAGGTTAATCCGATATTGCTAATTGGTTATTGTTTTATATTGCCTGTTAAACTTTCAATTGCATTACTACTAAGTTTAAGTCGTACAAAAAATTTATGGGCAACAATTAAACGAAGGCTTTAAATATTGCTTTTGTAATCTGATTAGAAACTTAGCTAAAGATTATATTGTGCAAATTTTTTAAACAGCACATGCACTTCCTCACTCCACAACATTTTTCTGATTACGAACTTATTGATTCAGGCGATTTTGAAAAGTTAGAACGATGGGGAACCTATATTACTTCGCGCCCGGAACCACAAGCTGTGTGGAGTAAAAATCTTTCGCAACAGGAATGGAATAAAATGATGCATGTAAAGTTTGTTCCAAAAAACAGCAGCAGCGGCACGTGGAAGAAAGTAAAGGAAATGCCGGATAGGTGGAATGTTGAGTACGGTTTAGAAGGAAGTGGTAGTAGTAGTGGTAGTGGTAGCAAGGGTCACACTGAGCGAAGTCGAAGTGCACAAACCCTAAACTTTCGGTTAGCGCTTACCTCTTTCAAACACGTTGGCCTTTTCCCTGAGCAGGCTGTTAATTGGGATTTTATTTATTCATCAGTAAAAAAATTAAAAACACCGCAACCACGTGTGCTTAATTTGTTTGCCTATACCGGTGCTGCATCGCTTGCGGCAAAGGCTGCAGGTGCCGATATAACTCATTTGGATTCCATAAAACAGGTAGTAACATGGGCGCGTGAAAATATGGAACTATCTAACTTAGACAACATACGTTGGGTAGTTGAAGATGCTGTAACATTTGTAAAGCGTGAATTGAAACGCGGCAAAAAATATCACGGTATCATTCTCGATCCTCCTGCATTTGGCCATGGGCCTAATGGAGAGAACTGGAAATTAGAAGATCAGATTAATGATTTACTTAAAATGGTTGCTCAACTTTTAGAAGAGGAAGAAAAATTTTTAGTGCTCAATACTTATTCACTTGGCTTTTCATCATTGATCATTGAAAACATGATGAATGATATTTTCAAAACTAAAACAGAAAAACAAATTGGTGAAATCTATCTGCAGAGCCGCACCAATCAAAAACTTCCGCTTGGTGTGTTTGGAAGATTTTGAGGCCTTTTCAAGTAAAAATGATTATTTAAATCTCATAGTCGGTTTTTTCAAAAAATGTTTTATGTTTGCCAACCTAATTTTAAAAATTTAAAACTTATATCTAAAATGAAAATGACAAAATTAATTCTTTCTGTTGTTGCCGTAGCAGCGATAACATTTAGCGGTTGCAAAAAAGACAAAGAAAGCAACACAGACAAGTTAACTGACAAAAACTGGAAAATGACTGCTTTAACAGTAGATCCTCCTCTTGGTGGTATATTAACTGATGTGTATGCCCAAATTCAAGCATGCACTCAAGATGATCTCACTATTTTTAAAGATGATCACAGTGTTAACTTTGATGAGGGTGCATCTAAATGTGATGCCGCTGATCCGCAGACCACCACAGGAAGCTGGGCATACAATTCAGACGAAACTGTTGTTACAGTTGTGGATGATGGTGGATTCATAACCAGTTACACTATCACATCATTGAGCAGTTCAGAAATGAAAGGTACATTTACTGATAACAGCAGCGGAATAGTAGAAACCTATTCAGTTACTTTTAAAGCACAGTAATTTAATTTGCTTAAAATTTTTAAAAAGCCGATCTCACGAGGTCGGCTTTTTTATTTGAAAGAATTCATATTGTCTAATCTTCATTCTTTACAATACATTAACACGTTTATTCGTTCATCTTTTCTAAATTGCACTGTGAAAATACAATGTTGTATTTAGTGTTTCTAATAAAAAGAGAATATGAGCAGCTATAGTGAACTGATTCAAAAGTTAGATGCGTTTATTCGCAAGTATTACAAAAATCAACTTATACGGGGATTAATTTATGCAATTACTGCATTTCTTGGTTTCTTCCTTTTAGTAACCACGCTTGAATATTTCGGGCACTTTGATACTACTACAAGGAGCGTTTTGTTTTACGCTTTTTTAGTGTTGAATTTATTCTTCCTTGTGCGTTATGTAATTATTCCACTCAGCAAATTGTACAAATTCGGAAAAGTTATTTCGCATGAGCAAGCTGCTGAAATTATCGGAAAGCACTTCAGCAATGTGAGCGATAAATTGTATAACACTTTGCAGTTGCAAAAATTAGCAGGTAATAATTCTGAACAGGCATCGCTTATCAATGCCAGCATCAATCAGAAAATGGCTGAGTTGCGACCGGTTCCTTTTACATCGGCAATTGATTTTTCAAAGAACAAAAAATATTTGCGTTATGCTGCTTTGCCTGCTTTGGCTTTGGTAGTAATTTTATTTGCTGCACCAAGTTTAATCCGAGAAGGTTCGCAACGTTTAATAAAACACAATACCTATTTTGAAAAACCTGCCCCATTTCAATTCATTGTTTTAAATAAAGACTTAAAAGCAGCGCAGTTAGAAGACTACACCGTGAATGTAAAATTGGAAGGAAAGGAAATTCCTGAAAACATTTACATCGAAATTGATAACAACCAATTCAAATTGGAGAAAGAAAATATTGTTGCATTCAATTACACTTTTAAAAATATTCAGAAGTCAACAACTTTTCGTTTAACAGCCGATGGCTTTTCATCGCGTGAATATAATTTAGAAGCAATTCCGAATCCATTGGTTTTAAGTTTTGATTTGAATTTGGATTATCCTGCTTATCTCAACAAAAAAAGTGAACTGCTGAAGAACACCGGTGATTTGATTATCCCCACAGGAACGAGAGTTACATGGCACTTCAATGCCCGCAATGTGGAACAAATGAACATTGCATTTGGCGATACCGTTGTTCCCGCACAGCGCTTTGGTGAAGATGATTTTAAATACTCACGCACGTTTAAAAGCAATGCTGCTTATTCAGTAAAATCATCTAACAAGTTTATGGTGAGCAAAGACAGCATGGCCTATACTGTAAATGTTACTCCAGACGCTTACCCTACAATTCAGGTTCAGGAGCAACGCGATTCATTCTCAACCAAGCAGGTTTATTTTAAAGGAATGGTTGGCGATGATTACGGTTTTACCAGATTGGCTTTTGCATATAAATTTTTAAAGTCGGGAAGTGACAGTGCGAAACACAGTGATGCTGTTGCTTATGAAAATCTTCCTGTGCATAAAGGA
Organism: Bacteroidia bacterium; assembly: GCA_039931675.1. Lineage (GTDB taxonomy): Bacteria > Bacteroidota > Bacteroidia > AKYH767-A > OLB10 > JAEUTH01. The sequence continues at coordinate 3,182 of JBDTRM010000048.1, read as the reverse complement.
ATCAGCCAGGATCAATTTTATTATTATCTGAATCTTGACAACATTAAAATTAATCCAGGTGATGAAGTGGAATATTATTTTGAAGTATGGGATAACGATGGCGTGAACGGAGCAAAGAGTTCGCGCAGCATGTCACAAATAATTAAAGCTCCAACGCTTGACGAAATTTCTAAGCAAAAAGAAGAAGACAATAAAGAGTTGAAAGATGAGATGAAAGATAATATTGCTGCTGCAAAAAAATTGCAGAAAGAAACTGCCGATGCATTGAAAAAACTGACTGAGAAAAAGACATTGGATTACGATGATAAAAAGAAGCTCGAAGATTTATTGAAGCAACAAAAAGAATTGCAGAATAAAATGGAAAGCATGAAGCAGCAGAATGAGGAGAATATTAAAAAGCAAAGCGAATTTAATAAAACTGAAAATGAGCGCATTCTTGAAAAGCAACAACAGTTGCAGGAGTTGATGAATAAAACTGTAAGTGAAGAGTTAAAAGAAAAGATGAAACAGTTGGAGCAAATGATGCAGGAAATGGACAAAGAAAAGATGAAACAAATGCTGGATCAGATGAAATTTGATTCAAAAGATTTGGAGAAAGAATTAGATCGCAATCTTGAATTGTTCAAGCAATTAGAGTTGGAACAAAAGATGGATGATGCTGCAAAAAAACTCCAAGACTTAGCAAAAGAACAGGAAAAACTTTCAGAAAAAGCTGAAGATAAAAATGCCGACACTAAAGATTTGCAAAAGCAGCAGGATGAGTTGAACAAAAAGTTTGATGATATTAAAAAAGATTTGAAGGACGCTGAGGAGAAAAATAAAGACATGGAGAATCCCATGGATTTGCCAAAGACTGATGAAGAACAAAAAGACGTGGATCAAAATCAAAAGGATGCACAAGAACAGTTAAGCAAGGAAAATAAAAAAGGCGCAAGCAAGTCGCAGAAAAAAGCAGGAAAGAAAATGGAAGAAATGGCTGAAAAAATTCAGAAGGGAATGCAGGAATCAGAGCAGGAGCAAGCCGAAGAAGATATGAATGCATTGCGCGTGTTATTAGAAAACCTTATTCATTTCTCTTTTTCACAGGAAGCATTGATGACTGATTTGAAAGGCATTGACATCAACAATCCAAAATATATTCAACTCTCACAACAACAGCGTAAGTTGAAAGATGATGCAAAAGTTTTAGAAGATTCATTGTTTGCATTGAGCAAACGAGTTCCACAAATTCAGAGCATGGTGAACCAGGAAATTGCTTCTATCAACAGAAATGCAGAACAAGCGATTGGTCACTTGCAAGACAGGCAAGTGCCAGTTGCACGTGGCGAACAACAGTATGTAATGACTTCGGTAAATAATCTTGCATTGATGCTGAGTGAGGCATTGCAACAAATGCAACAACAGATGCAGTCGCAAAAACCTGCAAACTCAGCATGTAAAAAACCCGGTAAAGGAAAGCCTTCATCATCGGCAAGCATGATGCGTAAAATGCAGGAAGACCTGAACAAGCAAATGCAAAAAATGAAAGATGGCATGAAACCCGGTGACGGTCAAAAGAAACCCGGACAAGGTCAACAAGGACAGGGCGGCATGAGTGAGCAACTTGCAAAGATGGCAGCACAACAGGAAGCATTACGACAAATGATGCAGGAAATGAATAATGAAAAAAACGGTGATGGTAAATTGGGTAACCTCGGTGATGCCATGAAAAAAATGGAAGAGACCGAAAAAGATTTAGTGAACAAACGCATCACAGAAGAAACTATGAAACGCCAGCAGGATATTCTTACACGTTTATTGGAAAGTGAACGTGCTGAACGCGAACGCGACCAGGAAGAAAAACGCGAAAGCAATACAGCGCAAGATCATATATATCGTAACCCCGCACAGTTTGAAGAATTTAAAAAACAGCAAACCCGCGAAACAGAATTGCTGAAAACGGTTCCACCAACAATGAATTCATTTTATAAAAATTTAGTGAATTCGTATTTTCAGGGTGGTGGGAATTGATTGAATTTTTGTGTTATGCAATCAAACTCTCAGCAGGAATTCCTAATCCGCGGTGAAGTTTTTGAATCATTTTAATTGTAAGGTTTCTTTTGCGTGACAAAACTTCCGATACACTACTTCTGCTTCCGAAAAACTCTATCATGTCTTTGTTAGAAAGATTCATTTGTTCCATTCTGAATTTGATTGCCTCAATAGGATCAGGTGGAGGAATATGATAATGCTTTGCTTCATAGCTTTCAACTAATGTGCAAAGCACATCAAATTCATCGCCATTTGGAGTATTCCTTTTAGCACCCCATAATTGCTCAATTCTCTTCAATGCCTGTTCGTAATCCTTTTTTGTTTTTATTGGTTTTATGTTCATGACTATTTTTTTTTATATTCTGACATTCTTCAATTCCCAATTTGGGAAACAAAGATATTTTACCTGACTGAAATTAACATTGAATGATATCAAATTGTTTTCTCCTAATTTTATCACAAATATTTTCAGTCTGTCATTTAGCTTTTTTGCGAGCTGAATTATTTGATAAGCACATTTCTTAAATCAAATTTTTATGAAACCTCCACGATCCTTTCTTTCAAAATCATCACCCTATATTATCCTGTTACTACTTGCTGCGGTGCTTTTTTTCAAGTTTGTAAAAACACAAAACGGTTCAAATGATTTTGTAAATCCGAAAACGGAATTTGTAAATCACGATAGCACTCGTCATCAAAATGTTATTCCGCTTAGCGCACAATTAATTTTTACAAAACATGCAAGGTGTCGCATGGATTGCCGCCACATTGATGAATCAGAAATACGGGAAATAATTAAAGATGGAAAAGTGAATGAGCATAAGTCAAATCCAAATGATCAGCCTTGTCCTACTTTTGCAATTGAAGGTACATCACATGATAACCAGCAACTGCGAATTGTTTTTGCAAAGTGCGATGATGAAGTGAAAGTGATAACTTGTATTGATTTGAAAAATGATTTTGAATGTGATTGCAAGTAGAGTATCGAGTTGCTAAAAGGCAACTATTGAATTGTGCTATAATATTTTTTCTAACTCGGATTGACTTTTCAAGTTCTTTATTTTATATGATTTCCCATTTTTCTTAAAAGGAAAATTTGTGTGTATGACAAATTGCACTAAGCGGATTTTTTAATCAAGTTTACTACTTCG
>JBDTRM010000047.1:0-5764 GCA_039931675.1 Bacteroidia bacterium | reverse complement strand
GCAGTACTTACGAATTGGTAAAAACAAAATTCAAATGTGAGCACAGGGGAAAAATTGACGCGAAGAATAAGGGAGAGATTGATATGTACTTTGTGGAAGGGTAAATGAAAAATGAGATTCCCCCCGCTTCCGAAGTGTGTTGTGACGCTACCGCAACGTCCCCGCTTAAATATTCAATGCGATATGAAACCAAATCCAACACTCTTAATATTACGTTTCTGTTTATTGTTTCCCTTGCTTACACCTGCACAGACTCAGAAGCCTGCAATAACCTTTGTTCGCCTTGCAAATACCCCCCCCGATAGTCCAAGCCTCCCGAAAACATAGCGCAAGCGTCCGCTTGTGCTGCGACAGAACCGATCGTCCTTTTTTCATTTCCCATTTCAATTGTGACCATAGCAATTATTTTCCGAAATGTAGCAATAGTATTTAATCAATAAAAAAACCATCTTATCCCACATCAACAAAAAAATATGAGCAGAAAAAATAAATTCAGAGATAACGATAAGTTGTACTTTGTAAGTTTTGCTGTAATAAGCTTGATTGACTTGTTTTTTTGATGAGAGGTTTAGTCGCAGCACAAGCGGACGCTTGCGCTATGCTTCTGAAATGTGTGGACTTATAGAGGTTTAAAATTATACCAGTACAGGTTTCATTGATTTCAATCTGTCTGCAACGCTTTCCATCAGCCACATAGGAGTGCTTGTAGCTCCGCATATACCAACACTTTCGGCATTTGCTATCCACTCCTTATCCAATTCATCGGGTTCAGATATAAAATAAGAGTGGTTGTTATTTGCCTTGCAAACACTGTATAATGCTTTGCCGTTACTGCTTTTTTTACCGCTTACAAAAATAATAACGTCATGCTCTTTGCTGAATCTCATCATGTGTGGTTCGCGGTTACTCACCTGCCGGCACAGTGTATCGTTAGATTCAAAGTTCTGATCGGTTAAAATTCCGTTGGCCTCCTTAATGCGTTTTTCGAGCATTGATTTCATTTTTTCAAACCCTGCTGTGCTCTTAGTAGTTTGCGAAAAGAAATGAACTGGTAAGCGGAAATCAATTTTATCAAGGTCTTCTTCATATCTTACTATGATTGCTTTTCCTCCTGTTTGTCCTACAAGCCCGTTTACTTCGGCATGACCTTCTTCTCCATAAATTACAACCTGGCCATGATTTTCTTCAGACTCATCATAGCTTGTACGAACCCTGTTTTGCAATTTTAAAACCACGGGACATGATGCATCTATCAATTCAATATTATTTTTTATGGCTGTTTGATAAGTTGATGGTGGTTCGCCATGTGCGCGTATCAGCATTTTGCAATCGCGGAGTTGGTTCAGTTGCTCATGATTAATAATCTTCAATCCTTTTTTTGTGAGGCGTTCCACCTCCATATTATTATGCACAATATCACCAAGGCAATACAGGCTGCCGGTTTTGTCAAGCTCATCTTCGGCCATTTGAATGGCAAACACCACCCCGAAACAAAATCCTGAATTACTATCTATAACTACTTTCATTTTTTCAATTAATAATTACCTGCTCACAATTTTAAGTTTTTCAACTTCGGCAATAATGAAATCCAACTGTTGCTCACGTGTAAGGTGAGTGTTATCTAAAACTATTGCATCTTCAGCTTTGCGTAGCGGACTCATTTCTCTTGTTGTATCAATGTTATCACGTAGCTGCAGATTTTTTAAAACCTCCTCTAAAGTTACTTTAATACCCGATGCCTGCAATTCTGCAAACCGCCTTTGTGATCTTACTAACGGATCGGCAGTCATAAATATTTTAAGATCGGCATTTGGAAAAACCGCAGTGCCAATATCTCTTCCATCCATAACCACACCGCCACCGCGTCCTAAATTGCGTTGCAATTCAACCATCCGGTTACGAACTTCCTTTATGGTGCTTATACTGCTCACTTCATCAGAAACATTCATGCTTCGTATTTGTTTCTCCACATTAACATCGTTCAAATAAATATCAAACAATTTTGTTTCAGGATTGAGTTTAAAGGTAATATGTATCTCGTCCAATATCAATCGTATTTCATTCTCATCGTAATCATGCTTATCAGGCACTTCAAGATTGTTTTGAATAAAATATAGCGTAACCGCACGATACATGGCACCTGAATCAACATATAAAAAATCAAGTTCTCTCGCCACTGCCTTTGCCAGGGTACTTTTGCCACACGATGAATATCCATCAATTGCAATGATGGGCCTGGTATTTAATATTGCTGACGGATAAGTGCTCATGATGAGGCAAAGATAAGTTTAGATTTTAAGAAACCATTATCATTCACTTTCAAAACAATTACAATTTAATGACAAAGTCAAAACAGGTCAATTTACTTTTGCCACGCAAAACCTTTTTTATATATGTTTATTAAGAATATCGCAAAATTATCAGTTCTTTTATTGCTATTAAACCAGCAGTTTTCATCAGCACAAACCAATTCAACAAACAGCCAGGGGGCAAGGGACAATGGGCAAGAGGCAAATTCAGCCTCAACTAAAACCGATACAGTAATCAGTTTTAATAAAAAAACACTTTTGTACGCCAATGAAAAGCATTTACGAAATGTAAAACAATTAACTTTTGGTGGTGATAATGCCGAGGCATATTTTAGTTTTAACGGGCAGTACCTTACTTACCAGGCGCATGTTCCCAAATGGAATGTTGAATGTGACCAGGTATATTTGCTGAACTGGAAAAAGCAGGTTGCCACCGATTCAATAATACCACAGCAATTGAGCACAGGCATGGGCAGAACAACCTGTTCTTATTTTTTACCCGGTGATACAACAATATTATATGCATCAACACATTTGGCAGATAAGGCTTGCCCGGCTGTTCCGGCACCGCGCGATGATCACAAATATGTATGGCCGGTTTATGATTCGTTCGATATTTTTGTAGCTGATTTAAAAGGCCGCTTAATAAAACGACTTACGGATAATCCAGGTTATGATGCAGAAGGAACAGTATCACCCAAAGGTGATAAAATAGTTTTTACAAGTATGCGCAGTGGCGACCTGGAATTGTGGACAATGAATATAGATGGAAGCAATCCTGTTCAGGTCACCAATCAATTGGGATATGATGGCGGAGCATTTTTTTCGCCTGATGGCAAGCGATTGGTTTTCCGGGCATCGCGACCTAAGACCGAAGAAGATATTGCTACCTATAAAGAGCTGCTTGCGCAGGGATTGGTTATGCCAACGCAAATGGATTTATATACCTGCAATGTGGACGGCAGCGATTTGCAGAAAATTACTTCCATGCCTAATGCATCATGGGCACCATTTTTTCATCCTTCGGGTAAAAAAATTATTTTTGCCAGCAATTATAAATCAAAACGCGGATTGCCATTTAACCTTTACATGATTAATATTGATGGAACAGGGCTTGAGCAATTAACTTATGACGGAATGTTCGATGCCTTCCCGATGTTTTCGCCTGATGGAAAAAAATTAGTGTGGTCATCAAACAGGAATAACAATGGCACGCATGAAACAAATTTATTTATAGCCGATTGGGTTGAATAATGTGGAAAACAGTATGATTACAGAGCAAACTGAAAATAAATCAAAAAGTAAAAACCTTGGTTGGCTTAAGAAATTAGGCGTTGCAGGCTTTTTGTTTTTCCTGATTAAAGGTTTGGTTTGGCTCACAATATTTTTCGGCCTGGCAAAATATTTTACAAAATAATTATGTTTGTTTAAAAATATATGTTGCAACATTGAAATATTATTTATCTTTGTACTAAATAAATCAAATAATTACCCAAGGTTAAAGACAAAATTGCCTGAAAGCATTAACGACACAGACAATTAGTCAATCAAGTAAAAAAATAACTGTCAGATTGCTATAAAAAAAGTGGTGGTATAACAATTGAAATATGGTTTTTGAAAATTAAATAATTCAAAAACAAAATTCAAAATATCATGACACTATTAAATTTAAACAACAGGTTAGCAAAAAAATTTGACACCCGCCCGATGTTCACAGATTTCCTAAATGAAATTTATGGCGACATTTTAACACCGGAAACAAAACTTAATACAATTCCGGGTGTTAACATAACAGAAGAGAATGATAAATTTACAGTTGCTTTGGCAGCACCGGGTTTATCAAAAGAAGATTTCAAAATCAGTATCGAAAAGGAAGTACTTACAATAAGCGCAGAGAAGAAAGAAGAAACAAGTGAAGTTAAACCTCACTACAGTCGCAAAGAGTTTTCGTACACAAATTTTAAACGTTCATTCAATTTACCCGAAACAGTTAATACAGAGGATGTAAAAGCCTCTTACGAAAACGGGGTTTTAGCTTTAAATATTCCAAAGAAAAGTGAAGCAAAACAAAAACCGGTATTTGAAGTTAAAGTTTCGTAAATATAAAATATAGGAAATCCATAGTCGTTTGACTATCGTAAGTAAAGAGAATAAGAGTTAAAAGAATTTCATAATGTTTTTTTAGGTTGGTTTAGGTTGTCGGGGCGGTGTGGTAACCGCCCCGCTTTTTTGGTACCAATTGAAGCGCATTTGAATAACCAAATTAAAAGGAATTTAGAACATTAGAACAATTGAATTTAGAAGTATAAAACTCTCTACTTCTAAATTCTTAATTCATGTATTCGAAATTCGAAATTCAAAAATATTACGACTAAAATTATTTTCAATTTCAAACCAAATTACTCTAACTCCCTATCACCTAATTCCCCAATAACCATACATTTGCCGCGATGAAAAATAATAAGCCGATTATTTTAATAACTAACGATGATGGAATAACAGCACCGGGCATACGCGCACTTGCTGATGCAATGAGCAAACTTGGTGAGGTGGTAATTGTAGCGCCTGATAGTCCGCAATCGGCAATGGGGCATGCGATCACTATCAGCAAGCCTTTGCGATTAGATAAAGTGGAAGTTCCGGGAGGTTATACAGCTTATCAAAGTTCGGGCACACCGGTTGATTGTGTTAAGCTTGCCGTAAATAAAATTCTACATCGTAAACCTGATTTATTAGTATCGGGAATTAATCACGGTAGTAATTCATCTATCAATGTAATTTATTCAGGCACCATGTCGGCAGCTATGGAAGGTGCGATAGAAGGAATTCCGTCAATAGGATTTTCGTTGTTAAACTATTCTTTAGATGCAAGTTTTGTTACAGCGAAACATTTTGCAGGATTAATAGCAAAAAATATTCTTAAGCACAGTTTGCCTGAAGGCGTATTGCTAAATGTTAACATTCCTGATTTGACACGTGCAAAAATTAAAGGCATAAAAGTATGCAGGCAGGCAGCTGCAAAATGGGTTGAAGAATTTGATGAAAGATTGGACCCGAACAAACGCAGGTACTATTGGCTCACAGGCAAGTTTGAAAATTTTGATAAAGGCGTTGATACAGATGAATGGGCATTGGCTAATGGTTATATTTCATTAGTACCTGTTCAGTTTGATTTCACTGCTCATCACGCCATAAGTCATTTAAATGAATTAAGCTGGAAATAAATTTTCATTACAACTTATGATTCAACTCTTAAAGCAAGACAACTTTTTTACAGGAATTATTTATGGCGTAGCTTCTGTTTTAATTTCTTACTTCCTGGTTATTGGCATAAACAAATTATACTTTAATCATTATCAAAATGATTTACTCCAACCACCCAAACTTCAAACAGTAATGCTTGCAATTAACTTAGTTACTTTTCGTTTTGTGATGTTAAAGAAAAATGAAACCGG
>JBDTRM010000046.1:0-78840 GCA_039931675.1 Bacteroidia bacterium | reverse complement strand
ATTAACCCCCAAACCCCTTATTTATCAACATCTTGATATTAATTGACAGACTCTATATAGGTGGTATGCAAATAAAAACAACCACAAATATTTGCATTGTTAAGATGCTTCTGTTATCTTTAGCACTACATACAAATAACAACTTAATATGAAAAAAATAATTATTACCGCCATTGCTTTGGTTTTTATCCTCAGCAATTTTAGTTTCACTGCCGATGAAACAGAAAAAAAAGTCATCAAGTCAGCGCAGGATAATCTCCAAAATTCACTTTTAAAAATTCCAGCAGGCCATGAAAAAGACTTTGGTTTTAAAAACCGGGAAGAATTTGCTTTATGCACCGTTGGTAGTCCTTACCGCGTAATCACATTCACCAAAGATTTTTATGAAGGTGAAATGGTTGCTAATAAAAAATATATCGTGTTACAAAATGAATGGCGCATACCTGTAATGGTTAACGGCCAAAACCGGATTTTGCTTACCATAAATGCCAATTCAGATAATTACAATGTAGTTGATATGGGAGGCGCTGCACTTGCAAAGGAGTTGCAACAAAGGAACAATGCCGGTAATCATTGTTATATTTTACGTGTGTATCCGCTTGCCTGCGATTTTTTAGTAGTTGCCGAAGCACCAGCATTTACCGATGTACAATGTATTCCCATGACGTCTGCTATTAAAGCTATTCCTTCATTAACCTCAAATAGTAAATCTTTTTATTCACTTAGCGAAGCTATTCAGATCATTAAAAACGAATTAAAAAATCAATCTAAAAACTAATTACTCATGAAAAAATATCTACTACTGTTTTCTGCATTTTTACTAATTAATACATCTTCGGTTAAAGCACAGGTGCTTAATGTTCCGGAAGTTATTCAGGAGCACGACCAATGGTGCTGGGCCGGAGTTACTAAATCAGCTCTTGATTATTACGGCTATAGTTTTCAGCAATGCGATATAGCTGAATATGCACGTTCAGTAATAACCTGGACAAGCTACGGAACTACCGATTGCTGCGTTGATCCTAATGTGGGATGCAACTACTGGAATTATCTTTGGGGATACCCCGGCAGCATAGATGATATTCTTATGCATTTTGGAAGCATACCCACCACAGCAGTTGGCAGCTCGCTTACGTTAAGTGACATTAATACTGAAATTGCAAACAATCATCCCTTTGTAGTAAGATGGGGATGGGCAGCAGGCGGTGGACATTTTGTGCTCGGTCATGGATTGAATGGAAATGATGTTTACTATATGAATCCATGGTTTGGCGAAGGCTTGCACGTAAGTACATATAGCTGGTTAGTAAGTGACGGAAATCATACGTGGACACATAGCGAACTTCTGAACAGCGCCCCCACAGCCATTAATGATTTGACTCAACAAAGCGCAGGTGATGGTATTTATCCTAATCCTTCAACTGGCGATTTATGGATTAAGCTTTCAGGTATAGCACCGGCAACTGTAGGAATAAAAATTTTCAATCAATTAGGCGAAACAGTTTTTGAAGAAACATCGAAACAAATCATCGGAAATGAGCCTGCATTAATTAACCTTCACCAGGTTGCCAAAGGCATTTATACAGTTCAGATAAAGGAGAACCAAACTGATAAGTATATGAAGCTTGTTTTGCAGTAATCATTCGCGAATAAATTTTTTCATTTCCTTTTGAAATAGCAGTAACCGCGTGTGGAGATTGGTGAGCCTTTCTAAAATCTTGCCCCCCTCTCCGTCCGAACACTTAGTTTTATTGTCATTTCGAACGTAGTAAGGAATCTTTTATAACTATGAAATATTTTTGTCGGACAACAATGATAAAAAATGAAATTTGAAAATCATTCATTGCTTATTTCCATTGATGCTTTCCTTGATGAAAAAATGCAAAATGTGAGAGAGCAGCAAGTATTGATTGATAAAGAAGTTGCAGTAATTCTTGAAATAAGTTTGGAACAACTTCAGCAAAAAATCCGGGATAACATAAATAGGTTTCCTGAAGAATTTATGTTTGCACTCAACAAAAAAGAAATTATTAAAATATTTCCGCAAGGAATAAAAAGAAAAAAAATCTATGCTTTCACTTGGGGCGGGTTAATGATGCTTGCCGGATTAATAAATACAAAAAGAGCAATCAATATCCATCTTCAGTTAATTCGCAGTTACGGGAAGGGAATTATAGATAGATTCAATTTTGCCGATGAGGATATTTGACAGACAAAGGTCAAAGTGAAAAAATCATTTTAATTTTAAAAAATTGAAACCATACATTTATTTACTTTTTGTTTTATGCATTTTTAAAAATAGTTCGGGTCAGGATGTTGCTCATCCCTTCATTCAAATTCTCGGTATTGCACAGGATGGTGGTTATCCACATGCAGGATGTTCTAAAAAATGTTGTGCTGCGGCATGGCAAAATGATTCGTTGAAAAAATTTGTTGTGTCATTCGCACTCGTTGATCCTGTTGCAAAAAAATGGTGGCTGTTTGAAGCAACCCCCGATATAAAATATCAATTGCAATATTTTAAAAATCTTACCAAAGGAGAATATCAATATTTACCCGAAGGAATTTTTATAACCCATGCACACATAGGTCATTACACCGGCTTAATGCAGTTGGGTCGCGAAGTAATGAATACAAAAGAAATTCCGGTTTATGTGCTGCCTCGCATGAAAGAGTTTTTAGAAACCAACGGACCCTGGAGTCAATTGGTAAAACTTAAAAACATAGTTATTCATCCGCTTAACGAAGATTCAGTTTTATCACTTTCTGAAAAAATAAAAATTGAAACCTTTCGCGTTCCTCACCGCGATGAATTTTCTGAAACTGCCGGTTTCAAAATAATAACTGCCGATAAAAAATATTTATTTATTCCTGATATTGATAAATGGGAAAAATGGAACAGGAATATTATTGATGAAGTAAAGCATGTTGACATTGCATTACTTGACGGAACATTTTATGAAGACAATGAATTGCCCGGCCGAAAAATGAGCGAAGTTCCCCATCCGTTTGTTAGAGAAACTATGAGCCTTTTTAATAATGAAAACAGTGCAACTAAATCAAAAATATTTTTCATTCACTTAAATCATACCAATCCATTATTGTGGAATAATGACGCAAAGACTGAGTTTAAAAAATCAGGTTTTAATCTTGCTGCGCAAGGGGAAATATTTTGAAAAAACGGGTCAGGATGAATCTCCGACCCCCTGCTAGTGCTAGCTTATAGCTGGTGTGTCATCCAACAAAACATAAACTGCAAGTATTATAGATAAAGCTAAGACTATATGAAGAATTTGTTTTTTCATTTTCTCTTTAATCAAACAACCCCAAACTTGCCTGGCCAGGTTCTTCGGCTTGCTGGGCTTTTCTGAAAGTGGTGATATTTGATTGAGGAATTTTTGGAACGCGGTCGTCTAATAAATCTTCAATGGTCAGGATTTGAATTTTTGGAAAATCGCTTTCGTAACCTGTGCCTGTGTAATGATAGTTACCTGCTTGTTTTATTTCTTTAAGCATTTCTTTGGTTACAGTATCTTCAAAGCAGACGAATAAACCGATAGCTGCTTTTTGTTTTTCTATTACCTGAATAAACTCGCGTATGTTCTTTACGTTTACAGTTCCGCTTTTAACTTCTACTAAAACAAATTCTTTCTGTTTTTCGCTTATGTAAAAAGTAAGGTATCCATCGTAACCGCCATCACCTGTTTTTTTAGTATTTACTACACCATTTAATAAAACCTCAATAACCCATTCCTGAAAATTAAATCGGCCTTCTTTATTTTCGGTTGCTAACATACGTGCGCTTGCAGCATCTTGCGGAAAACCATCAATACGAAAGTTGTGTTTTATATTAAGTCCGTAAGTATCAACAAGACGCTTTGCGATTAAGCGAACAGCAAGATGAGATATATCAACTCCTAACCAATTGCGATTTAATTTTTGGGCTGCTGCAACAGTAGTACCACAACCACAAAAGAAATCGGCAACAAGGTCGCCTTCGCTACTGCTGGTTTTGATGATTCGTTCAAGAAGGGAAAGAGGTTTTTGAGTTGGATATCCAAGACGTTCATCAGCACCCCCTCTCAATGAATTAATATCTGTCCATAAATCTTGAAGTGGAATTCCTTCGCGTTCTTCCAAAAAAGTTATTTTACAATCTTTTCGAGGGATTCCATTTTGTGTAAGTTTAATTCTTCCATGGCTATTCGGCACATCAGTTTGTTCCGCATTCCATAAATCCAGCATTTTTTCATTATTCGTTCTCCATCGTGCAACCGTTCCCATAAAATCATATTCTTTCATTGATTTGCGAGGATCAGTCATATCATCACATTTATATCTTCTACCTGATGGTGTTGTGCTCCACTTAGACGTGAGATAACTTTTACTATATGGTGTGTAAGTATGATTCCACTTAAATTGCTTTTCTTTCGAATAAAAAAGAATAACATCATGGATTGAACCATAATTTTTAGGGTCATTATGTGCATCAGCGCGCTGCCAAATAATTTCACTTCTAAAATTCTTTTCTCCAAAAATTAAATCACAAACAATCTTTAAATAATGACTCATGGTAGGATCGCAATGCAAATAAAAACTGCCTGTATCTTTCAAAGCTTTTCGCATATATAAAATCCTGATTGCCATTGTACTTAAGTATGCTACAGCACTATCTGAAATTCGAATATTGGAAAGTGTTTTTAAAAAGGTATAAAGATCTTTGTTGATTTCAGCAAGTTCATTAATAGTGTCAATATAACTTACGTTACTCCATGTATCTGCAAAGGCTTGCTTTTGTGCAGTGGCATCTTTAAGGTCAATGCTTTCGAATAATACATTGTAATTGCGCTTGCTATTAAAAGGCGGGTCAATGTAAATGAGGTCAATAAAACCATCAGGATTTTTATGATTAAGCTGTTTGAGAATTTGGAGGCAATCGCCAAAGTAGAGGTGATTCATTAAGGGCAAATATAACCGCTACTTATTTACTTATTGAATAAAATGATTTTTGTTTCAACATTAGATGTTTAATAATTTGTGGAGCGTCAGTCTGATGTGGGTTAAAATATTTCATCCGCCTAAAGGCGGGTTTTTGTTTTTGTGTGAAGTTTGTTGTTACCAATATTTCGTGCCTACAGCACATTAGTTGATTGCATTTTTTGGTGTTAACGGATAACTGCCCGCATGGTTTTTACCCCGGATAGCAGCGAATACCCCACAGGACGCGAGGGACGAGCGGACGAGGAGTAGCAGTGGATAGCCGGATTAGGTTCAAATTATCTTTCTTATTAAAATAAAAAAAATCGGGTCAGGATAAACTCCCAACCCGATTTTTAAAAATAGCTGTTGAAACTTATCAGTTGTTGGATGCAATGCGCTTTGCTTCGTCAAGCACCTTTTTGAAAAGGTCTTCGATAAATGCTGCTGCATCATTCACATTAAAATCGAGCGTTACATTATATGATTGAGTGAAAACTGAACCATCGAAAGTTGCTTTAAACAAGTTGCCTTGCTTAATTGCTTTAAGGCTTGCAGCAAGTGTAACCTGCTTAACTTCGAGCAAATCGCCAATGTGAGCTGCTATATAAGCGCTCAGTTCTAAGATACCATAGGTACCTTGCTTAGCGCCTTCGAGCACACCTTTGGCAGTATCGAATGCCACAGCCGAAGTGCCTTGCTGAATGGCTACGAGCGAGTACTGCGCTCCCTGCAAAGCAACATAAGCTACCGAAGAGCCGATATTGGTTAATGAATATTCGGCAGCCGTAAGCAGCCCGCGACCTGTTGTTTGCGCAGTGCTAAGCGTGATGTTAGCCACCTGCCATGCAGTGTATTGCGCGCCATATTGCAAAGCTGTAAGAGTGCCCTGCGCAGTTTGAAATGCTACATAAGCAGTTCCGTAAGTTACCTTGTCAACCGTTTGCTGCGCTGCATATATTGCTGCGGCACCTGCCTGCTGGGCGGCTGTTAGTGTAGCCTGTGCAGTATTTTTGGCTATGGCAACCGAAGAATATTGAAATCCGTTAACGACTCCCTGGCATGCTGTCAATACTCCTGTGGCAGTTCCGTAAGCAACGTATAAACCAGCAAGCGTAGCAGACCAATCGGGCACTCTGAATACATCCCATCCGCTTGCATGTTCAATCCTATACTTATAATCATTAATCTGGTTCAGCAATGAATTAACCGTTGACTGCGCACTGTTCAAATCGCTGTAAGCCTTACCGAATGAATTGTTATAATCATTGATGGCCTTGTTTGCATCTGCCTTAGCTGCGTTGATTTTATAATCGGAATCATTGCGGGCATTGTTCAAAGTGTTTTGAGCATCGCGCACTGCATTGTTATATGTGATCTGCGCATCATTAACTTTATTGCGGGCATCATTCATCGCATTATCATAAGTAGCTTTTGCATTGGCTACATCGGTCTGTGCTTTGACTATCTTGGCATCCCATACAGCCTTCTGATCGCTAACCTCTTTTGTACACCTTGCAAACTCGGCATCAGCATCTTTCTGTGCTTTATCTAAGGCTGCTTTGGCAGGAGTGAATTCTGCGAGGTAAGCCTTCTGTGCATCGTCCACTTGTTTCTGAGCATCTGTTATGCTTACGTCAACTGCTCTGCGTGCATCATTAATTTTCTGAACCAGGGTAGTTTTAATATACTCAGTAAGATCATTATCAAATTCTGCATAAAAACTAAAGTCAAGATTAGGAAGGTCGCTGAACGAACCTTGCGTCTGAGCTTTGAACTTATACTTGAGCATGTTCAGGAATTTTTGTTCCAGTTCAAACGATGCTCCCTTATTTGAAATGTCGAGATAGATGCTTTCGCCTGTACCCAAAAATTCAAAAGCGCCATCAATATAAACCGATTGCTTTTCAGTAGTCAATTCCAAATCGAGTTTTGCATTGCCGCCATCAGCACCACCTATTTTAAGGGGACCGAGTTCAATTGCATCCAGCTCGCCTTTTGCAATCACACCGCTGTCATTAAACAAAGTGTAAATATTAATGCGCTTGTCAAACAAAATAAGGTCGGCAAAAAAGCTGAATCCCGGTTCGAAGGTGACAGTGCCAATACTTCCGCCTGTAGGAGCGCAATAAAGTTTCAGTTCCTCCAAATCGAAGAAGTTTGGTACATCGGCAGCGTTAATTGAAAGACCGGTAATGGTGCTTGCAAACGCAACTAAGTTCTGCGGGCTTAGTTTGGCAACTACACCCATCAGTATTTCATGCATAGGATCTTCGCTAACGTTAACAGCCATCTTGCCGGTAATGTCACCAAGCTTAATTCCGCCTGCAAAACCAAATTCACTTGGCAATCCGGTTGCAATAAACTCTGCATAAATAATTCCTAATTGTAATGCCAGTTCAGGTCCTATCTGCAAACCATTAACACCAAAAGGATTTACCCAGTAACCTTTCATAGTTGCTGAGCCGCGTCCTTCGGCAACGCCAATCTCAAGCATCAAATCAAAATGTAACGGATCATTTTGTTTGGGAACGGTTACATCAAGACCAAAAATTAATTGCAAAGCAGGCTGAGGCGCTAACTCAATTGCTATGCGCATAGGGTCGCATGTTACCGAGTTGCCTAAATCAAGCCGTGTATCAGGAATTTCGATGCTGATGTCAGTAGTGTTTCCAAAATGAGCAGAAAGTATAAGGCCTGTTTTTTTGCTACGTGTAAGCGATGTGAGTGCAGGTATTTCTTCCAGCACAGCAGTAAGCTGCAAGCCTTGTTTTACAGCAAATTCAAAATCGGGATCTTGCGTATCTCCATCGGTAGATGAATAGATGAATACAACTTTTGAAAACTTAAGCGAGTCAACAAAGGTATCCTTGGCGGGAGGGAAAACTGCTGAAAGACCGAATGATTCTGCATGAATAGCGGCATAAACCAATTGATTTGCTACACCATTCCTGTCCTTTTCATAAGCCACCTTGCAGTCAAGCGTTAGGCCTTCTATAACTGTTTCACCCATTAATGAAAATGCACTTTTCTTTCCTGTAGATGCAGAATAGAAGTTCATATCCAATTCAATTTTGGTAATGTCAACAGGCCCTATTTTCAGATCAGCTAACGTACCTGTAAACGCTACACCTTCTTTACCAATTTGAGCAAGCGTGGTGATGGTATGCTCATAAACTTTAACCGAACCTCCTATGGTAAGGCCTTGCTTAATTTCTCCTGAATCAAGTGTTCCGTCAGCAGTTGCCAGGCCAATAAATACATCATTAAAAGTTAAATCAAAAGTGGGCAGAGCAAGCGTATCGTTATTAAAATATTTAAAAAGGTCGCTCAAATCATTAAATGTAAATTCAGGTGATGATGCTTTAATACCTGTGAATCCCGATGAAATCTTTCCATCAAAACTAAACGTACGGTTAGCAGGTTTAAAATCGGCACTCAGTTCAATATCATTTTCACTTCCCACATTAAACTCTAATTTAAGATTGTCAAGCGCTAACTTTTCAATACCGAATAAACCCGTAATGCTGTCAATTGCAGCCACTACATTTAATTTTCCATCGCTGTAGGTAACGGTAGCATCTAACTCAACGGGCGTATTGCCAAGCTTGTTTATCTCTAACGTGCCCTTTATACTTTCAGTAAAAGTCCATTTGCCTTCTACCTGTTCCAGCTCCACTTTTAATGCAGCCGATTTCAGGATAATGCCGTCTGCAAGCGGAATCAGGAATGGAACAGCACTGGTTAGCCTTACATTGCAGGGCGAAATTTTTTCGGTAATATCTTCACCGGCAGTTTCCATTTTTCCGTTAACCAAAAGTCCTGCATCACACTTCAGAAAATCTTTTAATGGTGATAGCAGTGCATTGTCCATTCGCAGGGTGCCGTTAAAGCGCATCACATTAACAGTGGCGCCATCTTCCTGTTTTTCCCTGAGATGAATTCGCACATCATCAAAAACAAAAAGACTGTTAGTGTCGCTTACAAAATCTTTAAACACCTGGTCGAATGTAAAATTGTCTTCGGCAAAAGCAAGCGTCACATCATGCTGATTTTTTCTTACAACAGAATTAACAGGCACTGCCGTTTTTCCAAAAGCATTAACCGAAGCTGTGAAAGCCTGCGGGTCAGTAATTTTTGGAAGCGCACTTGCAATCAATGCATCTTTTGAGATTTCTTTACGCGACATGCGTTGTGCCGTTTGCCCTCCATCCTGTTTCAAAGGTTCAACATCGTTGAGTTTAATTCCCTGAATTTTCTTTGGCTTTGCGACTGCCGGATCGGCTGTCGGATTTTTCATTTTTTTTTCCATAATAAGTTTTGTTTAATGTTTTAAATAAAAAGGATATATGAATAGAACCCTTGCGGGAGAATTGTGGAGTGAACAATAATTCTGTTATCGAAACAAGTAGTTGATAAATCCGGTGTGTTAAGAGAACGCGATACAATCGCGCTCTATAAGGGGCGTTAGATAAGCGTGATACTTTGCGCTTAATCTGGGAATGTGGAAGTGTTAAGAGAGGGCGATACAATCGCGCTCAATGAATATGGCGGACAAAAAAATCAGTTAATCAAAACAGGTAACTAAACAGTGAGTTCCGAAAAAGTTGCTTTTAACATGTTCTTACAAGCACGATGCCGATAAGAGGGAGAATGAGTGGAGTGTGTAGTAAAAAAACAATTCTTTCCGGGTTTCAATAGTAAAGAGATTTTTTGGAATGGCAATTATTTTTTTTCAAAAGTTGAAAAATTTATAAAGGCAGTTATTTGCAAGTGCAGCTAAGCGAAAGCCGTCCATAGGGCAAGGTCATTAAAGTCAAAACAGTTTTTACAATGTATCACTTTCCTGAAGCGCCCCCCTCTCCACGGGAGAGGGGCTGGGGGTGAGGCTAAATGATAATATCAAACCATCAATCAAACAAACTCATCTGCACCGCCTCCAACCTTAAACTCGTTTCCTTTATTCTCAAAAACTTATTACCGTTATCGCTAATACAATAAACCGGTGTTTCCTTATATCGCGAAGCTACAATGATGTTGGTTTTATCAGCATGTTTAATAAATAATTCGTGAACAAGCTCGGGGCTATTATTATCTTTTGAAAGATGCGACAAAATTAAATGACTCATAAATTCAGGCTTATGCCTGATGAAAAGTTGTAGCGCCTGTAGGTTTGATAAATGTCCTTTTCCGCCACGGATGCGTTTTTTCAGGTGGACGGGATAGTTGCCTTGTTCCAGCATTTGTTCATCATAATTGGTTTCAAGAAATGCTGCATGACATTGTTTAAAATAGTGAATCACCTCTGCACAGGGTTTGCCAATATCAGTAAGTACGCCAATCCTTACCCCGTTGCCTTCCACTATAAAACTGTAAGGCTCTATGGCATCGTGCAGTTTTACAAATGCTGTTACTGCAAGCTGGCCAATGGTAACAGGTTTATTGGCTTCAAAAGATTTTACAAAACCCTTTTCCAAAACCAGGGAGCTGTTCTTTAAAACAGCAGGAGTGATATAAACAGGAAGCTTATATTTTTTTGCCAGGGTCTCTACACCACGTATATGATCCACATGCTCATGCGAAATAAAAACAGCTTTCACTAAGTCCATAGGCAATTGCAATTTACTCATGCGCTTTTCTATTTCGCGGCACGAAATTCCAGCATCAACCAGCACGGCCTCTGTGTCATTGCCTATGTAATAACAATTTCCGTTGCTTCCTGAATTTAATGATGTGATGTACAGTGCCATGCTGCAAATGACAGCAATTGTTTTCCAAAATGATTCTATAAACATCAAATCTTTTTAACAATTGAGCGCGATTTCTTTTAATTGAGCGCGATTGTATCGCGTTTACATTAATTATGTTTCACCTGACAGGTGCTTCGCGACCTGTCAGGTGAAACCAAATAATCAAATCAAAAAGATATTTTATATTTACGCCTTGTTCTTAAATCATTAATTAAGTTTAGAAAAAAAGCTACTAATGAAAGATACCACCAAGCTTTTCCCGGGTAAGGAAGTATTAATAACAACTATTACCACATAGGAATTATTATGCTTTTTACTTCCTTCCTGATTGGGTTCGACAACATTAAAGCTTGCCATTAAGAAGTAACTTATAGCTTTCAATTTCCTACTTCTAATTTTTAGGTTTCAAATTTCAAACGCTCAACACCTTTTCTCCCTGTTTTAAAATCCCTCAACAATTTTTTGTAACTACAATTCCTTTTATCATTTCTTTGTGTTGATGAATCAAATTATCCGTCTCACATTTATTTTTTTATTTCTCTTCATAAAGTTTTTCCCGCTTACGGCACAACCTGCTGTTGATTCCCTAACCAAATTATTAAATACCGGCAAGGCCGATACCAATAAGGTAAACACCTTAGTTCAGTTAGGTTACCAGTTAAAAAAAACAGATGCTGCAAAGGCACTTACTTATGCTGAACAGGCACAGCAATTAGCATCACAATTAAATTTCTTTAATGGGTTGATGGAAAGTCATAACCTGCAGCGTATGATTTATTATAACAAAAAAAATTATGACGAAGCATTAAAACACGCCCGGTTTCAATATGAGCAGCAATCAGCCAAAGGCGATATTTATAAAAAAGGAAAAGCCGCCTACTCCATCGCCAATATATATTTCAAGCAAATCAATTACAGCGCTGCATTACAGTGGTATCTCGAAGCATTCAAAAATTATGAAAAGGTAAACAGCAAGTATGATATAGGAATAGCTGAGGAGCAGATAGGTTCGGTTTTTTTAAATACCGAAGAGTGGGATAAGGCTTTAGAGTATTTTCAGAAATCATTGAATACAGCTATTGAAATTAAAGATAGCATTGGTATAGCATTAGGTTACAGTAACCTCGGTGGTGTATATGGTAATCAGAAAAAAACCAAAGAGGCTATTATGATGTATAATAAATCATTAACCCTTTTAGAACATTTAAAAGATACTGCCACATTAATTGAAGTGCTCAACAATATGGGCGTGAGTTATAAAAAATCAGGGTTGTATAATGAAGCTGTTTCAAGTTACAAAAGGTGTTATGAATTGATAACGTTCAGTAAGCCCGTTGACTCTCTTACACTTAGTTACCTTGATGATAACATCGGGCTGGTTTATGTAAAAATGCATAACAATGACCTCGCTGCCTTGTATTTAAATCGTGCCCTCAGCTACGCACTTCGCGTAAATGAAATTAATGTTGCTTATGATTCTTATAATGGACTGTTTGAAGTGAATAGCAATAAAGGCGATTACAAACAGGCGCTTGATTATCATTTAAAGTATATTGCTTTGCGTGACAGTGTTTTTAATGTTGTAAAAATGCGTCAGATCAATGAAATGCAGGCAAGGTACGAGGCCGAAGAAAAAGACCTTAAAATAAACTCCCTCAACCAGCAAAACTTAGTTAAAGAAAAAGAATTAGAAGGGCAGCGTGTTATCACCTACTCATTTGTGGCTGGTTTTATATTGATATTTTTATTCGGATTGGTTTTATATAACCAGTCGCAGATACGCAAGAAGAGTAATGACCGCCTGGCCAAAACTAATTATGAATTAGAGAAAACACTTGTTGATCTCAAAGCCACACAGGAACAATTGGTGCAACAGGAAAAAATGGCATCGCTCGGTCAGCTTACTGCCGGCATTGCACACGAAATAAAAAACCCACTCAACTTTGTAACTAATTTCTCAGAGCTTTCTTATAGTTTAATTGATGAGCTTAAAACTGCTGATACACCCGAACTGCGTAACGAAATTATTGCTGATCTTAAACTCAATCTCCAAAAAATTAATGAACATGGCAAGCGTGCCGATAACATTGTAAAAAGCATGTTGCAGCATAGCCGCAGCGGTGATGAAAAAAAGCAACCAACAGATATTAATGCGCTTTGCGATGAATTTTTAAACCTTGCTTATCATGGCATGAGGGCTTCAATGCAAAACTTTAATAGTGCGCTTAATAAAGAACTTGCTCCAAATCTGCCGCGTGTAAATGCTATTCAAAATGACATCAGCCGCGTGTTACTTAATTTATTCAACAATGCTTTTTATGCCATAAAAGAGCGCAGCGACCGTGAAGCTCAAAATAATAATGCCAGCTATTCTCCGGCAGTCACCATAATTACAAAACATTTGAATAATGCCGTTTTCATTACCGTGCGTGATAATGGTGCCGGAATACCGGATGAGTTAAAAGAAAAAATTTTCGATCCGTTCTTTACAACCAAACCCTCAGGCGAAGGCACAGGGCTTGGCCTATCATTAAGCTTTGATATAATTAAAGCGCATGGTGGCGATTTAAAAGTTTACAGCAAACAAGGTGAGGGCACAGAATTTATAATCACACTGCCGGTTTAAATAATTGCAATAATCCAATCTTAATTTTATAATTACATTTTAATAATTCAAACATAATATAACATCCCATGAAAAAAATTATTACACTACTCTTTCTCCTGTTAACAGTTACCCTATATGTAAAAGCACAAACCTATATTGACACAACAGGAGGTCGCTACTGGAATGAAATTTTCAGCAACGTAACCGTTACTTCAAATATTACGTACGGACAAAACACTACTGTAAGCGGAACAAACCAGGTTTTGAAATTAGATGTTTACCAGCCCACAGGCGATACGGTAATGATGCGCCCTCTCTTAGTACTTGCGCATGGCGGCAGCTTTATCGGTGGTTCAAAAACCGACCAGGATGTAGTTTCTCTTTGCAATCATTTTGCAAAGATGGGTTATGTGTGTACCTCATTAGATTACCGTTTAGGAATGGGTTTTCCCATTGATTCAATACATGCTGCTAAAGCAGTATTGAGAGCAGTACAGGATATGAAAGCTGCTGTTCGTTTTTTCCGCCAGGATGCAGCAACTGTGAATACTTATCACATCCATCCTGATTATGTTTTTGCAGGCGGCAGTTCAGCAGGTGCATTTACAGCATTGCACATGGCTTATATGGATTCAGCGGAAGTGCCTGCTTATGTTGGCCTTGCCGGTATGGGCGGCATTGAAGGTAATAGCGGTAATCCCGGTTATGCGAGCAATGTAAAAGCAGTTATCAATTTATGCGGTGCTCTTGGCGATTCGTCATGGCTTAACACGGGCGATATACCTTTTGTAAGCATGCATGGCACCAATGATGGAACCGTGCCTTATGGCAGTGCCATCATTGTTGTTTTGTTTCAGCCAATTCTTGAAGTGGATGGAAGCTCAAGCCTAAAAATACGGGCTGATAATATTGGGGTGAATAATCCTTTCTATAGCTGGCCTGGTGCCGACCATGTGCCTTATGCAGGAACATCGGCCACAGCATTGGCTTATATGGATACCACATTAAATTTCGTAAAAGCATTTCTCCGCCCGTTTTTTGGAATACCACCTACAGGCATTGCTGAAAATGAAAGTAATGTGTTGAACATTTATCCAAACCCCGCAACCGATGAAATTAATTTCTCATTCAGCAAAAATAATTTTGAACCTGTTAAGGTGTTGATCTCTGATGTAACAGGAAAAACCATTGACGCTTTCAACATTAATTCATCTCAATTTAAATACAAAAACAAATCACTTAAGCCCGGTGTCTATTTTGTGAAAATTACTTCAGGTAAAAAAGAAACAATTAAAAAACTGGTTATTCAATAAATGGAAAAAAACCTTAGTAGAAAATCTTTGTCAACAAGGACTACCTTATTACCTTATTACCTTATTTTCAACGAAATAATAAGGTAATAAGGTTTTTCACAAAAGTCAATCTTTTCTACTAAGGTTAACTCCTTTGAATAATCGTATTAACTGATTTAAAATACTGGGTTGATAGAAATTTACAAATTTATCCCGTTCACAATCTAATTATGCTAACCGTAAAAAGAATAAGCGATCTTCAGTCAGAAGAGGCTAAGCAATTATTTGAAATAAGAAATACTGTTTTTGTAATTGAGCAGCATGTTGATCATGATCTTGAATATGATGAACATGAAAATGAAGCTTCGCATTATCTTGCGTATTTTGGCAATCGCCCCTGTGGTGCAGCGCGCTGGCGTTTCACTGAAAGCGGAATTAAGTTAGAACGCTTTGCAGTGCTTGCACCTTTTCGTTCAAAAGATGTTGGTCTTGCTTTATTGGATGCCATATTGAATGATGTAATTCCTTTGAATAAAAAAATATATCTCCATGCGCAAATGTCAGCCTATGGCTTTTATGCAAAGCATGGTTTCATGGAGGAAGGAGATCATTTTTGGGAAGCCAACATTGAACATGTTACAATGGTTTATAAGCCTGAATGATTCTTTTAATTTTTGAATTGGCGAAAAGTTCCTGAGGAACGATATATTGGTAACATAATAATTGCAGAAGACTTTGAGAGTCCCTTATAGGACGAAATATTATTACAGATAACATGGCTTTTACATCACAAAAAAATTGATTTTATATTTGAAACCTGAAAATTTAATTCATTGCACTTTTGATTAAATATAATTTGCGTTTAAAAATTATTGAATGAGAAAAAATATTCCCGCCCGAAAGAATGTAACTTCAGCTAAGGTTTCATCAACCCCGAAGAAAGAAGACAGGAAAAAAAATCTGCCTTCAGAAAGCTGGTTTCAGAAATTATTGCCATTACTTATCCTGCTACCTGTAATTTTTATTGCATTTTTCCCTTCCCTCAATAACGATCTTACCAATTGGGACGATCCAAGTTATCTTCCCGAAAATCCCCTGATACGCACGCTTGATGGAGCAAGCATTAAGCGGATTTTTACTGAAAATTATTTTGGTAATTATCAGCCGTTGCACATTTTATCTTATGCTATTGAGTATCATTTTTACGGGCTTAATCCAAAAGGTTATCATACCACAAGTGTTATAATGTTTGTGATGGCATGTGCTTTGGTTTATTGGTTCATTCTCTTACTGAGCAACAATAAAATCATTGCCGCCATAACCACATCTTTATACGGATTAAATGCAATGCGTGTTGAATCTGTAGCCTGGGCAGCAGAACGCAAAGACCTGATGTATCTTGTTTTTCTTGTCGCATCACTCATTGCATATTTATATTATATCCGAAAGGATGAAAGTTATAAATACCTGCTCTTTTCTTTTTTGTTGTTCACCTTATCTATTTATTCAAAAGTAATGGCAGCATCAATCATTGGCCCCATGATTATGCTTGACTATTATATCGGACGAAAATTTTCAGTAAAACTTGTTTTAGAAAAAGTTCCTTATGTGCTGCTTTCTTTTTACATGGGATGGAAACAAGTAAGTGCTGTAAAAGAATCGGGAACTATTGATACATCAAATGTATTTTCATTTGGTGAAAAAATTCTCATTGCCTGCCGCAACTTAATTTTTTATCCGATAAAATTAATAGCTCCTGTTAATCTCTCGGCTTTCTATCCTTACCCTCCAAAGACAGCTCAAACTTCTTTGCCGTGGGAGTTTTACTTATGCGGAGTTTTAGTTGTCATACTTGCTGTATTGCTTTTTATGTCGGCAAAAAAGACAAAGCTGTTTTTATTTTGCGGAGGATTTTTTGTTTCAACCATTGCATTGGTGTTGCAACTTATGCCGGTCGGTCCAACCATGTTCAGTGAGCGTTATTCGTTAGTGCCGGGCATTGCCTTTGCATTTTTATTAGCATCAGGAATTTATTACCTCATCGAAAATAAACCTGATTTAAAAAACTTGGTTTATGGCGTGCTGGGAGTCTATTTATGTTTTTTATTTTACACAACATTTCAGAGATGTAAGGTGTGGAATGACAGTCTAACACTATGGGACAATGTATTGGAGCAATATCCCAAAGTTGCCACCGCATTAAATAATCGCGGCAAGCATTATGGCGAGCATTTGCAGAAATATGATGAAGCCATGCGCGACCTTACTGCATCTATACAAGCCGATCCAAATTATGAGTTGGCATATAATAACCGTGGTATCGTTTACAGTATCCGTAAGCAATTCGATCTTGCAATTAAAGATTTCGACCAGGCCATAAGGTTAAAGCCAAATTATATGGAAGCCATTCATAACCGTGCAATTTCATTGGCAAACAGCAAGCAATTCGATCGTGCCATAACCGATTTTACCCGCATCATACGTGAAAATCCTGATAAAGAAGAAAGTTATGTAGCACGTGGATATACGTACCTGCAGGTTGGGAAATTTAATGAGGGTTTGCAGGATTTAAACCGTGCTATTCAATTAAATCCTAATGATGGCAATGCTTATGTAAATCGCTCTCAGGCCATGTATTATTTAAAGCGTTATAAAGAAGCTTTGGCTGATGTACAAATGGCAACATCTTTAGGAGCACAGATAGATCCCAACTATAGAAATCAAATTGAAGCTGCGGCTAAGTAAGGGAGTGGGTAATTTGGTAATTTGGCAATTCGTCATTGCGCGGAACTAAGGAATCTATCAGGTCAACCGTCATTGCGAGGAACGAAGCAATCCGTCAATGATTTCCATTGCACTTATTTTTCGCGTGTAGCAACTTTCGGAAAGTTGAAGTAACTTTCCGAAAGTAAAATGTTGTCGTTAAGGTTTTTTGAAAATTCTCATCAATTGAAATTTGAATTATTGCTTTTTTTTCAATTGTGCTTTGCCAATTGCGCCTTGCCTCTTGCCTCTTGCCTCTTGCCTCTTCGCCCCTTCCTACCCAATCTCTTCAAGTATCTTCTTCAACTCTTCAACTGTAAGATTTTTTTTAAACTCGCCATCATCAGCTACGGTTATGGCACCTGTTTCTTCTGATACAACAATTGCCAATGCATCAGTGTGTTCACTTATTCCCATGGCAGCGCGGTGACGTGTGCCTAAGTGGGCAGGAACATTTGCATTTTCAGTTACAGGCAGCAGGCAGCGGGCAGCCTTTATTTTATCACCTGCTATTATTATTGCTCCATCATGTAATGGTGAGTTTTTAAAAAAAATATTTTCTAATAGCGAAGCTGAAATTTCCGCATCTATTGATTCTCCTGTGTTTATGTAATACTTCAAATCGCTGCTGCGTGTTATCACGATCAATGCGCCTGTTTTCGATTTGCTTAAACTCTCACATGCTTTAACAATAGGGTCGAAATTCAATTCCATTTTACCACCTTCATTAAGATTTATCTTGAAAATGTATTTCGTAAATAAGTTTTTAGCGAGAAAGCTGTTAGTGCCAATCATAATCAGGAATTTCCTGATCTCAGGTTGAAAAACTATGATCAAACCCAATATGCCCACATTGATCAAAAGGCCTAATAAAGTTCCTAATAACTGCATGTGCAGTGCTTTCGCAAAAAACCACCACAAAAGATATATAGACAATATGCCCACAAAAATGCGGGTGGCAACGCCTCCTTTTAAAATGTCATACATCTTATAGAGTATTACCGCCACCAATAAAATGTCGAGCAAATCTAAAAGCCGCACCGGTAAAAACCCTATGTGAAATACTTCCATTCTTTTGATTTACAATTTGGGATTTACGATTTACGATTTGTGTTTTCAACCGTCATTGCGGGTAACAGCATGTCCCGCCCCTTCGCGGGAAAGCAATCCGTAAATGATTAGTAAAAACTTCCACTTTATATTTTCGCAAAGCAACAAATTCAACCTATCAAAATAAAATTAATTTTGCGCGCTGTGAAAAGAGGTATAAGGGAATATGGGTATTAGGATATCAGGTTTGAAAATAATGAACCACAAACAGCAAACGATTTAAAAATATGTTCGAAAATTTATCAGATAAACTTGACCGCGCCTTTAAGGTATTAAAAGGCCAGGGGAAAATTACAGAGATCAACATTGCCGAAACCATGAAAGAAGTGCGTAAGGCGCTTCTTGATGCTGACGTTAATTATAAGGTTGCAAAAACCTTTACCGATTCAGTTAAGGAAAAAGCCATCGGGCAAAACGTGATGATTGCTGTCTCTCCATCGCAACTGATGGTGAAAATTATGCATGATGAGTTAACCGAATTAATGGGTGGCTCACAGGCTGAGATCAATCTTAAAAATAATCCCACCATTATTTTAATGTCGGGTTTGCAGGGTTCAGGTAAAACTACCCTATCAGGCAAGTTAGCTAACTACTTAAAATCAAAACGTCAGAAACAACCACTTTTGGTGGCTTGTGACGTTTACCGTCCTGCTGCGATTGACCAGTTGAAAGTGTTAGGTGAGCAGATTAACGTGGAGGTATATAGTGAGCCTGAAAATAAAAACCCTGTTCAGATTGCATTGAATGGTATTGCCAAAGCAAAGGAATTAAACCTGAATGTAGTAATTATAGATACTGCCGGTCGCCTCGCTATTGATGAAGTGATGATGGATGAAATTGCCGCAATTAAGAAAGCAGTCAATCCACATGAAACTCTTTTTGTGGTTGACGCTATGACAGGGCAGGATGCTGTAAACACAGCCAAAACTTTTAACGAACGTTTGAATTTTGACGGAGTGGTATTGACCAAGTTAGATGGTGATACCCGTGGCGGGGCTGCGCTTTCGATTAAATCTGTGGTTAATAAGCCCATTAAATTTGTTGGAACAGGAGAGAAGTTAGATGCATTAGATGTGTTCCATCCTTCGCGCATGGCCGATCGTATATTGGGCATGGGAGATATTGTTTCATTGGTTGAACGTGCGCAGGAGCAGTTTGATGAAAAACAGGCTGCCGAGTTGCAGAAAAAAATTCAGAAGAACCAGTTTAACTTTAACGATTTCCTGGGGCAGTTGCAGCAGATCAAAAAGATGGGGAATATGAAGGACCTTGTAAGCATGATACCCGGGGTTGGCAAAGCAATGAAAGATATTGATATTGACAACAAGTCTTTTGATGGTATTGAAGCCATCATCAAATCAATGACTCCGAGGGAGCGCGAAGAGCCTGCTATCATCAATGGCAGTCGCAGAAAACGCATAGCAGATGGCAGCGGCACCACCATTCAGGAGGTGAACAAACTAATCAAGCAATTTGAAGATATGCGCAAAATGATGAAAATGATGAGTGGAGGAAATATGCGTAATATGATGCGAAATATGCCTGTGAAAAGATAATTATTTTACAAAAAGTTTTGCAGTTAAAGAATTTTTTTTACGTTTACAGTATCAGTTATCAAATATAACTCCTTTAATTCTTAAATTATGGCAAAAAAATCCACTACCAAAAAGGCCGCAGGCAAAAAAAGTCCTGCTAAAAAAGCAGTTGCAAAAAAGACTGCTGTTAAAAAATCTGTTGCTGTTCGCTCAAAGAAAGCGACCGGAAAACCTATTGCTAACCTTGCGGGTGAGCAATGGAAAAAAATGCTGAAAAGCGACCGTCCATACATGATCAGCAGCTACGGGCGTGTAAAAAGTTATTACTATGATCATGTGAACGGAACACTTGTTAACGGTAAAAACGTGAACGGCTATCTTGCAATGGATCTTGTAAACAAAGGTGTGCGCAGGATGCATTACATCCATTACATCACTGCCGAGCATTTCATCAAAAAGCCAGCTTATAAAAAAGCTGTGGTAATTCACTTAGACTGGAATAAATTAAATAACCGTATAAAAAATCTGCAATGGGCAAAACCTAATGAAGCATTTACGCGCACGGCAAAACAAAATCAAAAACTAACAATAGCTGGTGTACGTGTTACGTTATCATCAAAATTAACGAGAGACCAGGTTGTTAAAATTAAGCAAAGCCTTAAAAAAGGTTCATTACAAAGCGAACTTGCCAAGAAATTTAAAATAAGTGAAATGCAGATTTCGCGTATTGCAAATGGAAAAAGCTGGGCGTACGTAAAAGTGTAAATAGTTTTCGGTTTGCTGTAACTCAGATGTCTGACACCCGAAAAGGTGTCTGACATCGTTGGTGGCGTAATCAGATGTCAGACGCCTCTAAGGGTGTCAGACATCTTAATTTTACAATTGAATAAACACAACGTTTCCTCCATTGACTAAAGCAGGTTATATACTTTCATAACCAATAATTAAATCAAATAATAAAAATTGAATTTCCAGATAGTTACTGAAAAGCCGTGGTGGTTTATTATATTTTGTGTTGCGCTGGGTGCGGTTTATTCATTCATCCTTTACCGTAATGATTCACAATTCAGCGAAGTGCATGTATGGCTTCGCAGGTTAATGACCACTTTTCGTTTTTTATGCGTCACATTTTTAGCGATGCTTTTATTAAGCCCGCTTATTAAAACAATTACGAGGCAGGTAGAAAAACCAATCGTAATTATTGCACAGGATAATTCGCAGTCGGTGGCTGTTGGTAAAGATTCATCTTACTATAAAAATGGATATGCTGCTGCACTTACCAAACTCAGTAACGATTTGAAAGATGATTACGAAGTGCGCTCTTATTCTTTTGGTGACCAGGTTAAAGAGCAACTCGATTTTAATTTCAATCAAAAGCAAACCGATTTTTCAAAGTTGTTCGATTACTTATCAGTACAATACGATAACAGGAATCTTGGCGCTGTAATTATTGCCAGCGATGGTTTATTTAATTCAGGAAGCAGCCCGTTATACCTGAGTGAAAAATTCAAGATTCCCTTTTATACCATTGCGTTGGGTGATACAACAGTTCATAAAGACCTTGTGCTTACGCGCGTTAATCATAACCGTGTGGCTTTTCTCGGCAATAGCTTCCCAATGGAGATTACGGTGGATGCACGCCAATGTGGAGGCAGCAAATCAACACTTACTATTGAAAAAGACAGTGCAGTTTTATTTCAGCGCGAGGTAAATATTACGAATGATAAGTTTCATCTTACAGTTCCTGTTTATCTTGATGCTAAAACAAAAGGCATTCAGCAATATAAAATTTCACTCGCTGTTTTGCCCGGTGAGTTAAGCACAGCCAATAACAGTATAAATGTTTTTGTGGAAGTTTTAGAAAGCAAGCAAAAAGTTTTACTGCTGGCATATTCACCGCATCCTGATATTGGTTCCATAAAAAATGCAATTGAAGCCAGCCAGAACTATGAAGTTAAAGTGGCCTATGCCAAAGATTTTGATAACAACATTAAGGACTACAATCTTATTATCCTCCACCAGTTGCCTGCAGCAGGGTTGAACTCACAACTGTTGTTCGACAAGATAAAGACTACAGATGTATCGCTGTGGTACATTATCGGTTCTCAAACCAACATTGCCGCATTTAATAGTTTGAAAGCAGGATTAAATATCGCTAACGCCAATGGTAAACTCAACCAGGTGCAGGCTGATGTAAATAAAAACTTTTCACTTTTCACATTGAGTGAAGAAACGAAAAACATTTTCAGTACGCTGCCGCCATTGATATCACCATTTGGAGTTTATAAACCCACTGCCGAAAGCGGTGTGTTGTTTAATCAGCGTATAGGAACAGTTACCACCGATGAGCCGCTGATGCTCTTCAATGAAACAGAAGGACATAAAACTGCACTGCTCTGTGGCGAAGGTTTGTGGCGCTGGGGATTGAAAGAATATGCTGAAAAAAACAGCCGTACGCTTACGAATGAATTTATTCAAAAGATTGCACAATACCTTTCTGTAAAAGAATCAAAAACACCCTTTCGTGTTAAGTATAAAAACAATGTTTTCGAAAACGAAGCTGTGGTGCTTGATGCTGAATTATATAACGATGCGGGTGAACTGGTTAACACTCCCGATGTGAAGATTGTAATCACCAACAGCGATAAAAAATCTTTTCCATACACCTTCAGCAAAACTGAAAA
This sequence comes from Bacteroidia bacterium, assembly GCA_039931675.1. Taxonomy (GTDB): domain Bacteria; phylum Bacteroidota; class Bacteroidia; order AKYH767-A; family OLB10; genus JAEUTH01. Next base: position 56,121 of record JBDTRM010000046.1, on the reverse strand, counting down.
AGCTTATACGCTTAACGCAGGTTATTTTCCTGTGGGCAATTATAGTTTTCGTGCTGATGTTAAGTTAGGGGATAAAACTTATTCCCAGTCAGGTCAATTTACCGTATCCGCTTTGCAAGTTGAATTATCAACCACGCTTGCCGACCATCAACTGCTCAATGCTGTGGCGCAACGCAGTGGCGGTGCAATGGTATATCCGCAGCAACTCCATCAAATTAGTGAACTACTAAAGGCGCGAAAAGACATTACTTCCGTATCCTACACTCAAAAACAATTGAAGGATATTATCAACCTCAAGTGGGTATTTTTCTTACTTATTTCTTTACTTACTGTTGAGTGGTTTTTGCGCAAACGCAGCGGGGCTTATTGATTTTTTTTTGCTTTTCAATTCTGAATTGTTTTTCTTTAAACTGTACTGAATTGAGGGAAACCAAGCATGAAAACTTTGTTTAGATGATCCGCATTTTTTCTTTCAACCCGCTTTAATTACCTTCGCTCACATTATAAAACCGCATAAATTTTATTAACATGAGAATGAAAGAAATGACATCGGCATTGGCCATTGAATTAGAAGAAAAATATGGAGCGCATAACTACCATCCTTTGCCCGTAGTGCTTTCGCGGGGCGAAGGTGTTTTTGTTTGGGATGTGGAAGGCAAGCGTTATTACGATTTTCTTTCGGCTTATTCCGCTTTAAACCAGGGACATTGCCATCCGCGAATTGTAAATGCTTTGGTGGAGCAGGCTACAAAACTTACTTTAACCAGCCGCGCATTTCATAACGATTTATTGGGCGAGTACGAAAAGTATATGACTACTTTATTCGGCTATGATAAATTATTGCCCATGAACTCAGGTGCCGAAGCAGTGGAAACTGCAATGAAACTATGCCGCAAATGGGCATACCAGGTTAAAGGTGTTGAAGCAGGACAGGCAAAAATTATCGTATGCAATGATAACTTTCATGGCCGCACCATTTCAATTGTTTCTGCAAGTACTGACCCTACTGCGTTTACAGACTATGGTCCGTTTACACCAGGTTATATTAAAATACCGTTTAATAATTTAGCTGCTCTTGAAGAAGCATTGCGAGATAAAAATGTTGCAGGATTTTTAGTGGAGCCGATACAAGGTGAAGCAGGAGTTATCGTGCCCGATGAAGGCTATCTTGCGAAAGCATTCGACCTCTGCAAAAAACATAATGTGTTATTTATTGCCGATGAAATACAAACCGGCATTGCACGTACAGGAAAAATGTTAGCGAGCGATCATGAAAATGTGCATGGTGATATTTTAATTCTCGGCAAAGCTTTGGGCGGTGGATTATTGCCTGTGTCTGCTGTATTGTGTAATGATGAAATAATGCTTTGCATAAAACCCGGTGAGCATGGCTCCACTTACGGTGGCAACCCGCTTGCCTGCCGAGTAGCCATGACTGCCATGAGTGTGATCATTGAAGAAAAGTTAGCAGACAATGCCGAACTCCTTGGAAAAATTTTACGTGCTGAATTAAGCAACATTAAATCACCTATGATTGGCGCAGTGCGCGGCAAAGGTTTATTCAATGCCATTGACATCATCCCCACCAACGGAAAAAATGCCTGGGACGTTTGCATAAAAATGCGCGACAACGGCTTGCTTGCCAAACCCACTCACGACCATACCATCCGCTTTGCACCGCCACTAATTATTACTGAAGATCAGATTTATGAATGTGTGGAGATTATTAAGGAGAGTGTGCTCGCGTTTACAGCATAACTTATAACTCAATTACTTTTCATTAATATCAAACAAAAAAAATGAGTGCAACAGAATTAAAATCAGGCATCAATAAGTTGATGAAAAAAACGAATGACGAAAAGTTATTGCGAATTGTTTTCAACCTTATGAATGATTTTGAAAATGAAAATAAAAGCAAGTCTGTATTATCAGATGAACAATGGAAAGAAATCAATGAGCGCATTAAAAGATATGATGCAGGTAAAAGCAAAGGCTATTCGTTTGCTCAATTAAAACAGCAGGTAAAAGTTGCGCGTGGCAAATGAAATACTCTTTAGAGATAAGGGAGGAAGCAATAGCTGATGTAATTGTTAGTATGGATTGGAACTCATTCGCAATACGATAAATTAAATATAAAGGAGGTAAAATATGTCAAAGCCCATTAAAAATGAGAAGCAATACGAAAATGCTTTAGAGAGAATTTATAACTTGATGCAAAAGGATTTGAAGCCAAACTCAGATGAAGCTGACGAATTAGAACTGCTTTCTATTTTGGTTGAAGTTTACGAAAGGGAACACTATCCTGTGGAGGCACCAAATCCAATTGAAGCAATTAAGCACCGCATGTTGCAATTAGGTATTAAAGAAAAAGAGCTTAAAACCATGTTGGGTTACAAAAGTAAAAGCAATGATATGCTTACAGGAAAAAGAAAATTGAGCCTCACAATGATTCGCAAATTACATGAGTTGTTAAATATTTCTGCCGAAGTTTTAATAGCGAAATATTAATATTTTCTCCTATCCAACCCAGGCATTTACTCCCTACTTTTCGCAAACCGAATATTTTTAAAATGAATTATCCAATTGCAATCAGCGAAATGTATAATAGACAATGACACATTGTACCTTGTTACTAACTATATTTGTTTTAGCTATATTTTTTCCTGGTTGTGAAAGACAAAAGGAAAGTAATACAGGAAAGAATAACCTAAGCACTAATATTGAAGCTACAAACCGAACAGAGGCAATTTCATTTAGAACACTTGACAAGCGAGAACTATTACTTCGACTTTTCGACAATCCCAAAATTGATAGTTTGGAAATGGCTGTGTGGAAACCAAATTACTATGATTTGACTTCATTACCAATTCCACTTTCTTATGACAATCAATTCCATACTTCTTTAGACACAATAATGTTTTTCAAAGACACTAAGAATACAGAATGTGGTGTTGCTATTTTCTCAACCTATAATTTTCAGATGCACGAATACGACAAAAAGGTTGAGCCTACAGGATGTCACTTTTGTGGAGTTCCAATTGGGGTTGCATTATTCTATAAGACTAAATACAATAAGTGGGAGCTATATAAATTTCAAAAGGAAATTGATGAAATAGGATATTTTGGTACTTATAAATCTACCGGACTTATTCCAGCAAAAATTGAATTAAAAGAAATAGGAGACAAATGGACTTGTTTGAGTTTATCTTATGGCCTTGGAGGAAATGGAGGCTACTTAGAAGGAGGGGAAAGTCTCTTTTCAATAGAGCGGTATTACATCAATGGATTAGAAAATTCAGCTTTAACAGAAATACTTTCCTTTTACTATGGATTTAGTGAAACCTATTTGGAAAATAATAAGGTTCCTTCATATACGACTATAGTAAAACCGAAATCTCATTATAACTTAAGCACTTTAGAGGTAGATGATAAACAAATTAAAACTCGACATTATAAATTTTCGACAGACATTGGGAAATATATTGAAGAATAATGGGGTAACCCGGCTCACAGCCACTTCTTTTAAAAACTTTATACATGCACAATAACTAGCTTAAATGTGTGCTATACATTTGCCGTCTGATGCATTGTGCGTAATTCGGGATACTGAATATTTTAAATGGATAAAAATTGAATTAGGAATAAAACTGTGAAGATTTAAAAATGAATGTGAGAATTATTTTTTTTGTTTTGATTATGGCATTGACAACTAATTTATATGCACAGCAACATTTTCCTGAAGTTGATATAATTATTATTAAAAACACAGATACAATTTCAATTTCCAATAACGATGTTATTAAATTTATTTACAAAAATGATACTATTGTTAAATCAATTTCAAGGGGAAAACTACTTATTGACACAACACTTTTTATAAGGCCAATTTTGGCATTACAAATTAATGCTGGAGTGGATATTTTGGAATTACCTTACTTAACTGATTCCATGAATTATTTTAAAAAGAGATTTGTCCTTGACTGGGATGTACCCAAAAAATTTGTCTTTGACTATTATACAAATTATCAATTAGCAAAAAATACTTACGGTCATTATGTAACCGATTCAAACATTGAAGAAGATAAGTTTAAGTCAGTCATTTTTGGAGTTGTAACTGGTGCCCAGGTGAAGATGTCTTTTTTCAAACTAAATAGTTTCTCTTATTCCCTACTTTTCGCAAACCAAATATTTTTAAAATGCAGTATGGAATTGAAAAGCTTATGAAAGTATTAGGTGCAATTCTTTTAATATCACTTTTTTCGGATTGTATTAATCCCAAATCAGAAGTAGCCAATACTATACAAAATCGGGTATCAGAATTTTTAATATCAAAGCGATATACTTATTCTGTAGATAAATCTGCAATTCCAATATTTATCATTGATAGTTTAAGCATTTTAGACAACTCTCCCTTTAAAATAGGTGACAGTTCAGATATTAAACAGATTAACTTTTCGGATGCCTCTTTAGGTGATTACAAATTCGACAGGATATTGAACTTCGTATGTCTATCTGATTCTGTTTATTTAATTTGTTACAGGGAGGGAGGTATAGGCACTCATGATGTTGTTGATTACATAGAATATTATGGTATTACTTTTAATCATTTAAGATACGTTACAACTGATTTTATAAGCGATACAATTAAACTTGAAAAATATTTAAAGACTAATCCAAAACCAGAAATAATAAAATAAGTTGAAGTTATCATCAAATACATTCTTGAAACAATCTTGTGCGTTTCGATCCGAATATTTTTAAAATGAATTATGGAATTGTCAGTAAAAAGTATCAAATCAGTGCTTGTTTTACACTTGTAAACTAAATATGAAAGCCATCTTCATTTCTATTTTGATTTCATGCTGCTCTATTAGTTGCAATAAATCGGGCCATAAGATAAATCTGAAGCCAATTAATTTTGATAAAACTTTGTTCCTTAAAGATTGGAAAGAAAAAAAACTTACTTCACTCAATGAACTAAAATGTATCGGTTTAGATTCGAATGATTCAAGGGAAGTGTATAAAAAAGGGGTTGAATGTAGCTTTGACTCAATCATTTCAGATAGCATTGTTCAATTTGGGATATCAATTTGGATTGCTGACTTTATTGAAAAGAATAAGGGTGATAGCCTTTTACGAATTGATATTGTTGAAACATCTGTGGAAGGTGGTGGTCATAATATTCTCTATGATCTCGTGATATTTAATTCAAAAAATGGATACTTTAAAGGACTTCCATTAGAAAATAAAAAAGTTAAAATATCAAAACTTGATTATGAAAATTATATTTCAATAGCTGAAAACATTCCAAATATGAAGTGTGCCAGTGCCAATGCTGGAATAACTGATAATTTAATAACTATCACCAGAATTAATTCTGATGGGATTTATGTTAAGAGTCTTTGTTATTATTGTTTTTCAGACTTTTTGAAAATTAAGAGCATCTACAAAACAACTCGCTTATTCAGCATGTGACCCGATAGTTCTTTATGTGCATATTTTTATTCTCTACTTTTATAAACCAAATATTTTTAAAATAAAAGATGAAAAAACTTCAACTGATTTTTATTTGTTGTCTCTTCTTTTTTTCATGTACCGAAAAAGATAGAAGTAAAAAAAGCAATAGTAATTTATCAGCGGATACTATTAATCCTGTTTCTGATTCAAATATGCATAAGAGCAGTGACACAGTATTTTATGATGTAGGAGTTGGAATAGATAGCACATTCCTTGGTCCTGACTTTGCAGGGGGTGAAGATTCTTTGAATAAATTTATTGCTGCAAACATTAAAATACCTGAACAGGTCAAAATGTTTAACCTAAACGGCACAGTTGATTTTAAATTAGAGATAAATAAAAAGGGAAGAATAACGAAAGCAATTTTAATTACTCCGCTTCGTAAGTGCCCTGATTGCTCCAAAGAAGCTCTTAGAATTATTAGAAAAATGCCGAGATGGATTCCAGCAAGACAAATGAATGAAGATGGAACAACTAAAGAAATATTAAATGGTTCAACGGTAGTGGAAATTGAATTTAAAAATTGAATTTGATCATATTATCAAGTAGAAAGTGCCTCTGAAATATTGATTGCTTCCTTCTTCCTCAATATTTTAATCACCCATTTATTCCCTACTTTTCGCAAAACAAAATATTTAAAAATTGAACAGACTGCGTAATATTATTCTTGTACTAACAGCATTTTTGAATTCTGTTCTCCTTACAATTCCTATTCTATACTTTATATATATTCCGTTTTTCCCAATCATTTATTTTCTTTTAATTTTTGTCACGAGGGACGATGGTCTAATGTTCTTTTGGGCTTTTTGGATAATTGAGATTTTCATTTTATTCGGTTCCACAAAACTTTTAATAATGCTTTTCCGAAAAATTTCAAGGCCATTTATAATTTTGGTTTCTGTTTTATCAATAACTGTTTTTACCACTTTCGGAATAAATAACTTCCCTTTTCATAGCAGGTTCCCTGATATGTCTTATAGAGATATAATTGAGAAGTCGGAAAAAGATGTTGAAGAAGCCATAAGAAATTCGAGTAACAAACACACAATTTGTCTTTCTTACTCAAAAGATAAAACAGAAATTGAACATGCGTTTAAAAATTACCTTGATACCTTAACAAGAAAAAACTATCCAATAAATGAATTTAACCCAAATGAAAATTATTTCGGAAGATTTGTTAAAGACTTTCTTGATAGCATTGCAAATATCAAGGTTGACACAATTATTTATGACACCTCGTGTTTAAAATGTTTTGTGACAATTATTTATCAAACTAAATTCGATCAGTATTTCGGGATAGGTTTTATAGGCTATAGGACAGTTGCGGATACCTTGCTTAATGTGTTTCCACTGCAATACACTTCCGGAACTGCAGAGTACAGTAAAATTGATGAATGCAGAACGCAGTTAAGAAATACGTATTTTATTCAAATGAGAGAGACTGTTTTTGGCCAAAATTATAGCGGCACAGTTACTTTTGAATTTAGTCCTTTGGATAAAGAATTTTGGACGGGACATTTTTTTATGAAAGTAAAAGAGTTTGAAAATGATTCATTATATTACTTTGAAAGAGACGGAAATTTTAATGTTGTTCCTGCATTTGTTGTTCGCTGATATTAAAATTTAATTCTGCCAATCACAATACATTTATAACTCTTATCGCTTCAGTATTTTTATTTCCTACTTTTAGCAAACCAAATATTTTTGAAATGAATAATGGGAATAACTGATTACTTAAGAAACAAGAGATTATCTTTTAATCTTTTTGCCATATCAACAGGTTTTATTGGTTTGGTTGTTATGTATTTTTTAAGCAAACCAATCTATTTTTTCTTCTTGATTCCTGATGCATTGATTTACTTGGTTGGATTAAATATATTCTACCTCGTCATGTGGTTTTTTTATCAGATGTTTTTAAAAAGGACCTCGATTACAGAATCTTTGTTCTATAAAATAATACTTGCCTTAACTCTTGTGATGAATTGCGTTTTAACAATAATGTGTCTCCTGCATTTTCATATAAAAACTATCTGATTATGAAACACTACTATTTCGCAATATTCTTTTCAATATTAATTTTTAATGGTTGTCAGGAAACCTTTGAGGGTAATGTAGCGTACTTTACACCAGAGGGGAACATGGGATTGTATAAGCTTAATGACCCCTTAAATGATATAAGAAAGCAAAATTTATACTATCTACATGATTTTGTAAATAATAAAACTCAAATGTTTTATATGTTTAATAATTATTTTTTTAAGTTAAATGCTGATTCCACCAATGATTTTAAAATATACGATGGTAACTTCAGAGACTATATAATTGATTCAGTTGAATTCAAGTCATTCTTGAAGGCATTTAATCTTAGTGAGGTTGTTTCCCCAACTTTGGGATTTAAGAATTACCTGATTTTTTCTTTTAAGAATATTAAAGAGAATCCTAAACCTGTTAATGTTGATAAGGATACATTGCAAAGTTTCCAGGGAGAATTCATCATACAAACAAAAGCTGGTAATAAAGTTATTTACAATAAGATTTTTGAAACGAGAGATATGGATGAATTAAAAATATTAAATAATCATTTTAATAATTTCCGCATTTATAATTTCCAAAATAAATTCATTTTAACAGGTAATTTCATAACAGAAATCCAAAAGACAGATTATACTTTTGAAAATGCATTCGAGATCAATGTCTATTGGTAACCCCTCAGTATCCTGGCTGTGGAATGCGTTTTAGTCCTTATATTTATTTAAATATTTGACAGATTCTATTGCCCAATAGCAACCTAACACTAATCCTAATGAAAGCCAAAAAAGGTAAGCTATGATCGGAGGCATTTTTTCTAAATTAAATGGCCATAAGTCGATAACGCTAATTATAAAAAGCATACATATAAAAAAAACTTTGGTTATTTTATAACAATAAGTAAAAATTATGCGTTCGAATGTTCTCATTTTATTTTCTAAAAAAAATCACTTTAATCATGAGGATCAATGCAGAGACACTGTACAAAATAACTAATCCAAAATGTCCAAATATTGTAACCATTCCATCTTTCCAAAAAATTTCAAGTAAAAAAATTATAAAAATGGGTACATAAATTATCAAATCCTTTTTTTTCATATTCGACTTTTTGAATAGATAACCGAATAATAGCTCACTTTAAATTATAGCGCAATATTGCAGATTATTTATTACCTACTTTTCGCAAACCAAATATTTTAAAAATGAAATATGGAATTGTAGTTGTCATTGTATTGCTGTTTTCATGCAATGCGCCATTAACCAAAAATGATAGACCGAATATTCCGGTAGATACCTTGCTTCCCTATAAAAATGAAATCAAGTGGCAACTCTACCTTTTGCATTATAATTCATACTGTAAAGCTTTAGAAAACAGAAGCCAGGTAAATGTCTATGTTCCTTCAATGGATTTATCTTTTGATACGATTAATCAACATGACACCGCTTATTGGGAGAGTAATAATATGTTACGCTACCTTAACCCAGCCTCAGATACTTTAGTGTTTAATCCTCGTTTTGTTCATTCAAATGGTCAACATTGTATTGAATGTTCATACGATATGGGTGGCAGTTGGCTGCCATTTTCTGTTTTATTTATTAAAAGTAAAAATCGGATTTTTGAAGTACATGTTTATGCCTGTGATAAAATTACTTACCTATATGAGGACGAGCAAAAAGCAATTGAAAAACATCTGCCATCAATAATTGATACATTAAAATCACATTCAACCATTCTAAATAAATGGCTGTTGGAGGAATTAAAAAAGAGAAAATATTTTAAAAACCCTGATTTGACTTATAGTACTTCTTATAAAAACCCAACAAAACGGGCAAATACTGAATTGCCAATATCCCAGGTTATTGACACATTAAATCATTTGATTTTACTCAAAGAGCCTGAAACAAAATTAAAGAATGATTTGTGTCTAATGAGTGATACCACCAACTATAGATTAATTTCTAAATACTATGAAGACGGGCAAAATGTTCCTTTGAAAATTATTTTATCAAAGGAAAATAAATTTGAAACAGGGCGATTCAGGTGCAAGGTTTTAATAAACGATCATTCATATTTTTCGCAACCTGACGACTTTTTAATTGTTAAAAGGAACGCAGTGATTTATGAGTCTCTTATGTTTAAAAAAAAGTATCAATATTATTTAGTGAATGATATCGGTCCCACTATTAAAATGAATAGTTTGTTTTATAAAAATAACCCATTCGGCATAATGGTATCTTATGTATTGAAAGAGAAATTTTTGGATGATTATATCAATTTTGTAAGTTTCTCAGATTATGGTGAGTTAAGTCACGGGTCATATTATATTTCTGAGTTTCTTTTTTCAAAGAAATATGGATTTCTTTACTTTAACCTGGAAACGGGTTATAACAGTTATCAATATGTTATTGATAAAACTAATAACATGTTTTTTGATAGAGAAAATGTATCATGGAACAAATACAAAAATATGTCACCCTGCGAAAAACTTGACATACTTGCGAACCATAAAGATTATGGTTTTTTTATAGACTCAATTGTAACGGATATGTGTAGGATTACAAAAATTCCATCCAGCGTTAACCTGGGAACAGCAGGTATGACATATCTTTCGCTTGATGATTATAAAAATGATATAAGAAAATGGAAGGCCGCTTTAAAATGTAAATAATATGTATTGAAGTGTAAATAATTTATTCATCTTCTTATTCATAGTTTTACTTTTCACAAACCAAATATTTTTAAAATGAAATATGATATTGCAATCAGGGAATCGTTTTAGTATGAATCAAACACTTTAAAACAACATCATGACAAAACAAATCACACATGCGATTTTAACAATATTTTTAATGCTAATACTTACAAATTGCAATAACAACAAAACAAGTTTGACTGATACCGTTAAGCTTCAACCTAACGACCCTTTCAAAAACACGATTGTTCCGAGCGAGTCTTTTGATATTGACGCGAAAAAAGACAATGTAGTTGAAGGAAACAATGGAACTGTTTTAGTTTTTCCGAAAGGCTGTTTCAAAAATTCAAAAGGAGAAATTGTGGAAGAGAATGTGAAAGTAGAATTATCGGAAGCGCTTACGCTTGACCAAATGATTTTATCAAATCTTACAACTACATCAAATGGAAAGCAGCTTGAAACTGATGGAATGATTTATTTTAATGCCACTGCAAACGGAGCGCAACTGTCAATCAACAAAGACATTCCAATACACATTGAAATTCCGACAAATGAGAAAAAGCCGGGGATGATGGCTTACAAAGGCGTAAGAGATGAAAAAGGAAATATGAATTGGATGGAACCAAAGGAGTTAGATAATTTTCTTGTTCCGGTTGATATTAATTTGCTTGACTTTCTTCCTGAAGGTTTTCAGAATGAAGTTGACAAGGGAATGCCTTTTAAAAATCATAAGATTGCAACAGAGGAGTTAACAGACAGTTTATATTATAGCCTTGCAGTGTCACAAATACAAGCAAAGCAACAACAAGCTACCAACTATAACGAACCATATTATAACAAGAACAAAAAGATTGTGAACGGAAAATACACGAAAGAATCTTTTGTAGTTATAAAATCAGATACTGCGATATGTGATACTACCGGTTCAATTGACCCACATGGAATTGACCCTGCGGTAATTAAAGTTATCAAATCAGAAAAATATCAAAACACACTTATTGCAACAAGAGAGTTTGAGGCGCGGTTAAAAGTGATTTTTAAAACATGCAACAAAGCAGTACTTGAAACTTACATCAACAATCTTAATAAAAATTTATATGAGCTCGACAGCATGGCTGCAAAGCTGATGCATGGAGACAAATGCGCTGATGACTTTTACCAATTCTCTCAGCAACGACTGACCAATGTTAAAGAAGCGAATAAATATTCAGCATTGCTGAAAGGATATTATGAAAAACAACTTTCAAAAGTAAAAGCAGAGTTAGAAAAAAACAGTGATAAGGTAAGGAAAGCATTGAATAAAAAAAACGAAGCATTTGACAAGGTTGCTGATGATTATAAAAAGCTTCTTTGGAAAAGAGAAAAATACAGGATGGAAGCTTACAGTTTTGAATGGACCGAAACAGGCTGGATAAACATTGACAACGGAACACTTCCTAAAGTTTGGAGCAAGCAACCTCTTGAAATCACAGTTGAAAATGGAAAACAGTTTGACAGGGTTTATACTTATGTTGTTTACACTTCAATTAAAAGTTTATACAGGCTCAACACCAGCGACAACCTGGAATTTTATGCAGGCAATGATGAGGATAAAGAAATGCTGATGCCTAAGCAAAAACCTGCAGTTGCCATTGCCATTGGTTATAAAGGAGAAACGCCTTCATTAGCCGTTAAAGAATTTATAACAGGTTCAGAACCAAGATTTACTTTGTCTTTATCAACATCAACCTTAGACAAAGTAAAAGAAGCAATAACGCCTTATGAAAAATATGCGAAGGAAAATAAGATAAGCAAAGACCTTGAGTTCATGGATAAGTTTTATAAAGAAGAACAATGGCTAAAGGAATATGGAGAAGAAATAAAATTCTTAGCTCGTCTTTGGCACATTGCCAATCCATGTCGCAACGATCTTTTGCCAGCAAGAAATCTTTTCAACTCCAATTGCCGGTCTTGCCACAGTCAGGGTAAAGAACAAGTAATAGGGCCAGGCCTGGCTGACGCAACTAAAAAATATTCTATGGATTGGATTATAAAATGGACAAGAAATTCTTCGGCATTAATTAAAAGCGGGGATAAAGATGCTGTTAGAATTTTTGAAGAATTTAATAAGATGCAGCAGCCGGCACAAAATTTAAGTGATGGAGAGATTTACGACATATTCTGTTACATAGATGATTATAATAGTCATTCAAAATAATAGGGATTTCAGTAAGTCGTTTATTACCTTGGTTTTCGCAAACCAAATATTTTAAAAACGAAAATGGAATTGCAAATGAAATTGGTAAGTGATAAAGTTAATTCTGAAATCTTTGAAGCTTTGCAAAGCGTACAGGAAGTTGAAACAGCTAAGGTTTCCATGTTTGCAGTTAATGATGTGTATGCTCGTCCACCATGTCTTAGATTTAGATTTAAGAACATTGAAAAGGGAAATCCTATTTATTATAAATTAAGAGGAAATATCAAGACATTTAGAGGAAATTTAAAATGGGATATGGTCACAAAAGAAGCCACAAAAAATTATATCATTATTCCAACACTTTTTGAAATGTATATTTTGGATAGTAATTTTTACAATGAGAAATATTACATTAAAGAATTAACAGAAGAAGTATATAAGAAAATTATTGACGATGCCATTGCAGATATATCTCATTTAGCAGATGTGATTCGAAATTCTGGTTAATTTATTCCCTACTTTTCACAAACCAAATATTTTTAAAATGGAAGTAAAATATTGCAGATGCAATTTAAATGAGCAACTTGAGTCACATAACGAAGCAGATATTTTTTCAACTCCTTAACCTTGATTTATCTGTCAAAGATTTTGAACAATGGGTTTATAAATACTCAGATATTCTTGAAACAGATTTACAAGCCGAACTACATTTTGACCTAATCTCTTTTGACTACAATCAAAGGGGCAGTTTTTCAAAAATTAAAGAGAAAATAAAACCATACATTGACAATGATGAGTTTAATATTTGGAGAGCAAAAAAACTCCTGACAGACATTATCGAACAAAAAATTGATTTAGTTGAAGCAACACGTAAACTTCGCGAACTTTATTTTGATACTGGAGAAAGTTTTATTCCGGTTAAACTTGGTATCGGTTACGAAAGTGAATTGGATGATTTACCAATACCTTCAGAATATCATCAATGGGACAGCAGAATGCTGAAAGAGAAATTAAAAAAGGTTGACCTGTATAAAGACAAACTGATTCGAGATGCAAAACAATTTCTTGCTACATTGGACAAAGAATAAAAAAAAACGGCATAACATGCAGATAAACAAACTTTTTAAAAGAATTGTTCTGAGTATTGAACGAATGAGATTCTTGTCTATCATTTTTTCAATATTGTTTATTTCATGCGGACAAAATAAAAAATCAGACATTCAACAAGTGAGTGAAGCCAAACGTGATTCAACACAGGTATTATCAAAGACCTACAGTGGAATAAATAAAAATATAAATCTAAGCGATACCCTGAAAACAGATTCAATAATTGAATCTGATAAAAACGAGAAAAAAATATATGAAATTATCTTGGCTCTCCCCGAAGTAAAAGAACGAGCAAATTATATTGAAAGGCATACGAAAGGAGCGCGACATTTAAGAGTTTGGATTTACCAGACACCAAATGAAACAGGCGAAAAATATTATTGGGTGAAAGCCGGAGAGGACAACGGAACAAACTTTGTTTCGCACTTTAACTTTTTTGTTTATCCTGATAATTTTGAAATAAAATATTACGACACCGTAAATGATACAATAATTAACCTGGAAACCTGGAGAAAAGAAATGAAAAACGGCAGGTAATAAAATGTTGTACGTCATTATGAAAAGACAGATATTAAATACTTTAATCTTGACCTTTTTGCTTCTTGCTTCTTGTAACAATAGAATTAAACAAGCTAACAAAGACAATTTAGCCGATGCAAAAGCATCTAACAATAATGATTTGGCTGCAATGACATATCAAAAGTTGGACACGACAATTACTGTTTCGAAATTTAATGTTTCAAAATATAATGGTTTGAACTTGACTCATGGTTTGGCTAAGAAAATCTTATATGAACATTTTAAAAAGAAGGGCTGTTATAATTCGGACAACTTACCTGACCTTGGTAAAATGACCGAAGCAGACAACAATAAACTAAGCGTTGCCTACGATACAATTTTCACTGCAGACTTCAACAATAATAAATATGCAGACGCAGTAATTACCTATTGGCTCACTCCACCGTATGCAAATGGACACTGCTGGCAACCACATAAAGCAATAATAATAGACACAGACAAAGGATATATAATTACAAACGAAGAATTTATTCCAGACAACTATTCAATAGACAGCGTTAATACCGTGGACAATCAAGTGACAATATTCGGTTACGACTATGAATGTTCAACGGATAAAACATTAAGATATTTACGAATCGAATTAAATAACGAACGCGCAATAAAAAGATAAATACAAGCACTATGAAATACCTTCACGCACATAAGGGATGAAAATTATATTTAGAAGAGAAATTTTTAAAGGTGGGTTTTAATCCGGTAAACCAAATGGAAATATGGATTTGAAGTATGTCTAAAAATCAAGACACAATTGCGACCTCAGTTTAAAGTTACAAAAACACTTTTTGAATTGGAATATAAAGACATGAAAAAATATTTTAAGTTTAAAGACATTGTGCCAAATACATCTTATCAAATTAACTTAGAAAACTGTCGTTTAAATATTCCATTTCGATTAGCAACGCTATCAGAAGAAACAGAACGTCCTAGGGAACTTGTTTCGTGCAGTTATCCTTTAATAGTAAAAAAGAAATATGCAGTCGTTATAGTTTGGTATTCCTACAATGCTTGTGTTTATGTCATTAAAAAAGAAAAACAATGGAAAATTAAATTGAGAAAGTTTGAGCAATTTTAATCAAGTTAACTTTTCAATAATAAAGAGAATTGAATTTTAAGAAGTAACGAAATGAAATATATTATTTTTCTTTCTCTTGTTACATTTTGCCTGGCATCCGCATCAGGTCAAAAAAATAAGGTTTTGAAGTTTTCCAAAATTGAAAATTATTTTGTTAACGATTTTAATATTGCAGATAATTTAAATAGACGCTGTGACTCCATATTAAATAACATCCCGTTTAAATATTACTGTATAAAACCTTTGGTTCTTGATATGGATATAATTTCCGGAGCATGTTTCCATTTCGAAGATTCAATTAGTGTTTTTTTTCAAATAGAAAATCCTCTCCATAACAACAAATACTTTGTGGAACGTTATAATATAGATTCGTTACTACTTGAAAATATTAACTCGATTTATATTTATCGGAATAATAAAATAATAAAGCCTGACAGAGAGGAAGATTATTCACCAGATTTATATAAGATAGTACTTTTTAATAGATCATTATGCGATTCTGTCAAAAATTAATCAGACTTGAATGTTTTTATTTAACTTATGACTTTTGAATCGAATTGAAAAATGGTTCTATGTTCCGTGTTTATTCATTAAGAATTTTATTTCTTGCTTTTTTGTATTCAGGTTGTTCTAACGTTGAGAAGAAATCGCATGATGATATAGCAGCAAAAGCAAAGGAAAGGGATAGCAGCATTTATCAATGCATGTATAAATGGGACACTATAATTTCTGAAGGAACTTTTGTGAAATATATAGTTGTTGACAGTTTTTATACCGTGGAGGTAAGTATTCAAGGGAAGGATACAATTCTTGGTTATCAATTTGATTGCCGTTCACCTCATAAATACGTTCCGAAATTTTTTTACAATGACAGTAATTCGATTTATTTAGTTGTATGTTCAAGTCCTAATGATGGTGAAATAACAATATGCGAATTGATAAATGGTCAAATGAAAATGGATAGTTATCGAATGGAACGTTCAGCAGAATCTAATAGAGATATTTTTATTTATAAGATTGCTTCGGATAAAACAAAGTTATTCGCAAAAGGAGCTTTTAATTTAAAAAAAGAGAGAAACCTTTTTTCAGAAAACAATAAGGCAATTAAAATGATTTCTCTGCCAAAAGAATTTCAAGATGATACTATTGGAATGACAGAAGTAAAAGAAATTGAAATAGTAGTTAATTTCACAAATGGCAAACGGTTAATATTGCCCCTTAAATAAAATTTTACTTTTTGCAATTATCCATACTCAAGTTGAATAAATAAAATTAATAAATAAATGAAGGCTCTTTGGTGCTGGCGATGTAAAATGGAAATTCCGATGCTTGATGAAGCTGAATATGAACAAGCTCGTCTTTATTATTCTGAGGAATTTAAAAACTTAAAGCATAATAGACAAGAACGATTTAAAAAAATACTTGATTATTATTTTGAGATAACGGGATTTGAAGAAACGGAGCCAAATGCGATTATGCATCATCGTATTTCTATATACGGACCGCCTTGTGAAAACTGTGGCAAGCCATATCGAACACCCCAAGCTTCATTTTGTGCTGCTTGCGGGCATAAGAGAGATTAACATCAATTTTAAATGAACAAATTAACCGAAACTACGAAGCAGATATTTTTTCAACTCCTTAACCTTGATTTATCTGTCAAAGATTTTGAACAATGGGTTTATAAATACTCAGATATTCTTGAAACAGATTTACAAGCCGAACTACATTTTGACCTAATCTCTTTTGACTACAATCAAAGGGGCAGTTTTTCAAAAATTAAAGAGAAAATAAAACCATACATTGACAATGATGAGTTTAATATTTGGAGAGCAAAAAAACTCCTGACAGACATTATCGAACAAAAAATTGATTTAGTTGAAGCAACACGTAAACTTCGCGAACTTTATTTTGATACAGGAGAAAGTTTTATTCCGGTTAAACTTGGTATCGGTTACGAAAGTGAATTGGACGATTTGCCAATACCATCAGAATACCATCAATGGGATAGCCAAATGCTCAAAGAGAAATTAAAAAAAGTTGACTTGTATAAAGACAAAATAGTTCATGATGCTAAACAATTTCTCTCCGCATTGAACAAAGTTTAAAAAAATTGATATGATTACTTTTCGCGAACCAAATATTTTTAAAATGAATTATGAAGGTATTTTATGACAACAAAGTTTTACGACACCTATAAAAGTTTCAACAAAGACGAACTGTTTAAAATTGTTCTGTCACCTGACGACTATCAACCCGATGCAGTAATTGCAGCAAAGCAGATTATTGCGGAAAGAAAATGGACAGATGATCTTAATAAAAAGCTGGAAGAAAGAGATCAGAAAGAAACAGAGGAAGAAAAATTCTATGAACAGGAAGTTAAAGAGAAAGCAGCATACTATAAAAATGTAGTTGAGTTTAAAAATCAGGACAACTCATTTCAAGTGAGGATTGCAGATATACCAAAATTTGAAGCGTTGCTTTCGCGCAGGAATATTGAGTTTTACCGTGAAGATAAAAATGTTGGCGTTCAGCTTGACACCTATCCTACCCAAACCTATTTCTTCAAAAGTAAAGACGCTAAAGCAGTGGATAAAATCACAAAAGATTTAGGTTTGGTAACAGCCCCATATACAGATATTAAGCCTTTTTTCGGTTTTGAAATTAAGGTGACATTGATTGTTATAGCTGTGATTTTATTACTCATTGTATTATTTAATTAGTGGAACTGAACAATTCCTATTTCCTGTGACTGAAGTATCAGGTAAAGCTAAACAAGGGACAAATCATGAATAAAAAGATATATGGATATTAATATGTTGATTCAATTTTTCAGGGAATGACGAAAACAGGTAGAATGCTTATTCTATTTTTTTTTCTATCGCAAAATCTTTTCGCTCAAGACATAGTACCTGTTGATTCAGTTAAAAAGACGTGTTATTTTGCTGATTTTGGACCGTCTTTGTATGTCGGACCAGAATTTATGTTCCCAAGTCCTTTTGTTTATAATGCTAATCTAACTTTCAGATACTGGCTATATACCCGAACAAGCAATTGTAAAAGAGTTTATGATAACGATATTAATTTTTCCATTGGGTATGCCAATTTAAATCAGGAAAACCTCCTTAAACTAAAAATCGGAGATATCTTTAAAATTCTTCCCCGAACACAAGTAAAACTTAAAATCGGTTTTTTTTATGATGTTTTTTTTGGAAAAAATGAACTAAACCAATTTGCTGACTTACACATTGGTTATACAGTGAATTCAAATAAATATTTATTCCTCGGAGTTTTGGTGCCGATAAAAACAACGGAAACATTTTCGAATCAGACTTATTTAACTTTGGGAATAGACTTTCAATTATTTAGTCGCTTTGTGTATGTCAATTAATGCGACAAGAAATTTGACAACTTTTTTGAAAGTTGTCAAATTTATCTCAGTATAAACATTGCCGTGATATAAACATATTGGATATAAGAACCTTTCGATTATGTTTGTTAGGATAATAACATGTGAGCTGCCATTTTGCAGAAACAGTGCTAACATCAAACTGACGAACATTCAATAAACAGTTTCGGCTTAGTACGCGTCAATGCATACCAATTGAATAGTTCAAAACGTAAAACAAAAATCTTATTAAATGAAATCCTTCTGTTTAATTTATATTTTTCTGGTTGTATGTTGCAGTGAAGTAGTTGCCCAGGATACTGTTGCCTTTTTTAATTACTATATGAATCCCGACTATTTCAGTCACGAACATGATTCAGTAACCGGGCAATATATATTTAGGTGTAATTATGAAGGTGGAGATGTTGTAGAAAGGATAATTATTGTTGATTCAACGCTGACAATTGCAACTGAAACCGCCTATTTTTTAAATGGTAAACCGGTTTATACTATTACCTCCAACACTAATGCAAATTTTGAAGGTCCATTTGTTGAATATTATTACAATGGAAATATTAAAAGGAAAGGCAAATACTTCAAGGATTTCAGAACCGGAGAATGGATAGAATATTTTGATGATGGAACAAAAAAGAGCCAGGGAAGTTATCAAATGTCAAAAAGGGATTCCATTAACAGTTGTGCTTTTTCAAATGACCCTACCCCTCCTATGAAAAAACAAATTTATTTTGACACCATAAGGTACGGACAAGATAATATTTACATCAATAAATTTGACATGAATGAAAACGGTGTCAATAAAACTGACACATTATTCATAACACAAGTTCGTACCACTTATTTACCTCCAAAGAATGGAGTTTGGAAATATTGGAGGATGAACGGGGATTTACGTTTAGAAGAAGAATTCAAAAATGGAATTTTAATTAGAAGAAAGAAGTACAATTAATGTTGGTTGGAATAAGTTGTAAATAATTAAATTACTCTATTGGAAATTTTAGGAGAAATAAATAACCGGCAAATTCTTTATTGCAATGTCCGCACTGACAATAAATAGTTTGAGAAACTTCCAACAAATAATTGGATTGCTTTTACTATTGCTGATAATGAAGACAGTGAGCTATTAAATGAAGTAATTATCAGATGCCTTGATAAAGGTGTTTGTTATACTTGCAGTGCCGGGCAACTTTCATCCAAAACGGAAGATTACTTTGACGAGGAAATTGTTTGGAGAGAAGTTCAAAAGGAAGAAAAAACAGGTGAACCGCAAGACTATGATAAAACACCTATGACAACATCACATAAAAATTTTGCAAAAGGATTTTGGTTTGCAACTGAAGTAGCCGGTGCAACAATTGATGACAAAGACGTTGAAACAAATAAGGTCGTTTGCATAGATTGCACTAAGAGAGGTGTACTCGGTTATCTGAAATCCTTGATTGAAAAGATCAATAATGGATGATTACCTTCAGATGATGAAATAGAAAATCCAAATTATGATGATGAATAATTATCACTTTTCACAAAGCGCAGAGAAAATAAATGCTATTATAATTGTAAATGGCATCCGAAAAATGTTGCGGGTAATGCTATTCCTGTTGACAATTTCATTTGCATTTTCTTGTAATGAGGGCGTGCAAAAAAAATTTCCTGCAATACAATTTGACGAAGAAAAAATTTCCAATTCTATTAATCACAAAAACATCAGGTTTGATTTCAAAGCAGAAAATATTGAATTTATAAAACCAAATAATATGGAACTTGAAAAATCATCAGTTATTCCAAAGTTTCAAATAGAGATTTTAAAAATTCAGGGGACTTTATTCAATAACAATTTGGATACAGTTTATTTCTTATCATCTTCATGTGATGGAATGCAGTATAGTTTGCAATATGACACCGCTGTCTTTAAATTATGGAACACTCGTTACTGTTATTTAGATGTTCCGGTAATAGAAGAAATTTCACCAAATGGTAAAATAGACTTTGAAGCAAACTTTATGTCCGTCAAAAAAATTAAGATGATTGAAAAAATTAAGTTAGGTTTTGACTTTTATGAAGTGGATAAATCATTTGACTTAAATAAGGTTAGTATTACAAAAATTCATCACAGGAGTGATAATGTTAAAAACATTATATGGGCTGATAATTAGAATGTGAAACTACTACCATTAGATTTGTTAATGAGAAATAAACAATAGAATGATTTTTAAAAACAGAATAAGAGAGTGGCTGATAATTATTCTGTCGCTTCTTGCTATTCAAATTTTGTCATATCATTTTGTTGGGCAACATGGATTGAAAGATAAATTGCTTCCTGATTATTTTGCTACGCTTACTCATCATGCTGATAGTGTTTTTGTTCAGGATTTTGTTGTTTCTGAATGTGGTAACGATTTAAATATCTATTTGTCCCATAACCTTAAAGATGATAAAGATGTATTGAAAAAGAAATTGAATGTTCATTACATCTATTTTCAGACAAAAGAAAATTGGAGGTCAACTGATTCTTTACAAAGCAAGTTCAACTTAGTTTATTTTACATGCGTTGAAAGACCTAAAGATTTTGGTTTGTTTTGGGCAAGGCAAACAGAAGTTTTATTAATTGATAAAAAACAACGTTACGAAAGAAGAGTAAATTATAGATGGTGTTTATTTTTCTGGATAGAAACATTTGAATTTATGGAATCAAGCGAAGTTAATTCAGAGTCCCATCCTTTGCGCAATGCAGGGATTGTTGAAAGTATTGATAGAATAAACGTTTACTCAATTATCAAATGACTTACAGACAAACATTTTGGTTAATTTTCCTGAGTTCATTTTCATTGACATTTACCGAATCCGATAAGCCATGTGAACGCATAGTAAATGTTCAACCTTCACATAATAATTTTTGGAGCAATTTGGAAAGGAGGAAATATTATAATTGCGATGATACTTCAAAGTACTATGTTAAAATGTACAATAAAGAAACCTTAAAGGCTGAAGGCAACATTATCAATAAACTCAAAGAAGGAGTTTGGAAAAATTACACTTATGATAGCTTAAGGTATGAAGTATTCTTTTATCATGATAAGAAGATTAGATCAACAACCTGGGAAGACAATTCAATTTATACTAATGTTACAATTAATGATACTTTGATTTATAGTATGCAATACGAAAATGGAAAACAAAAAAGTGGGGGCTTTTCTGTCAATGGTGCTGGATATTATGGTGTATGGGAGGATAAAGATTCAACAAAAACATTAAAAGCTATTGGCAAATATTTCCCTGAAAGTATTTGTGATACAATTTCTGTTCGCGACACTTTTCCCCCTTATCTATCATACGATAGTGTTACTTGTTGCCAGGTCAAAGACAGTGACTGGTTTTATTTTGATGAGAATAATCAGTTGATAAGAATAGAAAAATATAATAAAGGGAAATTGATAAAATAAAACCCGTGCCACCCCTTTTCACAAAAACCTCAAATCTTTTTCTGTTCCGTTTCTTTCCTGCAATTTCATAAGTGTCCTTGTAGCTCGTTCCGTAGCTATTTATTCCCTACTTAGCGTAAACCAAATATTTATAAAATGAGTCTGGAATTGAAAAATAACTCTTACTCCCGCGCTCCCCCGAGCGCTAAAGAGCTCAGCCCGCTTATGTTTCTAATGATGATTTTTTTTTATGATGGAAAGAAAAAAGAAATAAAATCAAAAGTGAATGATTAAGATGCTAAACACTTGTGTGGCAGTGCCCTTTAAGGGCTGGGTGAGCGAAGGCAGGCAACAATCCACCCATTTATTCGCTACTTTACCAATCCAAATATTCTAAAACAAATTATCCAATCCTCCTTCTGCCAAGTCCCCTACAACCTTATTATTTTGTTGTATCTTGCGCCTTTCTAATTCGATTAAGCTGCATCAATCATAAAGAAGCTACCCTTATATTTAAAACAATAAATTTTATTTGCTTTCGTATTTTAATAAGATGAAAAAATTCATACTCATAACTATTGGTTTGTTTACCGGCTTGTATTCAATCGCTCAGCAACCTGACAATTTCCTGGTTGAAGGCAACCGCTTAATTGAAAAAGGAAAATATAAAGAAGCGATAAAGCTTTTTACACAAGCCATTGAAAAGGATAACAGCAAAGAAGTTTATTTTTTGAAACGTGGCGAGGCTTATTCCGAAAATGATGAGTTGCAGTTGGCATATAATGATCTCACGCAGGCTATAAAGCTCAATAACAATTATGCCGAAGCTTATGAAATGCGTGCGCGGGTTTTTTCTGTTACCAATATGTTCCGCGAAGCTATCAACGATCTCGACATGGCAATAAAATACGCCCCAAATGATACCATCAGGCTTAATTCGATGTTAGGCCGGAGCGGAGAGTATCTTGCTACAAGAAATTATAAAGGAGCGTATAATGACAGTAAAGCGGTTTACGATGCTGATACCACCAACAGAAAAGCGATGATAAACATGGCAATGTCTAAAATGCATCTGGATGAAAAACCAGAGGCGCTTGAAATACTTTTTAAAGTGGTACGGGATAATCCTAAAGACACCATGGCATTGCAGAATATCGGCTTTATTTATTCAGGCATGGAAAAATATGACAGCGCCCTGATTTATCTTAATAAAGCACTCAGTCTTGATCCTAAGCTGCCCTATATTCTTAGCAATTTAGCGTACGTGCAGCTAAAGCTCGGCAATGTAAAAGATGCTATGAAAAACATTAATCAATCCATTAAATTGCTTCCCTCTAATTCGTATGCCTACCGTAACCGTGCCCTGATATTTATTGAGCAGGGTGATACAAAAAGTGCATGCGAAGATTTAAATACCGCTATTAAAAAAGGATTTACAGATATGTATGGAGATGAGGTAAATGATCTTATTGATAAGAATTGCAAAATCAAATAACAGGATAATCAAAAAAAAATTTCTTAGGGTTGCTGATTAATTCTTATCAGAACATTTATTTTCATAAAAACAATTAACCTTTTAAAGCAAGGCAGACAATCCCTAATTTAAACGGGAACAGTGAAGGCAATAATTTTTAAAAAATTATATCGTTTTCATCTCATTTATTTACATTGTGCGCCCTCTTAAATTTTCTTAAACTCATGCGAACAATCTTATCAGCGCTGTTAACAGCAGCATTAATTTTTATTAATTTAATTCAGCTGCAGGCGCAGGATCATCAACGTATTCCGCTCGTAAATTCAGGTGAAGCAATTACCGAAGGCGTGAAATTGCATGATGATGGCAAGTTTAAAGAAGCCATAGCAAAGTACCTGAGCATTAACAGGAATGATACTAACTACGCTTATGCGCTTTCAGAACTGGTGACGAGTTACCTGGCATCTGGCGATTCAATAAAAGCCATTGAAACCTGTAAAAAAGGAATAGCTCTTAATTCTGAATACTCGATAAACTTTTACCTTTTACTGGGCAATGCTTATGATATAGCTGATAGTCTTGATAAGGCCATCGCCAGCTACGATGAGGGAATAAAGCGGTTTCCTTATCACTACAAGTATTATTTTGAAAAGGGTGTGGCTTATGCCGTGCATAATAAAGACAGCCTGGCTGTGCAATGTTTTCAAAAAGCAATCCGCCTTAATCCATTGCATGCCGGCAGTCATTTTCAACTTGCAGTGCTCGCTATGCGAAATAATAAGTTTGTAGAGGCTTTGTTGTCTTTCCAAATGTTTTTGCTTATTGAAAACACCTCGAAGCGATCGGTTAGCGCATTAGGCAATATTGAAAAAATTGCCGGTGGTGAATACAAAGTAAACAAAGACTCGGTAATTGATATTGTTTATGGCAATGATCACTTTGAAGATATTGATGAAATTATACGCTCAAAAACAGCTCTTGATGATAAATACAAAACAAATGTAAAACTCACCTATCTTAAAATTGTAAAAACGATGCAAGCCTTAAACGAAAAGCTACAGTACAATGCAGCCGATAAGGGTTTCTGGATGCAGACTTATGTTCCGCTTTTCAGCGAGCTATGGAAGAACAACTATTTCGATGCGCTTATGTATCTGTCATTTGGAGGAGTGAAAGAAGATGCTGTGCAAAAAGCTTATAAAGACAATAAATCAAAAATTGATAAGATGGTTGACTTTGCAGGCGATTATGTTGCCTTTAAAATGAACAGGGAAAAGATAAAAGTTAATGGCAACGAATTCACAGGTTATATTAATCTTTATAACAACAAGAATATAAAATCAGTGGGCGATTATGATACAAAAGCAAAAATTAATAAAGGGCCATGGGTTTACTTTCATCCTTCAGGTGGTGTAAAAAGCTTTGGAAATTATAATGATAAAGGCCTGGTACAGGGTGAGTGGAAATATTATTATCCTGAAGGCGGGCTTCGTAAGATTGTAAATTATGATAATGATAAAGTAAGCGGGTTATCGCAGTCGTTTTACAAAAACGGCCAGTTAAGCGAAAAAGGAACTTATCAAAATGAGATTTACCAGGGTGTAGTTGAGTACTACTATTCAACAGGTGTAATGAGCGCAAAAGGAACTTTTAAAGATGGAAAAACCGAAGGCGAAATAATCATTAATCATGAAAACGGAAAATTAAAAAAGAAGTATTCAAGTAAAAATAACCTGAACGATGGAAGCTATCACGAGTATTACAGTGACGGCACACTGTACATCGAAACAACTTATATAAACGGAAAAGAAAACGGAACCCAGAAAAAATACAACCCTGACGGAACACTAATGAGCGAAGGCAAAGTGGTTAATGATCTTTATGAAGGAGAGTGGAAGGTTTATTTTGATAATGGGATTTTGAAAAGAACAGGTTCGTTTAAAGGCGGCAAAGAAACCGGTATATGGAAAGAGTTTCATGAAAACGGAAAGCTATACTCAGAAAGCGAAATGAATAACGGAACAATAGATGGATTAAATAAACTGTTTGATGATGATGATGGAATTCAATATGCCGAAATTCAATATAAGAATGGTAATATGAAGAAGTACAAGTACATGGATAAAACCGGTAAAATTATTTCGCAGGGAGAGGAGAAGGGCGGAAAGCTTGATTTCGTATCGTGGTTTCCTGCTGGCTCGTGTAAAAATACTGAAGGCAAATTGGTGGATGGTAAAGTTGAAGGCTTGTGGACTTCATATCACAAAACAGGTAAAAAAGTTAATGAGATCAATTATAAAGATGGGCTTAAAAACGGGGAGGCAACTTATTATTTTAAAAACGGCAATGTGAAAGAAAAGGCGGCTTATAAAGATGGCAAGGTTGACGGATATTTAATTTATTATTATAAAAACGGCAATATTCAAAAAGAGGGCTGGTATGCGGATGATATGGCGCAGGGCGAATGGCATGAGTATTATCCTGACAAAACCATTTCAGAAATCAATTATTACCTTAACGACAAAAGTTATGGCTGTCAGCAACAGTTTGATGAATCAGGAAGGCTGCAATATGAAAACTGCTTTGATGAAAATGACTTGCTGGCAGTATCTTCATCGTATGATACTGCTAATCATATAATATGTCGCCAGGAATTTATCAAGGGAGCTCTTGATTTCAAATCGCTGCATTTAAATAAGTCAGTTGACCAGAAAGTAACTTTTAAAAACGGGGAAAAAGACGGAGAGGGAACCTGGTTTTTCCCTAACGGAGAAAAAAGGATTGTACAATCCTTTGCCAACGGCCAGCGCAATGGCAAGCGTGTGGAATATTATTATAATGGGAAAGTGAAGGATGAAGATTTTTACAAAAACAACCTCATTGACAGTATTTCAAAAAACTATAATGAAAACGGAACCATATCTTCAGTTTTTCATTACAGGCAGGGCGATGTTGAAGACAGCGCGTTCTGGTACGATGATAAAGGAAAACTTTCGCTGACCGGAAAATATAAGCGTGATGAGCGTGAAGGTTATTTCGTTTACTATGCAGCAGATGGTATTACTCCCCGTTACAGGTTAAAATACAGTGATGGAAATATTATTGCCTATAGCTACCTGGACAAAAATGGAAAGTATATTGAAGACGTTCCTGTGATAAAGCAAACAGTAAGTTTTACTTCATATTACCCAAACGGAAACAAATCAGCCGAAATTAATGTAATGGATGGATTCAACGAAGGCAAGAGAACTTATTATTATATGAATGGAAAAATTGAATCAACAGAAGTTTTTATAGCTGGTGATGAGAGTGGATTGTCCAAAGAATATTACGATAACGGGCAAACTAAAAACGAAAAGAACTATTTAGGAGGCAATCTGTATGGCAGCAGCAAATACTATAATGAAAAAGGCATTCTTGTAAAACAGGAAAATTATTTAAACGGATCAAAGGAAGGTTTGCTCATTACCTATGATGATGTTACAGGAAAGCAGAAAAAGAAATTGCGTTACGTTAACGATATCCCTTATGAATGATGAAAATATTTATATCAACACTTTATTTTTTATGCTGTACGCTGGTCGTATTTGCCCAGCCTGATTTTAATACCGAAAGGATCAGGGAAAGGTACCCTTATGCTGATGCTTTTTTTCTTACTAACAAGGCGGCAATTAATATCAGCATTAAAGATGATAAGCTCGAAATAGGAACTGATTATACAAGCGATCTGCTTTTTTTAAATGACAAGGCTAATCTTTACAAGCGCAGGTCAATTTATTATTATGAAGAGAACGAGGCCATAAGTAATCTGAAAGCGCAGAGCTATGTACCGCAAAGTAATGGCAGGCTTAGGAAAATAGAAGTGGAAGAAACATTTGTTGACAAACCCCGGAAGAGAGGTGTGTTTTATGATGATCTTAAACAAATCTATTTCGATTATCCTTCATTGAAACAAGGCGCAGTAGCTTCTTATTCTTACCATGAGCAATATAAGGATCCGCATTTCATTGCCCCTTTTTTTCTTGCCGCTTATTCTCCGTCATCAAAAATGGAATACTCAGTTACGTTTCCTAAAAATGTAAGCCTTAAATATCTTTTGAAGGGCGATACTGCCGGAATTGAATTTTCAAAAAAGGAAATGAAAAACAGCATTACCTATACCTGGCAGGCTAATAACCGGCCGGCTTACGATGATGAGGATGAAGAAGACAACTGGCGCCTGCATGCACCGCATGTTATTTTGTATGTAGATAAATATACCGTTAATGATAAAACGATACCTGTTCTGAGTGATGTTAAGCAATTATATACCTGGTATTATGCTCATATCAGTCAGCTTGTAACAGCTAACTCAGACGCCATTCAGCTATTAGCTGATTCGCTTACGCGGGGCATCACCGATGAAAAGCAAAAAATCAAGTCAATATATTACTGGGTGCAGGACCATACAAAATACATTGCATTCGAATATGGCCTGGGCGGTTTTATTCCCCGCGATGCTGAGTTGGTTTATGCCAGGCGTTATGGAGATTGTAAAGACAAATCCAGTTTATTGTATGCGCTCTTCAAGTCAGCCGGCATTCCTGCTTATTTTACCTGGATAGGCACCAGGAGCATTCCTTATTCTTACCATGAATTACCCACGCCTGTAGTGGACAATCACATGATTATTTCATTGCGCTATCATGATCAATGGTGTTTCCTTGATGGCACTGCATCAGGTCTTGCCTTCGGCTATCCCTCTTCTTTTATCCAGTGTAAAGAAGCGCTGATTGCTATCAATGCCGATTCATTTGTAATTGCAAAAGTGCCGGTTATTGAAAAGGAAAAAAATTTCAAAACAGATTCTCTTGATATAACTTTTGACGGCACTACTATTAAAGGCACGGGGCACTCAAGCTATGGCGGTTTTTTTAATTATATGATTTCAAATGCATTTTCTGATGTTTCAGAAAAAGATAAGCAGGAGGGCATGGCTCAGAGTTTTGAATTCGGCAATAACAAGTGTAAAATTGATTCCATCACCTGGAAAGGTGTGAACGATTACAGCGACACAGCAATTTTTAATTATAACGTGACGATTCCGGTTTACACCAAGCAGATAGACAATAAAATGTATGTAAATATGCATTTGAAAAAATCGCTGCAGGGTGAGCTGATTGAGACAAGTAAAACTAAAAAGGAAAAGCAGTACGATTACAAATATATTCTCAGGCAGATAACTGTACTTACAATTCCTTCAGGATATAATTTATTCAAGGTGCCTGAAAACAGTGAATACAAATCAGGCTTTTTCGGATACAATATTGTTTATCATACCGCGGGAAATAAAGTTTGGATGGAAAAAACAATTTCATTTGATACACTTGTGAAAGAGACAAATCAATTTGACGACTGGAACAAAATGATCAATAAATTAAACGATGCTTACTCGCAGGTAGTGGTGCTTCAGCAGAATTAGGGTATAAGGGTATTGGGGTATAGGGTATAAGGTTATTCGTCATTCATCATTCAAAATTACATCAATGAAAAGTAAATCTCTGACATGGACAATCCAAGATCAAAATGAATTAAGAATTCAGAACATTAGAACAATGGAATTTAGAAGTTTAAAACGGTGTACTTCTAAATTCTTAATTCGTTTGTTCGATATCTTTAATTCAAAATATTCTGCCGGATTATTTATCCATTTTAAAAGTAAAGTATTATTAATCGCAATCTTTCTTCCCTTCTGCGCATGGTCGCAGAGTATTGAAATGAGAAACTACGAATGGGAAGGCAGTTCGGCAATTCACCAGCTCAGTGCAACTGAAGCAGCCGAGCCTGTGGTGGTTATTACAGATAAGCGTGTAATTGAATACATCTATAATAAAGATGGTGAAATTGAGCAATATTATTTCCGGCATCGCATCGTTCATATTAATGAAAGTAAATCAGTAGATGAGTATAATAAAATATATATCCCTGTGAGGAACCCTGACATGCTGATATCCTTTAAAGCAAGATCGGTAAACAGCGGAGGCAAATCAAAAGAAATGCTGCTTGGCGAAATGAAACCTGTTACCGAGAAGGGGCAGGTTTATATGTCGCTTGCAGTGGATGGTCTTGAAAAAGGGAGCGAGCTTGAATATTATTATACCACTAAGCGCTATACTACTTATTCAGGCAGCAGTGAATTTGTTCAATCAGGTGTGTTGACGCGCCAGTTTGAATTGGATATTATAAGCCCTGAAAATCTTATTATGAAAGCCAAAGTATATAACGGTACTTGTAACATGCCGGATACACTTATCGGTAAAAAACGCTTTGTTACAGCAGTGTTTAATAATGTTGCACCATCTAATGATGAAAAATATGCAATAGAAGATGCAAATCTTACCAGGATAGAATATAAGCTTTCGCAAAACACTTCAACAGGTAAAACGAACCTGATGTCTTTCGCTGATGCCGGTAATAAATTTTATCAGCGCCTCAGCACAATGGAAAAAGATGAAACAAAGGCTGTTGAAAAATTGGCTTCAAAGCTTGACCTGAAAAGCAAAACAGACGAGGATAAAGTAAGAGCCATTGAAAGCTGCATTAAAACCTCTTTTGATATTCGCGAAAATGCTGATGGTGACAACCTTGCTACCGTAATTAAAAAAGAGATAGCAGATGAATTTGGTGCCAATAAATTATGTTTTGCCTTGTCTAAGATTGCCGGTTTAAAACTGGAGATAGTTGTAACCTCAAGCAGATACTCGAGGCGGTTTGATCCCGATTTTGAATCATGGAATTATCTTGAAGATGTGATGTTTTTTTATCCTTCAATTAATAAATATGTAATGCCGGCAAACTTTGTTTCAAGGGTGGGCGATCCGCCTGCGCAATACAGCGGCTGCTATGCACTGTTTATAAAAGAAGTGGGGCTGGGCGACATTGTTTCAGGCGTGACTACTATAAAGAAATTACCCGATGCCACCGCAGCAACCAGCCACGACAATATGGAAATTGCAATCAGGTTTTCGCAGGATATGCTCCAGGTGGTGCAGCATACGCATCGCAGCATGGCTGGTTTTGCAGCCATTGGCGTGCGTCCTTATTATTTTTATGCCCAGCCCGACAAAAAGAAAGAGCTATTGGATGAGGTAATGAAAATGGGAGTTGAAGGCGCCAAAGTGGTTAATATAGATGCTTCAAATTATAACCTCAATACTAATGAAGCTGATAAAGATTTTATAATTAATGCCGATATCACTTATTCATCATTGCTCGAAAAAGCTGATAAAACATACCTCTTCAAAGTTGGAGCGGTTATAGGTCCGCAGGTAGAAATGTACCAGGATAAGCCACGCCAGAAACCAATGGAAATTAACTTCCCCCATAATCTCGACCGCACTATTACCATTACAGTTCCTACAGGTTATGTTGCCAAAGGACTTGATGCAATCAATATGAACATTACCGGTGGCGAAACCGGTTCGCCCACTATGGGATTTATTTCCAGCTACACGCAAAGCGAAAATAAAATCGAAATAAAAATTCATGAGTTCTATAATAATCTAACTTATCCTGTTAATCAATATGATCAGTTCAGGAAAGTTATAAATGCATCTGCCGATTTTAACAAGGTAACGCTTGTGCTCGAAAAAACTTTATAGTCAGCAATTACAATCTCAAATAAATTAAAATCAAAAATTATGAAAACAATCAATTTAATTCTTGTCAGCTTATTTATCCTAACCGCAAAAAATCTTTGCGCTCAGAGTTTCGAAGTTCCTAAAGACTACCAGTTTGTATTGGCCGAAGATTATGCCCAGTATGAAAAAAGTATTATCGAAGCGGCTAAATGGCTTAAAGAAACTCCATCCAATGAGCAGATTGAAAAACGAAAAGATGTATCGGCATTTGTTGTAAAATGGATAAACGGAAGTCCTTCGGTAAGCGTAGAAATCAATGAGACTATTATGAACTTTGACAAAAAAAATGAAGGGATGTTAGTGCTCTTTATGGCATCATCTGCAAAATATGTTCTCGAAAACAATTACTCAAAAGATATACGACCTAAGCAGAAGGCCGCTCTCCATGATATGATAAGCGTTTATAAGACGGGCAAAGGAATCCAGAAAGATAAAAATATGGATAAGCTCATAAAGAGTGATGCGGACGGAAAGTTAGATGCATGGATAGATGAAAATCTAAAGATGAATTGATAACAGAAGCACATTCCATTTTCAAAAACATAAGGCCAACCAAATAACTGACAAATGAAATATGAAATTGAAAGCGGTGTGAAGAGAATATCTAAACGTATTTTTGTTGTTATTTTTATTGCCACAGCAAACTTGGCGTTTTCTGGTAGTAATAAATGTAAATGCCAAACTAATAAAATTGAAAAGTCAATATTAATTGACGATAGTCTTGCTTATCTTTTTATGAAATGGAAAGAAGATAGTTTAGGGTGCAAAGGGAAAAGAATTAAATTATGGAGGGATATTTTAAATCAGATTTACAAATTTCAAGATAGCAAAGAGCTGAAGCATTATTTAGGAGATCCTAATTTAATTATCGGTGACTCAATTTCAATGGTAAATAATAGTTATAACTACATTTATTTTGTTGATGTAAGTTGTTCATCAGATTCAGTCCTACTAAAAGTAGATAAATGTTATTTAAGAATATTTCCTGTTTTAAAGGATTCAATAAATTTCAGTGGGTTTTATGAATGTGAATAATATCAGCTTACAAGTTTCTTTCCTTCTCAACAAAACAATGATAGTCCTGTCATTTATTCCCTACTTTTCGCAAACCAAATAGTTTTAAAATGAAATGTCGAACTCTTTACAACTGACGTGAAAATAAAAACCAATAAGATTTTTGACAGATATTTAAAACAGCTTGATATTGACTTCAAGACTGTTGACTTTGCAATTCCCCAAAAATTAAGCAAACTTATTTCAGGAGAAATTTTAGAGCAGAACGATTGTATCACTATGACAACATTAACAAATGAAAAAAACCCTTTTCCAAAAACATTAGTTGATAAAACCGGAACCGAAAGTTTAATAAATCATTTTCATGTTGAGGATTATTTAAAAACTGCTGACAAAGAAAATTTAAGAAAAATTATTTCGGCAGGATTAACAACTTTAAAACTATTAGTTGAGAAGTTTCAAAATGCAGGTAAAACGAAATTGCAATTTGTCCTGTCATTTGAGACAGTTGAATTAGGTCAACAATTTGATAAAAAAATGAAATGGGCGAATGATGAGCATTACAATGGTTGCCAAATAAGATTTTATAAAAAAAGAAAAGGAAAAAGAATTTTGACTGAGGATTTAAATAAGTATGAAATAAATGGCATAGTAACAATTGACACTTAAAAAGAATCACCCTTATTATTGCACCATCCTTTTTGCAACCCAAATATTTTAAAACACGCTTACTTTTTCTCTTGTGTTCCTCCACCTTTACCAAATGATTCGCGCATGGTGGTATCAGCCTGTATATTTTGCATTTTATAGTAATCCATAATTCCTAAATTACCCGAACGAAAAGCTTCGGCCATTGCCATTGGTATCTGCGCTTCGGCTTCTATTACCTTAGCGCGTGCTTCCTGTGCTTTGGCTTTCATCTCCTGCTCGTAAGCTACGGCCATTGCCCTGCGCTCTTCGGCTTTTGCCTGTGCCACTTTTAAATCGGCCGATGCCTGGTCAGTTTGCAATTTCGCGCCAATGTTTTCACCCACATCAATATCGGCAATATCAATTGATAAAATTTCGAAAGCTGTGCCTGCATCAAGTCCTTTATTCAAAACCGTTTTACTGATCTGGTCAGGATTTTCGAGCACTGTTTTATGATCGTGTGCTGAGCCTATCGTGGTAACTATACCTTCGCCTACACGGGCCAATATTGTTTCCTCACCTGCACCACCTACCAACTGGTTAATGTTGGCGCGAACAGTCACTCGTGCTTTCACCATTAACTGAATTCCGTTTTTTGCAACAGCAGAAACAGGCGGTGTATCAATCACACGCGGGTTAACTGACAACTGCACGGCATCAGCAACATCACGTCCTGCAAGGTCAATTGCTGTAGCCAATTTAAAGGTTAAAGGAATGTTTGCCTTGTCGGCTGATATCATAGCTTTCATAACGTTGTTAACATGACCACCTGCGAGGTAATGCGTTTCAATTTCGTTTTTTGTTACTGCTAATCCTGCTTTAGTAGAATTGATTAATGCATTAACAACTATTGCAGGTGGCACCTTGCGAAGGCGCATCGTTATCAAATCAAAAATGCTGATGCGCACATTTGAAAATACTGCTGTGATCCACAATCCAACAGGAACAAAATAAAGAAACATAAAAAGGAGAATAATACCTCCTATAATTGCAAAAATGGTAACCGGTAATGTGCTCATATTTGTTTGAAGTTTTGAATTTTTGAATGTTGAATGATTGAATGTTGGGATAACTGGAATGATGGATTCCGATGTATCGGAAGAAATGATGGAGTGAGAGGAATATTTTATTTTCGGAAAGTTCCTTCAACTTTCCGAAAGTTTAACTGATCAACTTTTCAATTCTACTAATAATTTATTGGTAAGAACTTTTAAAACTACTACTTCGCTGTTAGCTTCAATGTACGCTCCGCTTGTTTGTGCTTCGTATTTGTTCATCCCGATTATCACGGTTCCCATTGGTCTTAATGCTGATGTTGTGATAGCAATGGTTCCTGGTTCGATATGCTCTTTTTGTAAATCAATTACTTTTGAATCAATAGTATCTTTTAATCCGAAACGCCTCCAGGCTTTTGATTTTAGTGCATAAATTAACGCTGACGCTGTGAGCACAATGGTAGCAATTAAAGTTATGTTGCCATAAACATCACCATAGTTTTTATACATCATCACTAAACCCATAATCATAAAGATAGCACCAATAATACCGGCAATTAATCCGGGCAGAACCAATATTTCAAGTACAATCAATATAATACCGAAAAGAATAATTGCAATAATGGATGCGAGAAGCATTGGAGTTTTGTTATTGGGTAAATCATTAGTCGTAAGTTGTAAGGCATAAGTAGTTAGCGGTAAATCGTATGTTGTCTTATTCCTTATACCTTATGACTTATGACTTATTTATGTTCGCAAATTTGCACCAAATTAAATAACAATCCCGATAAAAGTTATACCTGATATTTATTTTCCACCGGTAGTGTTTGCTGTGCCTGTATAATACTTCATGGCTTGCGACATATACTTGCGCATTTCGGCAGCACGGTTTGCATCGCTTGGGTGCGTGCTTAATATTTCAGGCGGTTTGGCTCCGCCTGCTGCTGCCATGCGTTTCCAGATATCAGGAGTAGGCCGGGGATCATATCCTGCCAAAGCCATAAACACCATTCCTAATTTATCTGCTTCGCCTTCATGCAGGCGTGAGAATGGTAACATGACACCCACCTGCGATCCTATACCATAAGCTGTATTATAAAGCAGCCTTGTTTCTGCAGGCTTTTGTGACATATACATATCTAAAGCCATTCCACCGGCCTGTACGCTCATTTGCTGACTCATTCTTTCGTTACCATGTTGCGCCACAGCATGTGCTATTTCATGTCCCATAACAAATGCGAGGCTGTTTTCATCTTTTGTAATGGGCAACAATCCTGAATACACCACCACTTTACCACCAGGCATACACCAGGCGTTAGCTTCGGGACTGTTCACTAAATTAAATTCCCATTTATAACCGGAGATGCGGCTGCTTAGTTTTTGCTGTGCAAGAAATTTAATTACTGACTGCGATAACTTGTTGCCTACACGTTTTACTAATTCAGCATTAGGATCGGTAGCAGGTGCAGGAGGATTTTCTTTGAGAAAAGCTCCGTAAGATGCAAACCCCATTGACACCATTTCGCTTTCGGGTAATAAATGCAACTGCTTGCGTCCCGTAATGGGAACCTTGCTGCATGCATTAAAAATAAACGTAGCAACTGCTATAATCAATACTGATTTTTTTAACATGGTAATAAAATTTAAGAAATGTTTTTTACTCAATAGTGGCAGATAGCCCGCGATCTAACAAAGCAGTACACATAGGTACTAACCTGTCGTAGCTGCCTTCCTTAACTGCACACTTGCCGGTGTAATGAACTAAATGCGCACACTGCTCTGCCTGTTGCACTTCATGTTTGCAAACTTTAATGAGCGACTCTATCACCCAATCAAATGTATTCACATCATCATTATATAGTATGATTTGTTTTTCATCTATTAATTCTTCAATTAATACATCATCCAAATCGGTTTCGGTATATGTTGACATTTTAGTTGTGATCATCTCTTTTAAATTTTGGCCAAAATTAAACATATCTGCGATAACAGGTACATTTAAATCAATCACCGTACCGATAATTTTATCAAGGCACATTTGTTGTATCTAATTCACAGCCTGTTCATATTTGTTGGGTGAATGAATATAAATAGCTGGATTTAATTTTTATCTTTGAATAATGCTGGAAAATAAGAGGCAAGTTGCAAAAGGCAAGAGAATAACAAATAACCCAATATCTATCCGTTGAAAAAGTTTTACAAATATTTTGTTCTGATGCTGATAATTTTCGCTGCTGCAACCGATTGCATCGCGCAGAATTATTATCGTTCAGTGGCAACGGGTAACTGGAATGCAATCAGTACCTGGGAGAGTTCACCTACGGGTGTGGGAGGATGGGTACCTGCTGCAACTACACCAACAAGTGCTGATCTTGCAATTACTATTCAAAGTCCCAACACAGTTACAATAAATGCAACAGTTACGATTGATGAGGTGACGGTAAACCTTGGAGGATCACTTACAATAAGCGGAGTAATTACACTTACAATTAATAATGGAGTTGGCATTGATCTTATTAACAATGGTACTATTACCGATAATCTTACAACAGTTGGAGGCACTCTCACTTTTTCAGCAGGAGCCAAATGGAGCATGTCATCAGGAGCGACACTGATAAAAACCACGGGATCGGCAAGCAACACCTGGCAAACTGCATATAACGGTGGTGTTTCAACAATCCCTGCTAACTCAAATTGGATATTGAGAAAGACAGCAGGCGGAAGTCCTGTAATTACAACAACAGCAGGTGGTGGCGCTTTTTATGGAAACCTCACCATTGAAAATGCCACAGCGGGCAACTGGATTACATCAGGTGGGAGCATATTCACTGGCTCAACAGGATTTCCAACCATTAAAGGCAATTTTGATATTGGCGGAAGCGGAATAGGCACTGTTAATTTTTCAAATGCTCAAACAAACGGCACTCCTACCCGTGTTATCGGGAACATGTTAATAAGGACAGGCAATACGCTAAGCAACAGCGGCACAGGGATTCAATTTGAATCAAACCTTACGGTAAACGGAACACTGAGTTATACAGGCACTCCTAAAATTTTATTTGCAGGTGCAATAGCACAAACCATTGTTATTGCTCCCGGCATCCTTTCAGTTTATAACTTGGAGATTAATAAATCTGCAAATGATGTTTTGGTAAATAAAACATTTACAGTTGATGGCAATGCGAATTTTATAGTAGGGCGATTTATAACTTCTGCCACATACCCAATTACGTTTGGAGACCTTGCAACAGCATCAGGTTATAATAATACAAGTTTTGTGAGTGGACCTTGCATTAAAACCGGAACGAATGGTTTTACTTATCCGATAGGTAAAGGAAATAATGTGCAGCCATTAGGAATGAGCGTGGGAGCTGCGGGTTTGCCTCCGCCATTCTGGACTGAAAATTTCAGCGCTCTTTCCGGATGGTCACTCGCAAATATTTTAGGTGCTGAAGGAAGTTTTCCTAACTTTTTCCAAATTACGGATGATGAGGGTGGTATTGCCCCTCCCGGTTGCGGTGTTGCCAACAATGGAAACAAAACTTTGCATGTTACAAGCGTTTTTAATCCTGCCGGGGGTGCTGCTTATCTTGCCAGTAGCATTAGCATGACTAATAGAAGGGCCGAATCACCATTGATAAATTGTACAGGGAAATCGAGCATAACTTTATCATTTAATTATATAGGTAATGGACAAGCATTGTTAGATAATGCTTCACTTTGGTATTATGATGGTTCCGCATGGAGCGTTTTAAATACATCTTTAAAAAGCCCAATTTGCGTAAGCGGACAAGGTCAATGGACTAATTATTCAATAGTTCTTCCGGTGAGTGCGAACAATAATCCAGGAATAAAAATTGCTTTCAAATGGGAAAATAATAATGATAATGCCGGCACTGATCCTTCGTTTGCTGTTGATGATATAAGTTTATCATCACCTGTAACAGAATCATTTAGCGCTGAATATTTCCCTGTTAACCCGCAATCACTTTTTGGTAATAACCTGGAGCCTACACTCGATCACATAAGTTATTGCGAGTATTGGGATCTTACCCGGCTTACCGGAATTACTAACCGCCAGGTTACACTTTCGTGGGATAATTTCAGTTGCGGTGTTACTTCAATGAATGATTTGCGCGTGGCGCGTTATGATGCAGGCGGAAACATCTGGCGCGATCATGGTAACAACACGGGATTGCTTACAGGCACAACCGCTGCGGGAACTATAACTTCAAGTTTAATCTCTACACAATATTGTCCTTACACATTGGCATCAATTAATTTATTGAATCCGTTGCCCGTTAATTTGATAAGTTTTGATGCAAAGGCTGTAAACAATTATGTTGATATAAAATGGGTAACATTAAATGAGCCATTCAATCATTTCTTTACCATAGAAAAATCAAAAGATACAAAGGATAAAAATGTTGTAAGCGTGATAGCTGCTAAAGGTAATGCAAATGCAGGTGCATCATATAATGAGAGAGACTACGAACCATATCAAGGAACTTCTTATTACCGGTTAAAACAAACTGATATAAACGGCAGCAGCACTTATACAGAATGGAAAACCGTTATCTTTAAGAAAGATATTAAACAACAATTAGTAATAGTGGCAAACAACGGAGGCATTGACTTTTCAATTACACCATGTTGTGAAAACACATCAGCACACGTAAAAATTTTCAACACATTAGGCAAGCTGGTTTTTGATGAACAGATACAACTTAACACAACTAATCATCTTAATCTTTACAACTTTTCGCAGGGAATGTACTTTTTAATTGTAGAGAGTGATGGAGTTGTGTTGAAAGAGAAGTTTCAATATTAGTTTTTAAACTTTTACAAAGATTCCAAATCTGTTTTCGTCCGCAAAAACCTTATAGGTTTTTAGAAACCTATAAGGTTTGGCGCGAGCAGTATTTCCATCAAATTTATCAATACTTTCATCAATGCAACAGGTTAGTTAAAGGTTTGACGGTTTTGTGAAATGCGCGTTGAGCAAAGGGCTATTCATTTTACTTCCTAACATAAAGTGCATTCTGGTTACTATATGGAGAGGTTAATGACAAAACACTGTCAGTAACATTTTCTATTATATAAACCAATTGTAATTCTTTATTTTGAGGACCATAATATAAAGCTGTTTCGTAGTTTGCCAATTTGATAGTATCTCCATCTAAGACTATTTTTTTTCTTAAAGCATATAAATTATACGCTATTCCCAATTCTGTTTTTTCAATTAATGTATCACCTGAAAAATTCAACTCATTAACATTGTTATCTGATAAAACCCATTTTCCTTGTAATGCTTTTCTTACATCAATAATATTCTCTTTTTTATAATGTGATTTTATGTTCTTTTTTTGATTGGATATATTTTGACCATTCGTTATTTTAAAAAATATTAGAAAATTTAAGAATATCAGATACGATGTTTTCATGTTATTTTGATAATAAGATTTGCATGATTAATCCCCCCAATAAATCTATCAATACTTTCATCAATGCAACAGGCTTACGTTCAATTTATTTTTTTGCCTTCCTTAAAGCAATAAGTTCTGATGTATTGAAAACGCTTTTAAAGTTTTTCTTTGTTAGTCCGTTGTAAAGTTCTTTATCACCTGTCCATAAATAACCTTTAAGATATTTTGTCAATGCAACAAAATCTGAATCATCAATATCAATTTCCTTTGTTATTTCTTCTGCTGCAAGCCAGGTTTTTGCGGGAATAAGTTCTTCGTTAATAAAATTGATTTGGTCAAAAATTTTAAATCTTGCTTCTTCAAGTTCAGTGTCTGATAATTTAGAAATGCGTTTTAGTTTTTCGCGATGCTTTTCTATTTCGTATCGCATGTAACTGCAACTGTAAAATTCAAAATGGTTATATGAGTTGAAAAGCAGATCGCCTATGGTTCCGTTGGTGTTAAGCAGTGCACTGAAAATAATATTGGTGTCAATTATTATTTTAATGACTTTATGTTTTTTCCTTTTGGTTGCCATCAGCCATCATTTTATAAACCGGCTACGGTTTTTAGTCCACCAACCTTTCTTTACTTCCTTAGCAAGTTTGTCAACATCAGATTGCTTTGCCTTTGACTTTGCAGTTGCTTCCTTGTAGCTCAAATAATCTACAAGCTGCTGTAAGCCTTCTGTGTCCACATAAGATGGAAGCCGGATGATCACTTCGCTTGATGTTCTTTCTATCAACATGATATAATTTTTATAAGTCAAAGGTAGCGAAAAAGTTTTCTGAATTTGGGTTAGTAGGTTTCTCCCCAACAAATCTATCAATACTTTCATTAATGCAACAAGCTTGCGTTAAGGGTTTGATGGTATTTGGGAAAAGAGAAGATAAATTCTATTTTATTTCTGCCTATAATGTTGCGTTACGCGCTCGATAATTTCAGGAAGTTCAATATTCATGTCAAATAAGTTTTTCCTTTCAAAGTCAAACATTTCAAGTAATGCACTAATTGCTTCCATTTTCCATGCGTGATGAGAGGGTTTAAGTTTTTTTAAATAACCTTCAATACTGTCAAAGGTTAATTTGTTATTGATTTCTTTTTTTAATTCTATGATTAGGTTTTTGGGTTCTCGTAAATTCAATGCATGCCAGTCGGTAACTGCACTCATTAAAAGTTGAGCTAATGCTTTGAATTTATTGTCTGATAAATCATTTTCAATTGCATCAAATAACTCATCGTAAGATAAGAAGTTGTATTTGTCAGTCACCATCACCGATCCGTTATCGGGGTTTTTATTTGTTCTCGTCAAAATATAGTTTGTGTTTACTCATTGCATCCTGCCAACCATCAGGAAAATTAGTAAGGTCGCTGCCAACCATTTTTTGCATTAAGTCTTTTACATGATTTTGCAATACTAAAGGTAAAGAGTAAAATGCTTTATCAACTTTAGTATTTCTCCAAAAGTCAAGAATACCATTTTGATGACGAATGGTAATCTTTTGTTCTTTATAGAAAATCAATATTTTAATTCTTCCGTCACCATATCCATTTATACCCGCTGAGCCGTAAACTAAAATGGGGTCAATTATATTGTCGTTATCAATATCCTGAAACTCGCAATATTTTGTCAAGAACGAAATTGATGTTTCAAGACCTTCATTATTAATTTGTTTTATCTTAAAGTCATTTATCTCCCACTTTTTTACAAGACCTGTATTTGACTTAATAAGATTAAATGCTTTGATATTGCTATGAAGCGTGTCTTTGTCAATTGTGATGCTATCATTACTTTCTGTAAGCACTAAATAAAATTCACCTGACTTGTCTTTGTAGCTGTAAACTTTGAAGATAGGGTAGCTGATATTGAATTTTGTCTTTACCTTATCATTGAAGATTTCTTTTGTTTTGTCATGAGATAAAACTTCCGTCTCAAATGTTTTCGTTTGTTGTGCCTGACCGAAAAGCGATGTCACAGAAAATAAATGAGTAAGAATAAAAATTTGTATCCTCATGTATTGTTTAATACTATTCTATTTTAGGTTCATATATTTATTTCTCCCAACAAATCTATCAATACTTTCATTAATGCAGCAGGGTTGGGTTAAAGCGGCTTTTTATTCATAAGGCACGTAGTCAGTTCTTACAATTTCAAAAGAAATTCTTCGGTTTAGCTGATGACCTAAATCAACATTTTTTTGGGAATGAAGAGATTGTATAAGTTCATAATTTAAAACCATTCCTTTTTTTAATTCAAGCGTATCTTCCGACATGGTATAAGGTTTGGTAATTCCCAAACTCCTGACGGCTAATCTTTTTTCTTCAATGCCATAACCAATTAAAATTTTTTTAACTGCCAATGCTCGGTTGTAAGCCAACATTGTATCTCCTTGAATTGTTTCATCATAATCTATATGTCCACTTATTAGAATCGTCAAAGTTGGATTTTCGTCCAGTTCACCTGCTTCTTTCTTTAAGCCTTTCTTCAAGGCATTTGTTGGTTTGTAAGAAGATTTTGAAAACATTCTTTTAGGAAGATGTTCTGACAAACCCATATGCCATTTGCAAATTATTAGGTGAGTGTTAAAGTCAACTTTAAATTCATCAAAAAGATTATTTTCTTCGACATTAATCTTTTCGTAATAAGTGAGATAGCCTATGTAGGTGCATGCCAAAGAATAAATTTTATTCGGCAGTAGTTTTAGATGCTCCAATGTATAATGTCCAATAGAATCCGTTTTTGTTTCATAATGGACACTATCTGAAACTAATAATTCAACACTCGCATTCTCCAAT
Organism: Bacteroidia bacterium; assembly: GCA_039931675.1. Classification (GTDB taxonomy): domain Bacteria; phylum Bacteroidota; class Bacteroidia; order AKYH767-A; family OLB10; genus JAEUTH01. Next base: position 14,008 of record JBDTRM010000046.1, on the reverse strand, counting down.
ACTGCATTTGGCCCCTCAGCCTTATTATAAACCGTTCCACTGATTTTATAAATACCTGATTGTGCGAAACAATTATTTAGTAGCAATAGAAGCATAACCGAAAAACTGCACAAGGAATGTCTAGTAATTATCACCATTGTATTTTAATTTGTGCTACCTTTTATAATTTATTAAATAAGATAAACTTAATTTATTCCTCCCAACAAATCTATCAATACTATCATCAATGCAATAGGGTTAGGTTATAGGGTTGAGAGTTTTGGAAAGAGCAAGGTTGATTAAAAATGATTATTTTATTGAAACCCTTGTGACTGGTCCATAGTGTCAACTACAATTGTCCTTGCCCAAATGTCGCCAAGTCGTTGGTTATATTTTGTGTTTTTAATGAACAAAATTGCCAAAACACCAAATAGCCAAATATCAATTAAATCAAGCAAATGACGCTTAAATGATTGTCCAAATGTAAGCGAAGGTTGATTGTCAAGTATAGAAATTACTTCAAGATTTTCAAGGTAATTACCAAGTGTGGCTCCAAATAATTGTTCTGCACCAATTGTATATAGAAACCAAAATAGCATCAGTCCAATTGCAGGTAGTCCGGTTAAAGTATAACCTTTATCTTCAGTATGTACTCCAAAAAAATAAATCAGTACAAAAAATAGCAAAAAAATTATTCCATAGTCAATGAACCCTGCGGTAATGCGTTTTCCAAGATTTGGTTTTGTAATTATTATTTGGTCTGTCATATTCGTTTTTTTAAAATAGTGCTTAATATCTTTATTTCCCCCCAACAAATCTATCAATACTTTCATCAATGCAATGGGGTTGTCATTTCAATTTTAAAAATCAAGATGTTTTCGTCTGTCTCACAATTTAATTGTAATGATTTATCTTCCAATTCAACTATGTTCCAACTTACAGATGATATGTTTTTTTCGACTGTTCTAATCTTAAAACTTTCAGCATTAAAAAAAAGTAAATCTGAATCTGCTTTATCTGTAGAATTCCATTTTTGTAAAAATATTCCATTGTTATGAGGAAAGAACCAATCTCCAAAAGCAATGTTTTCTAAATCTATTATTCTTGGTTTTGTTTTTATGCTAAAACATATCGGGCCTGACATGCTTAACTCTCCCATGTATTTTCTATCTATCAATATCTCGTTAATCTTTGTCCAGGTTACCCATTGCATTTCATTAGAGATTGTATTGTTATCACTTTCCTTTTTATTTCTGCCTATAATTGTGATTACGAGCTTTTGAAACAAACCAAAAATCATAACTAAAAAGAGATAAATTATTCCAATTATAATATAAATGGGGTAAAGAATGAATCTGATAATTTTACTTGAAACATTATTTCCCACCGCAGGTTTTTTTATCTTATCAATAAGTCTTATGTTTATTTTTTGTTGCACGTTATTCTATAATATTAAATCCCACGAACAAATCTATCAATACTTTCCTCAATGCAACTGGGTTCATTCTTGTTTTGTAAGCAGGTTAGTTTTGATAATATACTTGCGATATAGTTCCCGTTTTGCAATCGGGAAAACACCAAGCCATTTGCCGATTGTTTCACCTTTTATTTTTTCACACTTGGAAAATGCAGTTCGCTTTGGTAGGTCATTCAATAGTTGTTGCTTTAAAATCAAAGTATCTCCTTTGCTGTTGACGATTGTTGCGATTACTGTTTTATTTCCTTTCCTACAGGGTATTTTTGCAATTGCAATATTCTTTCTTGCTTTTGGCTTAAACTCAAAAACAGTGGCAGGGCAGTCATTGGTTACTTTTAAAGTTATAATCCGGGAAGAATGTTTAGTTTTAAATTTTACCTTTTTCCATTTGATTTTACAGTCACAATTATTCCAACCGTTAGGGCAAAACAATTCAAATTGATAAAACATTTGTCCACGTACTTTCACCAGTTTCACTTCTGTTTTTTTGCTTTGCGGAGTTTGAACCCACAAACCATTATTTGTAATATCATACAGGTTTGCATCCCGCCCGCAATAATCACATTCTTTATCTTCAGGAACAGGGAAGCGGACTTTTACAGGAACTTTAAAACATTCCCTGTTTGTGCAACCCGGCTTTAGAGTAACCCTTAACATGCCGCAACTTGCAATCGGAAAACCGCTGGTGTCCATTAATGAAAGTCCGTTAACTAAAATCGCTTGCGGATTATTTGTTTCGGTAAACTCAACGCACTCTTTTATTTCAAAATACTCACAGCGATTAAAAACTACCTGCGTTCCCTCGGGAAGTATAATTGTAGTGTCGCTTTTACAGGTGTCGGTTTTCAAAATCTGTTTAGGAATTGTGTCAACTGCAATGGTTTGTTTGGGAATTACTTCCGTCTTATAGAAAATTAAAATGTCAACTCTTCGGTTTATTTGTTTCCCTTCACCTGTTTCATTCGTAGCTTTTGGTTTTTCTTCTCCGAAATAATCCGTTGAAATAATAGATTGATTTATTCCTTTTGTCAGCAGGTAAGTATTAACTGCCTCAACTCTGTTGTCAGAAAGTTTGAGGTTATACAAACTGTCTGCTGAATTATCAGTGTTGCCTGTCAAAACAATTTTAGTAAGCACAACATTTTGTAAAGTGTCGAATGTGTTATCAATAGTTTGTTTGCCTTCACCCCTAAGGTCAAACTTGTCGGTATCAAAATACACGCCGGTCTTCACTGTCTTTGTCTGTCCGGACAAAGTCATAGTAATTAAAAAGGTTAGAATTAATGTGTACGTTATCAGTCGCACTGTTGGTTGTTTAAAATAGTATATCACATGTTATTACCCGAACAAACATAATCGAAAGGTTCTTATATACAATATATGCTTGCATCAAAAACTGCAATGTCTTTATTGTATGATAGATTTGACAACTTTCTAAAAGTTATCAAATCTGTTACTGTTCCTAACAAATCAATCAATACTTTCATCATTGCAACAGGCTTAAGTTAAAGGTTTGAGGGTTTTGTGAAATGGCAGAAGGATTGCTTGAGCGAGGTGGCATGTATAGTCATTTCTTATCCAGTTTGTCTATCTGTTTTTGTGCTGCTGCTTTGGCTTCTTTATCACCATGCTTCAAAATTTTTTCGTAATAAGTTATAGCATTTGCATTGTCGCCTTTTCTCTTATAGGCTTCTGCAATGTTATTAAGAACAATACAGTCAGTTGGTGCAATTTTTTCAGCTTTTAATAATTGTTCAAGAGCTTTGTCATACTCTTTGTTTAACATGTAAACAATTGATAAGTCTGAAAGACTTTCAACATGGTCGGGATAATATTTAAGAACTGCCTCCGAAATTCCTTTCATGTTGTCAAGTAACGTATCATCTCCGGTGTCGTATAATTGCAGGATATAATCCTGAATTGCACTCAACATAAATTGTTTCGGTTCATCTTGTGGCTTATTGTCTGTCCACAGCCAGGCATTTTTATTTTTGTTTGAATATTCAATCGTCTTAATTATTTCGTCCGTAAAATCTTTGTAATTTTCATTTTTCCCAAGAATATAAATTTTACCGAATCGCATGTCAAGCCTGTTTGGAAACATTGCAATGCCCTTATCAATATATTCAAATCCCTTTCTTAAATACTTGTCATCATACACAACCATGTCATTCATGTAGCCGGCAACTTTTCCGGCTGAGTCTTTTAACTCAAGAGAATTTTCACCTTTCTGTTGTTGTTCAAGTCCAATCATTTCTTTCATGCTTTTCTGAACATAAAAGTTATAATATGCAACATACAGTTCAGGATCGTTAGGTTTTTTGTCCTGCCATTGAGCAAGTAATTTCTCTTCTCCGGCAGTGTCTTTTTTTTTGCATAAATCATCGAACTGTTGTTTGAAGTCTTGTCCCGCTGCACTCTGAAATAGTCCTGCGAGCAAGATTGTAAAAATGATTGTTTGTTTCATTGCCGTAGTTGTTTTGTAAATCCGCTAACATCTTATTTTAATCACAAACATAATCGAAAAGTTATCAAATATACATGCATCAATAACCATAATGTTTATGGTGTGAACTATTATCTGGAAATATTTGCCTTGTTGGTCTATACGTGTAAAACGGGATACCATCCCGGAACAGAACAAGCATTATGGGTTACTATCAACATGACTAATAATCGCATTCAAATCATCAGGGTTAAACCACTTGAAGTTTTTATTTTTTCTGAACCAGGTTAGCTGTCGCTTTGCATAGTTGCGGGTATGTTGCTTGATTAATGTAACTGCTTCATCAAGAGAATATTTTCCTTCAATGTGTTCGAACATTTCCTTGTAACCAACCGTCTTCAAAGCATTGCATGTTTTGTATTCCATTAAGCGAATACATTCTTCTTTAAGCCCGCCTTGCATCATGGTGTCCACCCTGTTATTAATTCTTTTATACAACTCATCGCGATTGAGATCAAGCGCGATGTAAACCGGTATAAAATTAAATGCATGTTGGCTGTTACCAAGAAATGATGAATAAGGTTTGCCGCTTAATTGTATCACTTCTAATGCACGCATCAGCCGTTGCTTATTATTAAGATCAACTGTGTTATAATATTTTTCATCAAACGCTTTTAATTTTTCCTGTAGCGCTCCTATCCCCTTTTCATCATACAGTTGGTCTAACTGTTGGCGTATAGGTTCATCCTTGCCGGGCAAATCATCCATGCCATTTACCAATGCATCAATGTATAATCCTGAACCACCAACCATAACAAATTGTTGCTGTTTATTTTCAGATGCATTGAGCAAAGCCAAACAGGCATCAGCAAATTCGCCTGCGCTGAAATGTTCCCACACATGATGCGAGTTAATGAAATGATGTTTCACTGCGGCAAGCTGCTCTGCATCAGGCTTAGCTGTGCCTATATTAGTTTCAACAAAAAATTGTCGTGAGTCAAATGAAATTATTTCCGCACCAAGATGTTTTGCAACAGCAATGCTAACATCTGTTTTACCAACAGCAGTGGGTCCGCAAATAATAATCAAGATTTTTTTATTCATTATTAAAAAATTCAAATGATGAATAGCCAATTTTGAAGTCTATGGTATTTCATTTGTCATTATTCGAAATTCAACATTAAACATTCAATTAAAAAAGCGTCCTGTCAACTTTATTCTTAATCTTAGATACTGTTTGAAGATAAGCCCATATTGCTTTTACTTCAGTATCGTCTAAGCGAGTATAAGGCATCATTGGATAACGCAAACCTGTTTCACCTTTTTTACCGTAACGCAAAGCATCTGAAAATTGTTCGAATGTCCAACTGCCTATTCCGGTTTCCTGGTCCGTAGTAATATTAGCGGAATGAATTTTTCTTCTCTCGTTATCCATCAGCGTATTACCACCACCAAGAAATCCGGGCGTCTTGTCAGGTTCATTTATATTGATGGTTTTAAAATTCGCACTATGGCATGGATAGCAATCGTAACGCCCGGCAACAAGATAATGGCCGTAAACTGCAAGATCTGTAGTATCAGGAGTTTTAATCTCTTCTTTAGGATAAGCCAACGGCTTGAATGCAAACTGGCAAAGAAACTTGGTTAAGAAAGACGGTTCGCATTTAACAGAAACAGCTGTTGAAGGTTGCACTGTTGGGTGATCTGACCTCAGGTAGGATATGATTGAAAATAAATCTTCTTCACTCATGTGAGCAAATTTTGGCATCCAGGGAGGAGCAAAATCTCCGTTTGGCTTTACTCCCGTCCGTAAAAAATAAATGAGTTCTCCGTCAGTCCATTTGCCAATTCCATGATCAGGATCTTTGGTGATGTTGGAAGAATATGCAGTACCAAATTCTTCAGGCACGTCATTTAATTCGCGGCCACTCATTTGCACCCCATTCAGTGGTACATGACAGGCAAGGCAAAGATGCGTGGCTAACTTTAAGCCTTGCTCCACACGTTGAGGTGTTATCTCCACTTTAACTTCAACCTTTTGCGGTTCATAATGTGGAATGCCGCGAATAGCAATAACAGCAGCGGCTGTGCCCGCCAATACAACAATTACAATAATAATTCCTAATAAAACTTTAAGTAATTTCTTCATAATAAATTCTGTTTGTGGTTAATAATCCGGTTGCTAAATTTATAAAATTTCGCTTTATCATTAAAATACTTTTCTCAATTTATAAACAACCCGCTTTTGAAATGTGCTTAGACACAAATTATAAATCTTAAATTTATTTTAGACTAATCTAAATTTAAAATTATATTTGCCGAAAATATTTTATACCCATCATGGAAAATTCCTATACTATAGAGAATTATCTTAAAGCTATTTACAAACTGTCAGAAAAAACAACTGATACCGTTACCACCAATGATATTGCAGCGGCACTAAGCACCAAGGCTTCATCGGCCAATGACATGATAAGGAAACTCGCACTGAAGAAATACCTGAAGCATGAAAAGTATCGCGGTGTGCAAATGACTGACAAGGGAAATAAAGTAGCGCTTAATGTAATCAGGAGGCACAGGCTGTGGGAACTCTTCTTAGTTAAAACATTAGGTTTTAAATGGAATGAGGTACACGTAATTGCTGAGCAAATGGAGCACGTGGTTTCTGATGATCTCATAAACAGGTTAGATCATTTTTTAGGCTACCCTAAATTTGATCCGCATGGCGATCCCATACCTGATGCAAATGGTAAAATACAAAAGTTGCCCCTTATACCTTTAGAGGAACTAAAGAAGGGACAAAGCGGAACCGTAACTGCCGTAGTTGATCACTCAGACGCTTTTCTTAAATATCTTGAAAAACATCAGCTTAACATCGGTTGTAAACTGAAAGTGATTGACAGGAATGAATACGACAATTCTTTAAACCTCTCCATAAATAAAAATCAAACCCTGCATGTAAGCAGCACTGTAGCTGCAAACCTGCTGATTAAAATACAATAGCATGAAATCACAAAGCAAATCAATATCCCTTGCAGAAGTAAATGCTTCTGTGGAAACAAAATTACCGGGCAGTAAATGGAAACGCATATTTGCATTTTTCGGGCCGGCATATTTAGTAAGCGTTGGTTATATGGATCCCGGTAACTGGGCCACCGATCTTGCCGGTGGAAGCAAATTCGGTTACACCTTGCTTTGGGTATTACTTATGTCAAACCTGATGGCACTGCTGCTGCAAAGTTTAAGCGCGCGCTTAGGCATTGTGCGTGGCCGCGATCTTGCACAGGCCTCGCGTGAGTTGTATCATCCATTTACGAATATGTTCCTCTACATACTTGCCGAAATTGCCATAGCCGCATGCGATCTTGCCGAGGTGCTGGGCATGGCAATAGGATTGCAGTTGCTGTTCCACATTCCGCTAACGTGGGGTGTAACCATATCTGTATTGGATACCTTTTTGCTTTTATTCATGCTCAACTTCGGCATTCGTAAAATGGAAGCATTTATCATTGGCCTTATCACTATTATAGGATTGGCCTTCGTTGCTGAACTGTGGTATGCTCAGCCGGTTATTGGCGATGTGGCATTGGGTTTTATTCCTTCCAAACTAAATGATGAAGCGCTTTATATTGCTATAGGAATTATAGGAGCCACAGTAATGCCGCATAATCTTTATTTACATTCATCTTTAGTGCAAACACGAATCTTCGAGCGCACGCCAAAATCTATCTGGGCCGCTATACGCTATAATGTTATTGACTCTGCCATTGCACTAAATCTTGCGTTGTTCGTAAATGCAGCAATATTAATATTGGCAGCAGCAGCATTTTTCTCCAACGGGCTTTTTGGAGTTGCCGAAATTCAGGATGCACATAAACTATTAGCACCATTGCTTGGTGCCCAATATGCACCGATATTATTTGCAATTGCATTGATTGCGGCCGGACAAAGTTCTACCATCACCGGCACGCTTGCAGGACAAATTGTGATGGAAGGATATCTTAACCTGCGCATACAGCCGTGGATACGGAGATTGATTACCCGTATTATTGCCATTGTTCCTGCACTTATCTGCATTAATTATTTTGGCGAAAGTTATACCGGTAAGCTACTAATTTTTTCACAGGTATTGCTTAGTATGCAATTAGGCTTTGCTGTAATACCATTAATACATTTTGTAAGCGATAAAGAAAAAATGGGCGAGTTTAAAATAGGTGCAGCATTAAAAATCCTGGCATGGCTAAGTGCCCTGATCATTGTAAGCCTCAATATTAAATTAGTGTATGCTCAAACAATTGAGTGGCTCGCAATAGCAGGTGAGTATAAATACATTGTTGAGTTTATTGTAATTCCGATTTTAATATTTGCAGGAATAATGTTGCTTACAATTTCGCTTAAACCATTTATATCAAAGGCAAAACAAAAACAAAGTACTGTGCCTCATGGCGGGTTTAAAGAATTTGAATTAGCCATTTCACCTGCTTATAAACGCATTGCCATTGCTATTGATTTTAGTGCAGCAGATGAAAAGACAATTGAACATGCATTGCAGTCAGGAGGTAAGCAGGCAGTTTATTTAATTATACATGCAGTTGAAACTGTTGGTGCAATGGTAATGGGAAAGGATATTGAAGACCTTGAAACTGCCACAGATAAAGCCAACGTTAAAAAATATGCCGACTACCTTATATCAAAAGGTTACCAATGCGAATCAACAATCGGTTATGGAAATCCGAAAAAAGTAATTCCGCAATTCGTTAAAGAATTTAATGCTCAACTTTTAGTAATGGGTGCGCATGGTCACCGCGGATTAAAAGATATGGTGTTTGGCACTACAGTGGATGCCGTGCGTCATGCAGTAAATATTCCGGTGTTGATAGTAAGATGAGAGGTGGCTTACAAAGTTGTCCTGTTGAGTGAAACGAAACATCTTTCTTCAAATGAAGTACTTACTACCTACATAGAAAGTTCCTTCGCTTCGCTCAGGATGACAGTTCTCTCGGCCTCTTCGCTCAGGATGACATTCCTATTTTCAATGACTGTACTGTTTTTAAAATCGCTCAAACTGCGAGAAGAAAAATCCTCCTTCTATAATTGCATTGGCATCGCTATCGCTGCCATGCATAGCATTGGCTTCTATTGATTTTGCATATTTTTTACGAATGGTTCCTTCCTGAGCTTTAGTGGGATCAGTTGCACCAATCAGTTTGCGAAATGCTTCCACCGCATTTTCTTTTTCAAGAATAGCTGCCACAATTGGTCCTGAACTCATGTATGCTACCAGGTCTTTATAAAATGGACGCTCTTTATGAATCTCATAAAATTTTCCTGCCTGGTCGGTTGTTAACCATAAATATTTCATGGCTTTGACTTTAAATCCGTCTTTAATAATGTCGTTCAAAATGTTACCCAGATGGCCGTTCGCTATAGCATCGGGCTTTAGCATTGTAAATGTGATGTTACTCATTGTGATTTGTTTTTAGCTTTTTTTTCGAGGCGCGAATGTATTATAAATTGGGTTACATCCTCGTGTTTTTTCATTTTGAAGATATGAAATCAAAAAACTAAAAATTAATTTTTATGTTGCAGGCTAATTCAGCAAATCATGTAACTTCAAAAAAAGAAATGAAACTAATATTAGCAATCGGCACAGGGAGTTTTATCGGGGGAATTTCCAGGTACCTGCTTTCCCAATTCATTCAAACAAAGTTTCTATCAACTTTTCCTTTCGGCACTTTAGGAGTAAACATCATCGGTTGTTTCCTGATCGGTGTTGTATTTGCAATTAGTGAAAGAGGTAATATGACACAGGAGTGGCGGCTTTTTCTTGCCACCGGTGTTCTTGGAGGCTTTACCACTTTCTCTGCATTCTCTAATGAAACAGTCGGGTTGCTTCGCGATGGACAATTCTGGTATGCATCCATTTACATTGTCTCAAGTATTTTGCTTGGACTTCTTGCAACATTAACCGGCATCACAATCATTAAATTTCTTTGAAAATGGAAAACAATCTAAATGCAAAACTCCTTCGCATCTTTATTGGTGAGAATGATAAAGCAGGGCAACAACCTTTGTATGAAACTATAGTGTTTGAAGCCAAAAAACAAGGGCTTTCAGGTGCAACAGTTACAAGAGGAATTATGGGATTTGGTGCAAACTCAAAAGTTCACACAGCAAAGCTCTTTGAAATTTCTTCTGACATGCCTTTAGTTGTTGAAATTGTTGACACCGAAGAAAAAATCAGGGAGTTCTGTAAAACTGTTGAACATTTATTTGAGCAAACAAAATCAGGAGGTCTTATTACAATTGAGAAGGCAGAAGTGATCAGGTATAAAGCCGGAAAATGAAACAACTGAAATCATTGGTGGTTATTACCACATTCTTGCTAACAGCCTTGATGAAGCAATTGAGATTGCAAAAGGAAATCTTGAATTTGAATATAATAGCACAATAGCGAGAATTGAAGTACGTCCGTTAAAAATGATGGAAGAAACTACTGGTTATATTTATCCAACAAAATTGGCCTGACATTGAAATTTAACTGAATTGCAAAAAATAATTAAACCGTTAGCAAAGCCATAAAATTAGCACAGCTTTTAGAATAAAATTGTCTGAACCATGATTTATAGGATTAACTTCTATTGTTTTATAAACTTTCTTATGCCTCTTATTTTATTCTTATCCTCTACCACTAAAAAATATAAACCTTTTGGCAAGGTAACCACATCTATTTTATAATTTACATTTTCTGAAAACCTACCGCTAAGGATTTCTTCGCCTAACGTGTTATAAACGTTGTATGTTTTTAATTGCGCTATCGTGCTTAAGAGCAAATAACCATTACAGGGGTTTGGAGAAAAAGAAAACGCCAATGGTTCATTTTCTTTTATGCCCACTGCTGTGCAATCAATTAATGAAACATCATCTATGTAATAATATGCAAAAGAATAATTAGGTGGAGCATTAGGATTAATGATTACATATTGCGTTTGACTATCAGGAAAAAAGTTTCCGATTGAAATTACACGCTCTCCTCCTTGAGCAATAAACTGACCTGAAACTAAAACCCAATTAGCTGTATCGGATAAAATATTTCCTGGTGGATTATTAATTTGCGGAGTAAATATAAACCCCAGACAAAAGTCTGGAGTGTCCACTGAAAAGTATCCGCCCATCTTATCAGTAGCATACTTTTCAGAATCACCACAGCTTACATAAAATCCAAAATAATAATTGTGGTTTTGAATTAATGGGGAAGCCAATTTGTAAGAAATTTTTTCTCTGTGCCCTGGATTAGAGGGAACGAATGTTACAAAGCCACAATACGCAACTCCTGTTTTGGCAAATTGATAGCCAAAATCATTCATTGGCACATTAGGTGTGATGCCATAATAATAAGTTTCGCTTAAATAATCAGGCGATGAACCACATGTAGGCGTAAACCAAGGGGGCGCACCTTCAGGTCCTCCTAAATTTGGATTTATTACCTTCGGTATTGTATCCTCAAACGAATAGTTTAAAATTAAATTCTGACCAATTCCATTTTGAAAATAAAAAATGGACAATATCAAAATGATATGTTTCATTTTTGAATGATTAATTTTTTTAGTGGAAATGTAAAGTTTTATCATTGCGTGTTGCATGACATAAAAAATGTATTCTCATTTTTAACCAGTAAGTAATGATTATGATATCAGATTTTGCTCAAAAATCTTTTTACAAAAAATCTCCGTATAGATGAAGTAAGCCAGCCTTGTGGTTTTTCGATATTACAAGTCCAGGGATTAAAGAACATTCCTTTTACTCCCGGTCCGCCTTTTTTATTCAGAGCCAATCTTACCACTTCATAAGCCATCATGCAACCTGTTGTCCAAACCATTGGTGAGAATGAAATTCTTTTACGGGTTCCGTTCATTATTTCCTTTGCAATTTTCAGATCAACATAATTTAAGCTGCTTGAATATACTGCAATGTGCTCAACTTCTTTTAACAGGCATTGCCCTTCAATTTCCTTTGTGATTTTATCCATCGGTAAATTCACAGTGGGAAAACCGAAAACCTCTTCGGGTCTTTGGTCATCCGGTCTTATCACATATACGTTTGGAAGAGGCGAAGCAAAAGCATCTATTGCAGGCAATTTGTATTCGCGGCATTTGCGCATCAGTTGAATGGTTGATTTTATATCATCACAACCATTAATTACAATGTCGGTTTTCTTTAAAATTTCATCCAATTCATTTACCCAGTTTTTATTGCGAAGCTCTGCTTTAATTTGCGGGTTGATGCTTTCAAGAACTTCCTTTGTAACAGTTGCTTTATCTTTTCCGATCACGTTCATTGAAGAAAAAACCTGGCGGTTCAAATTTGAAATTTCAAAATAATCAATATCGGCAATTATAAAATTTTCAACCCCTGCACGCGCCAGGCAAGCCACTGCCGTACCACCCATACCACCAACACCCGGAACGAACACCCGCAAATTTTTCAAAATCTTTTGCTCGGCTTCGGATACAAAACCAATATTGCGGGTGGTAAATTCTTCGTACGTAAAAACTGCTTCCATATTATTTATTTTTCCTTGTGAGCCACTGTAGAATTGGTAACATAACTGTTAATATACCCGCAACAAACAAATATAAAAACCATTGGAGCCTTGAAACACCCGATACTCTTTTAACAAAAAAATTCTGAATCAGCTTTCCCGATAAAATACCTATCTGCAAAAAATCATCTCCGCGCTCATAGTCTAAATTTACTTTGCAAAACTCATTTACAATTTCTACCCGGTATTTGGGTGACTCATCAAAGCTCTTTTTAAGATTATCAGAGCCTCCTGTATAAGAGTTGTAAATTATTTGTTTCTCCTCATCATAAATGGCATCATCACCGGTGCCAAAAGCATTGCGGTGATTTTGCATGATGCCACCGGCTAACGCTTTTTGCATCAGGCTTTGCTTTGTGATATGAATAGGGTCAGGATAAACTTCGGCATAATAATCAGAAACTACACCAATGACCGAGGGCACCTGTGATACATTCGAAATCCAGATAGGGCGGAATCCACTTTTTATCAGCAAAAGAATATTGGGTAATATGTACAACATACCCAGCACAGATTTTTTCTGATAATCTTTTGCTACAAACACTAAACCTAAATGAAGCACTTCTGTTACATGTAATCCAAGCGGAACGTCTAAAAAAATCTGTGCAGCAAAGCCCACCGGCCGGCCGGTCTTTTTTTCATATCCAATCGTGATGACCCTGTTTTTAAGGTCGTGAGTATTTCCTTTTAACACACCATAATCAGGAATTTCTTTTTCCCCCTGACCTGAAATGGCAATCGTGTGAATATCATTAGTTAGTGATTTTAAATCTTTTTCCTTCATCCATTTTCCGGGTCGTTCATATACTTTATAAATTATTCCACCGCCCAAATCAACCCGGCAATAAAATTTATCAGGTCTGAAAAAAGTAGAATGGAATACGTTGTAAATGGTTTTGAGAATACTCATCGGGTTATTTGCCTGCGCTGGTTACGGTGAAAACTATTTTGCTCATGATTGAAAACTCATTGGCATATAATGCCGGATTCAATCCTGAAATATATTTTACAGCAACAAGATCTCCTTTATCAGACAACTGAAAAAGTGAGTCGCTTTCAAATTTTTTAAGATAAAATTTAACTGTTTCTATACCTGAAATCAAATCGGGATTGCGTGCTAACGCCTTGCTCAATTCATTTACCTGGTATTTATGAATCACCCTGCCGGCTTTATTAAACAGCAGATTCAAATTTACTATATCGCCTTCGGCCTGCGAACCTTCAATATAATTTAAAGATTTTACTTCTTCCCATTGCCTGAGTTCTTCAAGAAATTTTAGCCTGTCGTTGAGGGGTAAACGAAGTAACCGCGAAATTAAAAATGCAGAACGTATTTGGGCAGGCTTTTTTGAAACCTCTTCGAACATGTAATAAATGGAAAGTATAACTATGCATAAAATGAATAATGAATACAGGTATTCGATTTTAAATTCGGTGTACAAAAGTTTAAAAGAAAAAACTAAAATAAAACTCATCACAAAAATGTAAATGATCTTGGGAAGTT